>JBAPRX010000442.1:0-21593 GCA_049281335.1 Promineifilaceae bacterium (SeqCode)
GTAAAAAATTTAGCCACGAATTAACACAAATTTTCACGAATTAAAGATAAAATTAGTGTAATTTGTGTAATTCGTGGCTCTTTCTTTTTGTAGATAAGGTCGTCTACCCCTGGGGAGACAGGAGGTAGAGTCCGGCGTCGTAGGTTGCGGCGTAGAGACGGCCGTCCTGGATTTTTAGGTGGGCGTAGTCGCCGGGGAGTTGGATGTGACCGGACAGGAAGGGGTTGGCGGGGTCGCTGGCGTTCAGGAGCCAGATGCTGCCTTCCGAGGCGAGCATGTAGAAAAGGCCGTCCCCGGCAGGGACCAGGTCTTGGGCGCCGACGCTCATTTGCCATTGGCCGGTGATTTCGGGTGAATATGGTTCGGAAATATCTATGGTGTAAAGCGACTGGCAGTTCCACCCGTCGCAGGCGGCAATGAGGGTGTCTCCAATGACAGCCAGGCGGTTGGTTGGCTCCGGCAGCGTAATTGTGCTGACCGCAATAGGCGTCAGCGATGAGTTTATGCCATAAATATGGATAGTAAAGGTTTCGCCCTGCACCAGGACGAATAGATAGTCGCGGGTTCCAGTCATGTGCATGACCATACCACCTGTTTCAATCGTTGATGGCACGAATGGGTCTCTCGGATCGGAGAGATCAACCAAACCTACCCCACCGACGATGGCATCATTGATGACAGGCAGGTAAAGGGCATCGTCGCGGACGACATAGCTAAAAAGATCACCAATGATAAACGGGGGGCTATCGTCGGGAGCGAATAATAGTTGGGGAACGGCCGGATCGGTCAGGTCGAAGGTGAAGAGGCTGCCCTGCCATTGGGGCGCAACGAGAACGTCTCCAACTGTCAAGAGATCGAAGAGGACGGTGCTGGCTAAGGGCAAGGTTTCGCCGGCAAGTTCGGCCGTGTCGCCGTTCAGATTGACGATCCGTATCTCGGCCCCGCTGCCTTCGCCGGTCAGGATGTAGGTGACGTCATCATAGAGAGCAACGGCCTCGGCGCTTTGGAAGCCATCGGGGTTGGTGAACGGGGTTCCTTCTTGCGGGGCGGTGGGGTCGGTGACGTCAAAGATTTTGAAGCCGTTCCGGCCAGTAACATAGAGCAGGCTGCCATCTACGAAGAGGTCGGTGACGCACATTTGAGGGGAGAGGCGGGTGACGCTTTCCGGTTCGGCGCCGCTGATGTCAATGACGTCTATCTGGGATTCGCAGAAGCCAAATTCACCAAAAGTGCCAAGACTGTAGAGGGTTGTTTCGGAAGCAGCAACCTGGCTGCCGATGAAGAGTTCGACAGGGGTGAGTTCGCCTATGATCTGGATTGAGTCGGGGTTGGAGATGTCAAAGCGTTCAACGCCAGAGTCACCGCCTATCTCAACCACATAAGCGGTATCACCATGAATGATAACGCTGTTGGAGTAGTTTCCACCGGCCAGCGATTGGTGGCTGAGAACGGTTTTCAAGTCGGCCGTGTCCCTGATTTCGATGCGGCCGTTTCCGGCGATGACGAGACGGCCGTCGTCAATGGCAAAGGAGTCGTTGTTCTGAATGGGCAGCGATTCCATAAACTGGATATCGGCCGGGTCGGTAATATCGAAGGTGATCAGGTTTACATCGCTGGTGCTGCGGTTGTAATCGGTGAGAAAGGCGGTGGTTCCTTCGATGCGGACCGAATTGGCCGAGGGGGAAAATTGATGTCCGGCATAGGTGGGACCGGCGTTGATAATGGTGGGGGCGGCGGGGTCTGTCGCGTCAATGACGGCAAAACCGGCCCGTCCGGCAGCCAGGTAAGCGATGCCGTCCACAACGGCGAGGTCTCGAATGTTGTCGGCCAGGAGCTGGCTTTTGCCCACCATTTGCAGGTCAGCCGGGTTGGAGACGTCAATGGTCATGAGGCGGGGGCCGAAGCCAACGTAGGCCAGACCGTCTTCGACAGCAACGGCCGAGGGCACGCCGCCATATTGGGCCTCTATCTCAAAGGCAGTTTCGTCGGTCATTGGCAGCGGCCCCATTTGGGGAATGGTGGCGGGTTCGGTGGGAGCGGCGGTTGGTTCGGTGGTCGGTTCCTGGGTTGGAACGGCCGTTGGTTCAACGGTGGGTATGTCGGTGGGTTTCGGTTCGGCCGTTGGTTCTGTTGTGGGATTGGTGGTGGGAACGGCCGTTGTTTCCGGCTCTTCCGTTCCCGCACAGGCGGAAAGGAGGAAGATCAGGATGATGAGGAATATGAGGGATGGGATTCTTTTTTTCATTTTTTCCTTAATTACTGGTGCCTGGGTGAGGGTTTAAGTGCCAGGTACTTATGCGGTGCATGGTATCGGTTATCGAAGTACCTGACACTTGTACCTTACTATACTCGTTTCTGGTTGAGAAATCTCAACGAGGAGGACGCAGACGGCCTACGCGACGTATACGTTACATCCTTTTTGGGCCATGTAGCGTTCGTGTAACGTTTGACTTGTAAGCTAGGGGCATGGGTGAAAAAACGCACCACACCGCTTATCTAATTCGTTGGCAAACAAATGAGACGCACACTCATTGGAGAGCCGTTGCCGAAGACGCCTATACAGGCGAAAAGACCTACTTTACCAGTAAAAATACCCTCCTGCATTTCTTGTGGCAGTCGTTAAACGACAATCCTTCACCGGATGACGGCGACAGCCAGATGTTGGCGGGTCAATAGGAGGACTATTCATGTTACGTCGAAGTCAAACCCGGTTGAGTCGCAGAGCCAATCTGCCGATTTTCGTTTTTGTTGTGGCAGCGGCACTTCTGCTGCTCGTTTCCCATTTTTCGGCGGCAGAGGCTCAAGCCCCAACATCCTCGGCCGAACAAACGGTCATTGAAGCCTGGCAAAAGGCCCAGGAAAGCGGCCGTTATTCGTTTCGAAGCCAAATGGCGCAAACGACTTATCCCCAACCCAAGATTACGAACGGCGGCGCCCAACCCGACGTTCAAAATCTGGCGATGGAGGGACAGGTTGATATGCCCGCCGAAGCCTTGAACATGACGCTCTGGAATGACCTCAGTTTCAATCCCGACACCGGCCTTGCAGTCCGGGTAGAAGATGGCAGCGCCTATGCCCGCCGGGGCCAGCAGGGGGAATGGGAAGAGGCTGACGGTTTGACTGACCTTTTTGCGCCGGGCGGCGACCCAATGGGGTTCCTGGCCGGTGTCAAAGATGTGACGTTAGGCGAAGAACGGGTGTTGGAAATGGGCGGCGTAACCCTATCGGGAACCCAATACCATCTTGAACTTGACGGCCCTGCTTTTGCCGACTACATGCGGGCGCAGTTAGAAAAACAACTGCAAGAACAAGGCAAACTTCCGGCAGGTCTGCGGCTCTCTACTGCGGATGTATACGAACGGATGGTTGGCGGCGGCGATTTGTGGCTGAATGAGAATGGGCTGCCGATGTATATGACTCTCAACCTGGAATTCCCGGCGCAGGGGGATGAGGAACGGGTTACGGCCGTTTTGAGCAGCAACTTCTTTGACTATGACTTGACCCAACTGGGCCTGGCGACGACGCCTATTACCCAATCGCCAGCCACCTGGCTGGCCGTTCATGTTCCGGCCGAGAAAGCGGTTCCGGCGGCTGCCTTTGGGCTGTTTTTGATTTCGGCCGTTATTTTGGCAAAGCGTTATTGGTTCAGCAAGCACTTTTATCGTTTTCTGGCCGTCACCGTTATCCTTTCGATGCTATTTTCCCCCCTGCTCCAATCGCAGCAGGTTTCCGCCTTTTTTGACGACCAACAGGAAAAGAAGGAGACATTGGAGGAGAAACAGGCGGATGCAAAAGCAATGGTTGATAGTAGAAAAGCGGCCGAAACGCCTACCTGGGAGCCAAATGAGGAGGCCACCTCCCAACTGCACGCCAATTTGCCAACAAACTTTGAAATGTCTACCGGCCCGGACAGTGATGGCGACGGTATTCCAGATGAAGAGGAACTGACCTACTGGGAAACAGACCCCAACAACATTGATTCTGATGGGGACGGACTGGAAGACGGCCAGGAAGCCTACACAATCGGCACCGCACCCTCCCTGTTTGACACGGACGGCGACAAGATTTCGGATGGTCTGGAAGTTGGCGGATTCCATTATGCCTCTCAGGATTGGTATCTTGACCCACTTTCGTACGATTCCAATAAGGACAACCTTCCCGATGGTGTGGAATGTGGCGTCTGGTTAGAGGACTCAGACGAATACGATCCCAACTCGGCCTGCCCCGATACGGATGGCGACGGCACGCCGGATATTTTTGACGACGACAACGACGGCGACGGGGTGGTTGATGATATGGACTTGAATCCGATCAAACAGAGCGACCAGGTCTTTTCCTTTGATAATCCATTTAAATTCAATGTTGAAAATCTGGAAGTCGGCCGTCCCGTTTACGTTGATTTGCAAATGCGGCCGACCAACCCGGAAGACATCTCTTTTAACGGCAGCGTTCTGGACTGGCCGACGGATGACCGCGATGGTCAGATTACCCGCTACTTGGATACAACCTGGGCCGATACGGCCAACTTGGACCTGCGGAGCAGCACCGACAACGCCGGAAACGGTGATATTCGCGTCATTCCTATGTTAGAGATGACCATTCCCGGCACAGCCGGTCATTATGGCAATCTACCGGTGAACAGCGCCTACAGCGGCATCAGCCGCCCCCCCGGCGTACCGGTGGCGGACTGGCTGGACACAAGCAAGCTAGAGCCTTATGGCATTGGGGTCAGCGATGGCGGCGACCCGGCCCAACTCTTCCGAGACTTGTTGGTATACGTGCCTGTCTCCGTTGAGACGGATTCGGATACCGGCCTGGGCGTGGCTTTCAAGTCCCGTATCCCCTATTTCCCGGAACAGGGAACATCCGGCGACCCCTCTGTCGTGGATTGGGGCAGCGACCATTCTGTGCGTCTGGTCTGGCTGGTTCAAATGATCAGCGATCAGTGTACTGATCCAGAAGCCGACCCTGCTACCTGCGCCCGTGAAGATGTGATGCAGATCGTTCATATTTATGACGAAGAGTGGGTTTTGACCGGATTGAGTGTCAGCGAAGAGCATGGGGCTGACCTTGCCATTCTGTATGAAGACCCGACGATTGATACCGACCTGAAACTGGATGACCAGTTATGGGTGGCGAGTTGGAACTTGAACGGCTCTTTTCTCCGGGGACGAGATGCTGATCTGGATGGGCAGCGAGATGTGCGGGTGGACAACCTGGAATCGCTCATTCCGTCCTGGTATGACCCAGGTTCGGGGCCGCTGTACCTGGAGGCTGAGACTTTTATTGACCAGTTTGAGCATCCCGACGAGCTGTACCGGGTGATGATGACCGATACGGTTAACCTGCTGAACACTGTCTTTGCCGGGTATGAAACTTCGACGAACCCATCTTTGCTCTTTGCAAAGGAGACGACGAGCCGCCAGGTGACGCTCGATCTGGCAACGAACAGCGGCAATGTCTACACGGCCGATTTCGATCCGACCGAGATAACCGCTTCCACAACGGCCGATCTTTCGTGGAAACCGTATGAATATGTGAATGGAGCGTGGACCAACGCCGATCCTGAAGCATACCTGGAATCGTTGGACTATTTCTTGAGCCAGAGTGTCTTTGTGGAAACGGCCGATATGTCCCAGGATGAGTTGGATGCGGTTGAAGGTCAACGCATTTGGGCGCAGATGTATTACGCTGCGCTTTACCAGGGAATTGGCAATGTCGTCGCCGCAAACGGCGAAGCGGTGTGGTTAACCGATGCCGGTGTGGACGAAGATTTTTACGCACCATCCTGGCCCCCTTCCACCTTTAGAGGGGCCGGTTACATCAGCAGCTTTTTCTTTCAAGCCTTTGCTAATGCGGTTAAAGCGACAATCAACAGCCAGCCCGGCTCTTTACTCTCCGATTTAACCTTCTGGCAGAAATTCAAATATGGATTTCGAGAGGCCGTCAACAACGTCTACAGCAATAATTTCCGAGCGCCTCAAAACAGCTTCGGCTTCAGATTCGTTATTGATATCATGCTCATGATTATCACCATTGTAGCGATTATTGGTGTTTATTACGCACTGTTGGGTTATGTGAGTGGAAATGAACACCAGCTAAGGACGGGCTTGATCATTCTGAATGTGGTGACTTTGGTCGTACAAAGCGTTCATTTAGTCGTTCTTCTGGGGGCGATAATTGTCTATGCCGCAATTATTACCAGCGGCGCAGTGATTGCCGCCACAACGATGAGCAGGTTGACCAATTTCATCAAAGGATCGAGAGCTTTCGGGTGGATTGGTTTTGTTATTTCGATATTGGTCGCCTGGGGCCTTTTCCTTTACCAGTTGTTGGGGCCAGGTTTTGACGGGAATCAGATCGCCAAGAATCTGGCAATCGCAACGGCCATCGCGGGAACGGCCGTTGCCATTATCTTCCTCGTTCTCGATATTCTCATCGGCCTTGTCTTTGCTGCCTTAGGCCCAATTGGAACCATTATCTTACTTCTCCTATTTATCATTGATGCCATTCTGTTTTTGATAGGCGAAAAGACCATCACAGAACGATTGACGGAGGCAATCGCCAATTCGATATACGATGTTGACTTCGTCCTGGCGAATTTCAATTCACCAGATCGTCTCTCTTTCGACCTCTCAAATATGACATTGGTTGATGATCGGTTAGGTATCACAGAAGACAATTCCTTCTATGTGACGATAGACATCACCAATACCATTGAACACCGCAAATCATCAAATGATGGTGAGGCCAGGCGCACCACGACCGCCTACTTTGTCGAGGAGGGGGAAATAGACCACGAGGTTGCCGGCAATTCGATGCGGGCTGATTGGACGGCCATTCCCAACAGCCGAAAACTCACCTTCACCACAACGATCACCTCTGCAACGGCCTTTGGTTTCGGAGAACCGGGCATCAACAAGCCAATCAACAACCTCTACTTAACCGAGTCTTATGCTTTGCCTTACCAGGGTTGTTGGGCCGTGTTCGGCCAGGAAACAAACAATTGTGATTGGGAATATATCAAAGATTCCAATCACATTGATGTTGGCTCGGAACTACTGTTTGATATTCTGCCTTCGACGATTAGCGGTTTTATGGATGTTGATTCATGGGCTTATGGTCAGGTTGGCGGGCCGGAAGAGAAACAATCAATATCGCCTCCGGTACAGATAGATGAAGACAATGACAGTCTTATTAACAACGAGCTTGGCGGCCCCGACCCAGATGACACAACACCAGATACCGATAGTGATGATGTCTCCGATTTGGTGGAAATTTCGGATGGAACCGACCCCACAAACGGGGATACGGATGGCGATGGGCTGACAGACGAAGAAGAAAAAATCTGGCTGACCGACCCCAATGATTTTGATACGGATGACGATGGACTGAGTGACTACGTTGAGGTCATTGTCGGCTGGCTGACGCCGACCGGTGTTGGAAGTGATGTGATGCGTGTCTGGTCGAACCCGTTTGTGGCTGACATTGACGGCGATCACCTTTCTGACTTACAGGAATTTGTCTATGGTCAAAATCCAAACGTTCCAACGGACCCCAATATCCTCTCTTCGATTGTGGATATTGACCGGCTGGCGGTGAATGAAGTGAATGAGGCTGACAGCCCGTTATTCCTCTTGCAGTTTGAGGAGGCGGCTTCGGCCGACGTATTCGCGGACAGCACCGGTCATGGGCATTCGGCCGTTTGTGCGGCAGATGGAAGCCACTGCCCGGCCAGCGGCGGCACAGGCCGATATGGCTACAGCGCCGACTTTACAAATGACGGTATCTTCATGGATGCCTCTGATTTTGACTTCGCGGCCGATTTCAGTCTCGGTTTCTGGATTAAGACAAACAGCGCCAACCGGAATATCGCCGTCTTGCAGAATGATAACGCCGGATTGGATTTACCGGGCGAGTTTTACATCGAGGTAGACGGCGGGATTCCAATGCTGCACCAGCGTCTCGTGCCACAGGAGTTGGGTTCTATCGAAGGGACAACGGCCATCGCCGACGGTACATGGCATCATGTCATGTTTACCTGGGATTCTGTGGCGGAAACAGGCGCCGTCTTTGTTGATGGCGTGGATGACACCAACGGGCCGACAGGCTATGAAAATATTGTCCGTGACCCATCGGCCAATTTGCTGAGTTTTGGAACGTACAACTTTGGGGCCGGCATTAACGGCAATTATGACGACTTTGTGATGTATGACCGGGTCTTGACCCCGGCCGAAATCGGGGATGTGATGAACGGCCGTTTCAACCCCAACGACCTGATTGTGCAGCCGGGCGATCTCTTCACCTACGAAGGGACGATTACCAATACCTTAATCACCCAAGATGTGGATGGCTATCTGTTGGGCGAAAGCAGCTATCTCACCCCGTCGGTCGAGATGCCAGCCGTTGCCTTACCTTTTAACAGAGATACCTATCTGACCACCTTCGCCAACAGCATCACGGGTGAGAGCAGTTCAGTGACCTGTTCTGCTGCCGACGGCTGCCCCAGCCTGGGCGCAGCCGGTAAATATGGCAATGCGGTTCAGTTCAACAACGATTCTGTCAACTTACCGGCTATCAGTCACGGATTTGATACGCAAACGGTTGCTTTCTGGATTCGGCCGAGCAGTCGTCCCGCCGCCGGACAATTCGCAACAATCCTTGACACGGAGTCAAATGTACAGGGTGCCCTCGATATTACGATGGACAATACCGGTCACATTCTCTTTGACATCGGCGGCTCTATTGTTTCCTACAGTTATAACTGTGACGCTGATGCAAGCTGCACTGACTATGACCGGGGCTGGCAGGCTACCCATCGCAGCAACAACGCCCTGCCGCTAAACTCGTGGACGCATGTGATGTTTACCTATCGCTACACTCCAATGATGCAGGGCAGTTTACAGCTTAACAGAACCAACATCATCCTTAATGGTGTATACGACAGCGTTGCCACCTATAGTGGTATTGCCTTCCCGCCAACCCTGACGATTGGACCGGGAACCTTAGGGAACAGTGTAGATGGGAACAATCCTATCAACGCCCGAATTGATGAACTTGTCTTCTACAATGGCCTTGCATTAACGAATGAGACAAACATTGACCGCATTATCGAAGTGATGAACGGCAACTACTACCCCGGCCTCAACGAAGATGTCGGTGCTGCAACCAGTTGGCCTGCTTATTTGCTCAAGTTCGAAGATACAAGCAGTAATCAAGCAATCGGACTGATTAACACGATGACCGGGGGACAGGCGGCTTTCTGCACCGGTGGGAACTGCCCAACTATCAACGGCAGCGGCCAGTTCGATCAGGCGCTTAATTTCGACGGCAGCGATGACCGCCTGGCGATGAACCACGTCCTTGATCCGGCCGAACAGCCCTTCACGGCAATGGCCTGGGTTCGGCCGGACACCAATAACGGCGTTATCTTGCAGCAGGAAGACGGCTCTGGAATCGGCCGAATCTGGCTTGGTCTACTCAGCGGCAACTACCTGTACACGGTTTTGGGCGGCACGACCTTGGCCAGCCCCCAGAGCCTAAATACGGGGCAATGGTATCACGTGGCTGTTACCTATGATGGCAGCACGGTGAAGTTGTTCCTGGATGGACAGCAAGTTGCTCAGGGTTTGAGAACGGCCGAATCTTCGGACGGCGAAATGCTTATTGGCAGCAATAAAGCGTTTGGCAGCTTCTTTGACGGTTTGATGGACGACATCGTTATCATTCCGGCCGTTACGGATGTTGACGGCATCCAGGCAATTATGAACCACAGCTACCCGGCGGTGAACATTGATGAACCGTTTGTGGACTTCCACATTGATGAGAGTATCAATGTCACTACAGATTATTACACCGCCATTTCCCGTTATGACGACCCATACTATCTCACAACTTATGCTAAGAACTTGCCGGTTTCTCCTTGCTCCGGGGCGTCCTGTCCGATGGTGCTGGATCACAGCGGCGACGGGGCCAGCGTCCTCTTTGACGGCATTGATGATTCGCTTTATCTGGATGAATTGAACTTTTCGTCGAGTGAATACTCGGTCGGCTTCTGGTTCAGAACGTCGCCCGCGGCCACGAACCAAACGATGTTTGCCGCTACTGATGTTGACAGCCCCTATTATCCAGGCGTGTTGGTTGAGGTAGACACGAATGGCGTGGTTCGCTACCTTCATCGAGGACCGTTGGCCGGCTCCGGCGGCACTGACTTGCGAGGGACAACGGTCGTTACTGATGGGGAATGGCACTATGTCGCCGTTACGCGGGAACGAACAGAAGACTTTTTCACCTTTAACACGACTCTTTTCGTAGACGGCGTTATGGAAGCGACTTTGCCTGACGATGACACTTTCATTGGCGAATTGACGGCTGTCACAATCGGCCGTTTCCCCCCAGCTACCCAGGATCGCTATTTCAACGGCGAGATTGACGAAATGTTCATCTCCAAATCGGGCGTGGATGCCAACGGCGTACAGAGCTTGATGGTACGCACCTTGCCGAAAACGGATGAGGGAACTGTCAGTGGAACCGGCTCGATCAGCCAATACGCAGGTAGTGGTTTCCACCGCTTTGACGAGACAGTCGAGGCTGCCTTGCAGCTTCAAACCAGCATTCCTTATCCCATTGTGGACGACAACGAAAGCGACCTACGACTGTACGCACCGTTTGAGGAAGTTCCAGGCGTCAGCCACTTTGAAAATCTTGTCTCATCAGAAGCCGATCTATCCTGCTCCGGCATTTCATGTCCAGACGCCGGTTTGCGTGGCGCAATTGACCGTGCGGTGTTCTTTGACGGCGTGGATGATGTCCTGTCCGGCCCAGAATTTAGTCTTGGAACGAGTACGTTGGCAGCCTGGGTTAAGGCTGACGGCGGTACGATTTTCGATACCCGCCTGTTCAATATGCGCTCCGGCCTATACCTCGACTTCAACGGTTTCCACATTGTCATGAAGAAAGATAACGGCGCTGCGGGGACGCTGACTGAGTTTTATGATGTGCCGTTTACCTTACCTGAGAATGAATGGGTGCATGTTGCGGCCGTTTTTGATTACAGCACTGAGATAGGTTCTGTTTACGTCAACGGGGCGTTGGTTGGCTCCGTTTCGACCCATGTAGATGAATCGTACACGATTCAGGGCGAGAATCCCATCCTCGGCAGTAACCGCTTCAACACCAATGCGCTGCATGGCTACCTGGATGACGCTCGTATTTACAGCAAGGCGCTGTCACAGGCCGAAATCCTGACCCTGATCAACAATTCTACGCCGCTGCTGCGTTACGAGTTCGATGAAGAGAGCGACGCTCTCAGTTTTGAAGACCGTTCGGTGAACGGTTACACCGGCTACCCGACGCTCAATACCAACTTTGACCCAACGCTGGGCTACACGGTTACGATTCCTTCCCCGATTCCGGGAACGGATGGACAGATTGGTAATACGGCGTTGTTTGATGGCAATGGCACCATTGAAGTAAGTGATGCCTCGGCCATTAACAACTTGAGCAATGAGTTCGCCATCATGGCCTGGATCAATCCCGACACCGTTGACGGTGTGATTCGAATTGGGTCGCACAGCACAGAAAACAGCAACAATGGGTTTAAATTCCTGATCATAGATGGCAATCTGGTGTTCGATACCAATGGCATTAAGCGGTATACCAGTACGGCCGTTATCCAGCCCAATCTCTGGCAGCATGTGGCCGTTGTTTTCGACAGCAGCAACGACGCCAACTTCTATGTGAATGGACAACCGATAGACACTGTAACAGGCTCCGCGCCGGTCCTTCCTAATTCAGATGACCCATTCTTCATTGGCGGTGTGACATACAGCGGTGGCGGTATGGCTCAGTTATTCAAAGGTCAGATTGACGAACTGGCGATATACGGCCGAGAACTGAGCGATCCCGAAATCCTCAGCATCTATCTACGCGAATTCCGCTGGTATCGGGAACAAAAGTCCAGCGTCCTCATCGTGGACAATGATCCCCCAACCATTGAGCTGCTGACCGATAATCCTTATCGCACCCCTGGCTACACCCAGCTTGTGGTTAAGACGAACGACCCGACGAGCTATGTGGCCCTGTTGGATGTTGGCGTCAAGGCCCCTGGCGACAGTGAGTTCACCTGGCAGGGTGCGGTTGAATGTGCCGATTCTGCCCGTCCGGGTGTGGCCTGGTGTCCGGTCTTTGACACCTCCGCATTGGGCGGTGAAGGTGTTTACGAACTTCAATTCCGGGCCGTTGACGCGGTCAGCCATGAAACGACCAGCCCCGTTTCTTACCTGTATGTGGATGACACGCCTCCGGTGGCGGGGAGCAGCTACAGCAGCACCTGGGTTTCGGCCGATCCGCTCCCCAGTGATGACAACACGTGGGCAATCTCCCTGACCGGGACGATCAGCGACCCGCTCATCACAGGCAGCGGTATTGCCGGAAGCGGTGTTGTTACCAACAGTGTGATGATCGGCCTGGTTAGTGAATCGGGCAAGATTCTGGACGGCGAGGCCCAGCGGGCAACAGTTTCCGGCAGCAGTTGGTCAATTGACTATCTCTCCGGCGGAGAACGGCCGTTTGGAACCTACACCATCACCGTCTACGCCGAAGACAAGATTGGCAACAGCGCCACCACCGACGTTGGAACCATCCAGCTCGACAGCCGTCCGGCCCAGGCTGATGTCAATTACTGGGAACTGCCCGGCGGCGTCATCAGCCAGAGTTTGACCCTTTCCGGCACAGTCAGCGAACAGCCTTACTGGGGCGGCGTTCTGGCCCGTTACCACTTTGAAGAACCGGCCGGTTCGACCATCTTCTATGACAGCTATATTGAGCAAGAACACGGTTCCTGCGCCGACTGCCCACAAAGCGTAGCAGCTTTGTTCGGTCAAGGGCTGCTCTTCGACGGCGTGGACAAACGGGTAAACCTCCCCAACCTGTTCAATCCTATCAGCGACACCTTCTCCATCTCCCTTTGGGCCAACGTGGACGGCAGCGGTTCCAACACCCGGACACTTCTCCAACAAAGAGATGGGACAGGCGTCGGGCGGTCAATCCTTTTCCTCGACGCCGGCAATAAGTTACGAACAAATCTTGGTTTCGGAACAACCGGTGGGTTTGGTACGGCAACGTCACTGACCCCAGATACCTGGCATCACATTGTCTTCACCTTTGATGGCACGACCGGTAAAATCTACCTGGACGGGGTTCTGGATGGCAAAGGGCCAATTGATGGTGAAGCCAGCGATGGAACCCTCATTCTCGGCAGCAGCAAAGGCAACACCAATTACTTCCAGGGCATGATGGACGAAGTGACCTTCTACAGCACGGTTTTGTCCGATTACGCCGTCCATTCGCTGGCCCAGAGCAACGTCTATGGCGTGGGCGATGTCAATGTCGGCTTCGAGTTGGTGGATTTCGCCGCTCTGACAGAGACGATTTCTTCCCCGCTGCAACCGAACCCAATTTCCTGGTACACGGCAACGGTCGCCAACCCCGGCGAGCGATTGTCACCCTGGAACTTAACCGATAACGTGTCGTTGGAAAACTTCTATACCATCCAACTTCGCAGCGATGATGTGGTTGGGAACGAAAGCGGCACTGGAACCATCTGGCGCGGCTTGATTGACCGGGTTGCACCCCAGGTGACAGCCTCCGGGCAACACATTGGCGGCGGTTCGGCCGCACAGACTGAGTACACCTTCACCTTCAGCGACTTCCTGCTGGATATGGACAGCTTTGACCAGCCCTGCCAGGATGGTTCATTGGTCAGTTTGACCTATAACGACCCCATCCTGCCCTATGATGGACGGCCGTATGAGGTGACAGCCACCTGCCGCGTCCCAGGCCATGAAACGAGCCGCACCTTTACCGCTTGTGATGTGGCCGGGAACTGCACGGCCGAAACGGTCAACCTCGACCCCTCACCGCAGGTGAGCAGCGTCGCCATCCTGACCCCGACTCAGGCGTCGGTCATCACCGGCACCTTCCTGACCGTTCCGTTGGGCGGCGGGGCGTATGACCTGGACGGGATTCAGTCAGTCGGGATTCAGATTAACGGCCAGCCGTTCGATACCGTTTCCCTGGTCGGGGAGACGGATACGGCCTGGACGGCCGCAAACTGGCAGCCGACGATCAGCGGGACGTACACGATTACGGCCGTGATGACCGACGCCCTCAACGCAACCTTCACCGACAGTATTGAGGTGTATGTCGGCATCACCGGGCCAATGGTCTACGGGGACACCTCCTGTGACAGCACCCGAAATGTGGTGGACGCGCTGTATATCATGCAGTATGAGGTCGGCCTGCGAACGGCCGCCTACGACTGCCCGCTCGACCCGGATACCCTGTTCCTGCCTGCCTGTGATGTCAACGGCGACATGGTCTGTAACGTGGTAGACGCTTTGTTCATCATGCAGTGCGAGGTGGGCATCCCGAACGGCCTGTGTCCAACGTCCGTCCCAACAGAATCTCAGGTTGAAGGGATGATTGGAGCGCAGGCTGGAATGGCCGTTGGAGAAGGCGCGGCAGGGACGGCCGAATCCGGGCCAGTGATTCGGCCGTCGGCCAGGATGTCTAATATCTTCATCGAATCCGGCCTGGTGGCAGCCGGGCAAACGACGGTGCTGCCGGTCTGGGTCAACATCCCGGATAATGACAATCTGACCGCGCTGACTCTGGACATCAGCTATGACCCCGACATCGTGGCCTTTGACGACTGCACGACAAACGAGACGGATTTCACCCTCAGTCTGTGCGCTTTGCAAGATGGGGACGGCCAGCCGAATACGGTCTCCTTTACCGCTCTGTCTGTTGACGGGGTGAGTGGAGAGCTTCTCCTGGGTGAAGTGGCTTTCGCTGGTTTGCAACAGGGGGTTAGTGGTCTGTCGCTGACTGTTCGGGCATTTGAGGATGGCAGCGGCAGCCTGCCCCGGCTGCGGGATGGACAACTGCGGGTCGGCCGAAGCGATAGCACGCTGGAAGAGGAGAAAGGTATCCCCCTCTCCGGCAAGGTGACAAAGACGGCCGATTCAACCCCAAAATCTCAGTCCTCGCCGCCAGGGAAAGCACCGGATGCCGTCCCTTCGACCATCACTGTCGGTTCCGGCGGGGTCGCTCCCGGTGAATCTGTCACCATTCCCATTACCGTTGTCGTTCCGGTCTCGAATAATTTGACGGCGGCCACGCTGCGGTTTCAATATGACCCGACGGTCCTGACTTTCGACTCCTGCGCCACCAACAACAGTGACTTCACGCTGAACATCTGCAATCAAAGTGATGGGGACGGCACGCCGCCCGATGTCGTCTCCTTCTCGGCCATTGCCGTGATAGGTGTCAACGGCACGTTAAACCTTGGGACAATCACTTTTACAGGGAACAATCTGGGAACGAGTGACATTGTCATCGTCGCAGATACGTTTGAGGACGGCAGCGGTGAAGCGCCGGTGCTGAACAACGGCACGGTGGATGTCGAGAGTCCGACGGCCATTACACTAAGCCAGATGTCGGCTTCGGCCGTTTCGAGTGGTGGAAACGGAATGATCCTGTTTGTCCTGGCTCTGATGGCGCTGCTGATGATCCTGTTTTTAGCCGGACAAACTTTCCTTAATCAGCATAAAAGCTCAGGAAACTCTAAGAATATTGGAAATGATATGCGTTAATTCCAGACAATCAATACAATTTGTGCATGAAGAAATTGTTCCTGTACTCTCGCGCTCGTTTGGTTTTTGCTGCTGCCGTATTCTTATGTGTTGTATTTATAACCCGACAAATCGTTCTAGGTTCAGGCGCAGGAGCCACCAATCTACCGATGGCTGCTGCGCCTGTCTCCTTTGACTATGTTGAAATTGACCCCTATATTAGCGGGGATGTTAAGCTCGTTGGCGATATTGATGGGGATGGTTATCCCGACCTGGTCATGGGGGGAATGCCCGGCGAAAAGCTCAACTGGTACCGCTACCCGAACTGGGAAAAGACCGTTATCCACACCCCCGGCAATGAATACACCACAGACGGTGCGTTGGGGGACATTGACGGTGATGGCGATCTGGACATCATCGCCCCTGATGGCAACAGCGGAGACAATCTGCGCTGGTTCGAGAACCCTCGGCCGTCGGGCGACCCGACTATCGGATCACAGTGGAGTGAACACACGATTGGCAGTGTAGGCGATTGGGGAAAGGACGTTTACGTTTCGGACTACGACAGCAACGGCCGAATGGATGTCGCCACCCGCCAGGAAAATGCGGCCATGATCTTCTTCCAGACCGGGGCCAACGTCTGGACCAAGATGACCTTCAGCGGCCTTGATTTGGGCCACGAAGGAATGACAAGCGGCCGTGTTGACAACGATAATAACGAAGATTTGGTGCTGCACGGCGTCTGGGTCAGGAATCCTGGCGGAACGGCCGCACGAACCGCTTCTAACTGGACACAATACACCATCGGCAATGCCAACAGCGACTTCAAGGCGTTGGTGGTGGACCTGGACAAGGACGGCGTTACCGATGTCCTGTTTTCAAGCTCCGAGAACACTGACGAAGTGGTCTGGTACGAGCCAACCAACGGCAATCCGACCGGTTCCTGGACGAAGCACACCATCGTCGCTTCTTTAGAACGGGCGCACACCTTACAGGTGGCGGATATGGATTTGGATGGCGACAACGACGTTGTCCTGGGCCAGATGCACACCTCCTCGGCCAAAGAGCTGATGATCATGGAGAATGTGAATGGACAGGCAACCTCGTGGCAGAAGCAGGTGATTGATAACACCGGGCTTCACAATGGGGTTGTGGCCGACATTGGCAATGACGGGGACTATGACATTTTCGGAGCGAACTGGACGGGTAATCCGCCAGTTAAGCTGTATGTGAACCAGACTGTTACGACGTCCCTGGATGAGTGGACGTACAAGCAAGTGACCTCCTCCCATGCCCAGACTTTTGGATTGACCTTTGGGGATGTCAACGGTGATGGGCCGAAGGATATTATTTCCGGCGGGTACTGGTATAAGAATCCGGGCGGCGACATGCTCGGCAATTGGGTCCAATCGCCGCTGCCCTCTGGGATGCACGCAATTCTGACGGTAGACGTTGACGGCGACAGCAATATTGACCTTATTGCGCAACAGACACAGGGCGGCAATCTGGCCCTGTACTGGCTGGAGGCGACCAATTCGGCCGGAACTTCCTGGAGTTCGGTGCAAATCGGAACGGTCCCGGCAGCCAGCCACGAACTGGGGGCGCAGGGGTATCGGGTTGGACAGGTTGAGGCAGGCGGCCGTCCTGAGGTGCTTGTCTCCAGTGGGAACGGTATCTATTATTTCCGCATCCCGGCTTCTCCCGGTTCCGGGAACTGGCCGAAGGTGCAGATAAGCAGCAATCCCTCTGATGAAGGCTTTGCTTTGGGGGATATTAACCGCGATTTTCTGCTGGATGTAGCCGCCACAACGGGAGATTCCAAACGAGTCGAGTGGTATAAGAATCCGGGGAATGGCTCGGCCAACTGGACAGCCTATCATATCGGCGACTTTACAGAGGCGTTGTATCCTGACCGAACGGAGGTTGGCGATATTAACGGCGATAACCGCCTGGACATCATTGTTACTGAGGAAAATGGCGAAGACAGCGGCGCAGAGACGTATTGGTGGCAGGCTCCCTCTAATCCGACCAATGGCAACTGGAGCAGGCATCTTGTTGTCTCCCAGGCCACAACCAACAGTATGGACACGGCCGATATGGATGGCGACAATGATGTGGATATTGTCCTGGGCGAACATCGCGGCGCGGAACGGGTGACGATTTGGGAGAATGATGGCAGTGGCAATCTGACAGAGCATCTGGTTGGTTCCGGTCACGAGAGCCATCTGGGGGCGCAAACGGTGGACCTGGACAACGATGGCGACCTGGATATTGTCAGTATTGCCTATGATGACTTCCAGTATATTCACCTCTGGCGCAATGACGCCATTGGCAGTGGCGGTTCTCCAACGGCCACGCCAACTCTCCCTGCAACAACGGGAACGCCTTCTCCGACGAATACGCCGACTCCCTCCAACACGCCTCCTCCCGGCACAACAAGTACACCGACTGTCACCGCAACGCCAACAATCGTATGTACACCAGAACCATCCTCTTCGGCCGTACCGACCACCGTGCCTACTGCGGCGACAGGTCGAGTGACGGAGGGACAGCAAGTTTTGTATTTGTTCGACGCAGCGAGCGGCAGTACGGTGGCCGACTATTCAGGCGTCCAGCCCCCATTAAATTTGACGATTGCCAATCCTTCGGCCGTTTCCTGGTTAACCAATGGCGGGCTGGATGTCAACCAGGGTACGGTTATTCAAAGCGGCTCCTCACCGACCAGGTTGATTAATGCGCTGACCGATTCGGATGAGATTACGCTGGAAGCATGGGTGATTCCGAATGATACTTCACAGAATGGCCCGGCCCGCATTGTGACCCTTTCCCAAGATGCGTTCCTGCGTAATTACACACTGGGGCAAGAGTTTAACACCTTTGAAATCCGGCTGCGGACTACTGCGACTGATAATAATGGTTTTCCGGTCTTGACATCTCCCTCTGGCAGCGCAGCGACGAACTTGACCCATGTCGTTTATACGCGGCGTGCGAATGGTCAGGTTCGGTTATACATTAACAATAATGTTGCAGCGACGGAAACAAGGGATGGGGATTTTTCGAATTGGGCCAGCCAATATAAATTGGCGTTGGCAAATGAATTGACACTGGATCGGCCCTGGTTGGGAACGTTTCATCTGGTGGCGATATATAATCGTTATTTGACTGCTGCTGAGGTGGAACAGAATTATGAAGCCGGGCCACGCCCATCGGCGGCAGAGAGAGAAGCTAATTCGGCCGCCTATCTGCCGGTGGTGGTGGGAAATGGCGGCTGTGGGCAATCGGCCGTTGTTAGTGATAGTTCGGCCGCTCCCAATGTCACCAGGGACGAAATCACCCAAAGCACTATTGGAACATCTCAGCCTATTACCTGGATAATCGGTGTGATTGCGGCTCTGGCGGTGATTGGTATTGGCGCTCTCGGCATCCATTATCTCCGAATGTCGCCCCAACCAAACCACGAGTAAGCATCGTCTTAAGGAAAATCAAACGATAAATCAACTTCGGAGAATGTAACCAGTCGGAGGTCTACTAGTTCTAGCCACCCCTCTGCTCCTAACACCCCAATCACTGATAAAGCCAACCCTTCAATATCATGGAATGATGTCTAATCCTCACTAATTGGGGGCAAACGGCGCAGCGGGAATCCTTTACTGTCCCCTTTAATGACGCACCACTCCAATAGGGTGTCGGCCACTGGAAGGCCGTCTATTCTGACTCCTTCCAGAATGTCGCTGGGCGGGGTCGGCCGAGCTTGACCCAGACATTTATTTTGCAGGATGACCTGCCAGCCTGCTTCGGCGAATTGAACCAAAGTGGATTGACGGTAAAGGAGCTTTTCTAACCCTGCATCATGAATGACTTTGGCATTGGCCTGGTCTTCCACCGGATAAAACTGGGAAACGGCCAGGAATAGACCGGAAACAATTCGTCGCAGCTCTTTTAACAGATTGCCGGGTTCTTCGATATTGGGTAAGCCCAGGTTGGTGGTTAGCGTCTGAACTGCGCCGTCCTTAAAAGGCGTTCGGCGGGCGTCGAAAGCGAGCAGGGTGACGCGATCGTATAGGCCAATGCTTTCCAGCCAGCGGCGATTGCGGCGGAGGACGCCAGGACTGAAATCGGTGGCGATGACGAGACGCCGGGTTTTGCGAATCAGGGTTTCAACCAGATAGCCTCTGCCGGAAGCCAGGTCTACGATGGGGCCGGTGGTGGCGGAAACGGCCGATACCACATAGTCTATCTGGCTGTTCCAACAGTCAAGGTAGTCGGGAGTATACATACCCGGAAATGCCGATTCCTGAATGACTTTGACTTCATTGTACTTACCCTCCGCTTCCAACATAAGTGTCCGAAAGAATTGGTCAGTCGGATTCAGGGTTTCAAGGGGAACATCCATCAGACGATGCTCAAGGTCGGGATTGTCCTGGAGATGTCTGACCAGACCGCTGTCCACCTGCTCCCACAGGTCGTTGCGGGGTAAATCGGGGGTGAGGAAAAGGCCAATGCCTTCACGGACAGGATAGGAGGCGGCACAGTGGATGCAGTGGGCTTCGGCCGATTCGATGCGATCCTCACTTTGTTGATCAACGCGCCAGTTTAACCCTCCGTGACAGGCGGGACATATCAGCATTTCAGTCAGGTATCTGTGCATTTCACCCTCCGTTTCCTAAAGGAATGCCCACATAAAATCAGCCCCGTCAAACCAAAGGATTATTTTCCCTGTACCACTGTATTTCTCTGTATCCAATCATAGAACATACAACAAGCCAGCAGAACTATCAACACTACTTTAATATAACGGCCGAAAGTCCACCTAATGAAACAGCTTCAAAGCCTGCCATCCAAATACCTTATCGTTAGGTACAAGTTATGATACCAACGTGGAAATAATACGGCCGTCTCCCAATTCGCAGGCCATTCCATTGGCTATGACAATGCCATTAATTCGTGTTTTGAGCAAGACAATTTGATTAAAATGCCAGGGCCAGGCGTGAATTTGACTCCCCCCCATCTACCCCGAAAACGTCGCGTGGCCGGGGACTTTGACCCGAATCCGGTAGAGGCTGGTGGTGGCGGTGGCGTAGATGGCGCAGAGGTCTTCGTCGCCGAAGACGAAGTTGGCGACAATTTCCGGGGTTTCGATGACGCCGAGACAGTCGCCTGCGGGAGTCAGGATGTGGAGGCCGCCGGGGCCGCAGGAGTAGATGTTGCCCTGGCTGTCTACCTTCATGCCGTCGGCCGCACCGGGGTCTTTGTGGGTTAGCTCGGCAAAGAGTCGGCCGTTCACAATGTCCCCATCGGCCGTTACATCAAAAACGCGGATATGGGCGCAGTCAGTGTCGTTGATATAGAGCAGCGACTCGTCCAGCGAGAAGCAAAGGCCGTTGGGCTTGATGAAATCATCTGCCAGCAGGGCCAGTCGGCCGTCTGCGGGATCGAAACGATAAACGCCGCAGAAGGGGAGTTCCCGGTCGCGGGGGATGCCGTTGCCGGGCATACGGCCGTATGGCGGATCGGTGAAGTAGATAAGGCCGTCGCTCCTGACAACGATGTCGTTGGGGCTGTTCAGCTCTTTGCCGTCGTAGGTGGCAGCCAGGATTTCGTAGCTGCCGGTGGCGAGGTCGGTGCGGCTAACGCGGCTGGTGGCGTGTTCACAGGAGAGCAAATGGCCGTTGTGGTCGTAGGCATTGCCGTTTGTCATGTGGCTGTCGGCCCGGAAGGTTTCCAGACCATTTTCGGCCGACCAACGGTAGAGGGTGTTTCCGGCGATGTCGCTGAACAGGACGGTTTTGTCACGGGGATGCCAGATTGGCCCTTCGGTAAAGATAAAGCCGGTCGCTATTTGCTCAAGGGTGGCGTCCGGGTCAACAAGTTGGGTGAAGTTGGGGTGTCGAATTTCCATTTTTCCTCAAAAGCAGCAGCGAATTTCACGAATTATACGAATTATTGGTTGTTTTCATG
>JBAPRX010000443.1:0-7154 GCA_049281335.1 Promineifilaceae bacterium (SeqCode)
GGAAAGGCATCCAACACATCTCTAAAGAGCGGGCTGGCCTTGTCACAATTCTCGGCCCCCGCAATATAATAAGCATAGCCAAGCATTTTGAAATAAGTGGAGTTCGCTAAAGTGACCTCTTTATAACTATTAATGGCGTACTCCAACTCTGGTATGGCGTCAGCGTAATTTAGATTTCGATAATAAGCCGCACCCAAATGGGCATGGCCTCTGACCATCTCGCCGTCAAGCTCGACCGCTTTGACCAGGTTCTCTTGGGCCGTTGGATACTCTCCAATCAAGAAATACATATATCCAATGCCGTCGTAAGCCTCCGCGCTGTTCGGATCAATGGCCAGGGCATCTTCAAATGTCAAAATTGCGGTTTGCCTATCCCCCAGGGCAAAGTAGTTATAGGCCAGACCGATGTGCAGGATAACCATATTAGGGTCTTCGTCCAGAGCCAGATTATATTGTTCGATGGCAGACTGGTAATACCCTTGTAGTTCAAAAACGGAGGCCATGTAATAGTGAACCAGGGGATTGTCCGGCTCCAGTTCGAGGGCAATTTCAGCCTCTTCTTGAGCGCGGGCATATTGTTCCGGTCCAAGCTGGGCCATTGCTCCGGCGACATAGGCATGGGCCATCGCGTTGGAGCTGTTTAGATCAATGGCAGACCGCCCGGCCCGAACAGCTTCGGCAAAGGAAAGGTCGGCTTCTGTGGGTTGACCCAGGTCAATTTGTCGGTTTCCAACCGCAAGATTAGCCGCTGCCAGCCCTGCCCAGGCCCGGTCATTTTCGGGAGCCAATACCACGACCTGTTCGGCCCAGGTCAAAGCGTCTTCCGGCTCGCCTGTGGTCGTTAATAGTTCGATGAGCGGCAGATAAAACTCGACCCGTGTGCCATCCAACCGGATCGCCTGCTCATAGAGATCGATGGCATCTGCATACTCGCCATCTTCTTGGAGAAGTGCGGCCGATGCCGCATAGGAAGAGGCCGACCGGGTAGGAGCCGGGGTCGGCGGCGGCGTGATCGTCTCGCGGACGGTATCTGCATTGGTGATTATGAATGCACCAGCGATAAAAGTCAGGATGACCGCAATCACAAGCGAGCAGGACGGCCCTCTTCGGCGGCGCGAGGGGCGGCGCGGGTTCGTATTTATGACCATGTCGTGATGATAGCGGCCTCAAAAAGTAACGTCAACAATTTTTACGGGGCTCTTAGTTTCGCGAATGGCTGATTTGGGGGCAAGATGCAAGTTAGCAAGTGAGCAAATGGCAAGAGGCAAGTGAGCAAATGGCAAGAGGCAAGTTGCAATCTAACCAACCAATCACCCAATCACCCAATCACTAATTTTCTTTCCTTAACTTCTTTTGAATCCGCCACATCACCCCCACCGGATAGCCAATCATCTTGGCGACATCGCCTACCAGCCGGATGATTGGGACGAGGGCCAGGGCGCGAGCCTGATCTGGTGGCCGCCAGCGGCGGGTTTCGGGCCACAGTCGTTGAGTGGGACGGCCGCAGTAAACGGCCGTTCCGATTCCGCCCAACAGCCAGCCCCACCACTTACCCCGCCAGATAAGCCAGAACAGGCCGGGCAGACCAACCAGATAAGTCAGATAGCGAATGGCGTGGCGTTTCGGCCACAGGTTGGCTTTACCGTCCCCCCGCGCATACAGGTAATACTGACGGGCAAAGGCCCGGAGACTTTTGCGGGGCCGGAAGTAAGCGACCGCCCTCGGCGCGAAGGGAAAAGAGCCATATCGTTCCCGCAGCGCCATATCAAAAATCAAGTCCTCACTGTAATCCAGCCATTCGGGATAACCGCCAACCGCTTTCCAGGCCTCCTTCGTGAAAGCGACTGACCGGCTGGACGCCAAAAAATGTGCCGGGTCAATATCTTTCAGGGTTGGTAAAACAGTCGCGCCCATCACGACTTCAAAGTCGGTGTAAGGGTCTGGCTCAAACCAACCGCTGACAACGGCCGCATTTTCCGCCTCTATTGGTTGTACCAACGCTTCCAGCCAGCCCGGAGCCAGCACAACGCCCGCATCTGTCCCGGCAATCACCGGCCCGGCGGCCGTTTCGATGGCCCGGTTCCGCCCCTGGCTGATATTGCAACCTGGTTCTTGGATAACGACCAGCGGCAGCCACTTCTTATACATCTCCAGCAGCTCCAGGGTGTTGTCTGTCGAACCGCCGTCGCAAATAACGACCTCATCCGCCTGTCGCGTCTGGTAAATGAGCGAATCGAGTAACGGCCGTAAATTCTCTCCTTCATTTAATACGGTTGCAATCACAGTAACCTTCATCATAAGCATGTTATAATCAGCCCCGTTAAAATAGGCAATTTAATTTCGAGAAATTTGGTCAGAGCAGGATGACAAAGCGCTGCATTTCAAGCGCTGTTGCCATTCATCCACTCTGGTACATATTCCAGAGTTGTCTGACCCCCTGATAATGATAGAATGAGCAGCTTATGGAGAGTGAGAATAAGGAATGCGATCTCAGCCTGGTGATTCCTGTCTATAACGAAGTAGAGAATCTGGAACCCCTGGTTAAAGAGATCGCTTCTGCCCTGGACGGCCGTTCGCTTACTTATGAGATTCTTTTCATTGACGACGGCAGTGTTGATGGCAGCTTTGATAAAATTCAGGAATTGAGCAAACAGTACCCGCAGATTGGCGCAATCCGCTTTCGGCGAAACTTTGGACAAACGGCCGCTTTTTCGGCCGGATTTGACCATACCAAAGGCCAGATTATTGTCACAATGGATGCTGACCGCCAGAATAATCCGGCCGACATTCCCCAACTGGTCGAGAAGCTGAATGAGGGCTACGATGTCGTCAATGGCTGGCGGCAAAATCGTCAGGACGGTTTTATCCTCCGCAAGCTGCCCTCCTTCTTTGCCAACCGGCTCATCGCCCGCCTGACAGGTGTCCGCCTCCATGATCGAGGCTGCTCCCTGCGGGCATTTCGGGCCGAGGTGGTACATGACCTCCGTCTCTATGGCGAAATGCACCGCTTCATCCCGGAGTTAGCCAGCGCGGACGGCTTTGTTATGACCGAGGTACCGGTCAGCCACCGCCCCCGCGTTGCCGGAACTTCCAAATATGGCCTTTCCCGCACCTTCCGCGTGATTCTGGACTTAATGACCATTCTGTTTCTACGGCGCTACAGCGCCCGGCCGATGCACCTCTTTGGTGGCGTCGGCCTGATTTCGGCCGTTGTCGGCTTGTTAACCGGCTTTTATCTGACGGTGGCCAAAATATGGTCCGGCATCCAGGGCGGGATGGATGGTTTTCGGGCTTATAAAATCGGGGATCGGCCGCTGCTCATGCTGGCTGTTCTGCTCATTATCCTGGGCGTTCAATTCCTGGTGATGGGGTTGCTGGCCGAACTGGTGGTTAGAACCTACCATGAAAGCCAGAACAAACCCGTGTATCATGTAAAGGAAATTATCACGCCCTCTCGTTAGAGAAAACAATCACCGGCGGCGAACGGCCGACCGCTTACACTATGGAAATAAATTTTACTTATGAAGAAACTACTTATTTTAGGAATTGACGGCGCGACTTTCAATCTAATCCTGCCCTGGGTAGAGGCAGGTCACTTACCATCCCTGGCCGGTCTGATTCAAGGCGGCGTTCATACCAACCTGGCTTCGACTCTGCCCCCGGTGACAAGCCCGGCCTGGCCGACCTTCATGACCGGCTGTAATCCCGGCAAACACGGCGTCTTTGACTTCATCCAGCCCTCCGGGGCCAATTTCAGCCTGGTCAATGCCACCAAGATCAAACAGCCAACGATCTGGCGGCAGTTATCGGCCGCCGGGTTTAAGGTTGGCGTCCTGAACGTGCCGGTCACTTACCCACCCCAACCTCTGAACGGTTTTATGGTCAGCGGCATTCTCAGCCCACATGGAGGCGAGATCGCCTACCCGGCCGATCTGCTCTCCCGCTACAAGGATGAATTGGGTGAGTACCGGGTCGCGCCCAAGATTCAATACAAACCCGGCAACGAAGCCGATTATATTGAAGACATTCGCGATCTGATTCACACCCACGCCCGTTGGGCCATGCACCTGATGGAAAACGAACCCTGGGATGTACTCATGGTTCATTTCATCGCTTTGGACATTATGATGCACGCCCTCTGGCGATTCATGGATCAGAGCCACCCCCGTTATGAATCCAGCCCCTATCAGAACGCCATTCGAGACGCCTACCGTTTGGTAGACGACTATATTGGCCAGATGCTGGCAAAACTGCCGGAGGACGCGGCCGTTTTGGTCATGTCCGATCATGGCTTTGGCCCGCTTCATAACATTGTCAATCTCAACCTTTTCTTGATGAAGAAAGGGCTGCTCAAACTCCGCCGCGACCCCTGGACACAGATCAAAGCCGGGGCTTTTCAGCAAGGTATCACTCCCGCCACCGTTTACCGGGCTATTGAGAAGGTCGGGCTGCAAAATCTGGCGACCCGCGTCTCGAAAAATACCCGCAATCAGGTCGTTGGTAAATTTCTCAGCTTTGACAGCGTGGACTGGTCGAACACCATCGCTTACAGCATGGGCCATGTGGGTCAGATTTACCTTAACGTTGCAGGGCGGGAACCAAATGGCATCGTGACGGAATATGATTACGAGGAGAAACGGCAGCAAGTTCTGGATGCGCTGAGTGAATTAAAGGACAAAAACGGCCGTCCTCTGGTCACCAAAATCATCCTCCGCGAAGATACCTATCACGGCCCTCACGCCAAATATGGCCCCGACATCCACATCATCATTGATGATTACAATATGATCGCCTTTCCCCTCTTCGCCACCGACAACAAGATCATCACCCAGCAGATTCGGGGCGATTCTGGCTGCCACCGTCGGGAAGGGATTTTCATCGCGCATGGGTCTGTCATTAACCAGGGAGAGCGGATTGACGAAGCCAATATCCTCGATCTGGCCCCGACAATTTTGCATCTATTGGGCCAGCCCGTTCCCCGCCGTATGGACGGCCGTGTTCTCTCCGAGATATTCCGCACCGCCTCCGAAGTGACCTACGTGGATGATGGTGACGGAACGGTCTCCGAGAGTCAGGCGCTCAGCGACGAAGATGCGGCCCAGGTTGAGGAGCGGCTGCGAAGCCTTGGGTATCTCTAGGTGGGGAATCAACATGCAGGGCCAGTCCGGTCTGCGTGCCAGACTTCAATCCCCATTCTTTCAATCAGTTGGTCTGTTCATAGTCGCCATGCTGCCGCGTCTGGCTGCGCTCGGCCGTTACGTCACCCCTGACGAACCGATCTGGGTCTACCGCAGCATCAATTTTCGAGAAGCGCTCCTGACTCATGATTGGGCAGCGACGATTCAAAGCGGCCATCCTGGCGTGACCCTTACCTGGCTGGGAGCCATTTCCGTTCAACTACAACTGTGGCTCCGCCCCGAAAGTCGGGAACACCTGACCTGGCTCGGTCAGCTTTACTGGCTCTCCCCTGACAACGGCCCCGCCTTCCAACATCTCGCTGCCTTCCTGACGGTGGCCCGTTTAGGTCCAATTATCGTGACCAGCCTCGGTATTGTCGCTGTTTACTGGCTGTTCCGTCAGATGGTGGGACATCCGGCGGCTGAGTTTGCGGCATTGTTTTTAGCCGCCGACCCATTTACGGCCGGTTTGTCGGGCCTTTTTCATCTGGATGGCATGTTGGCGACTTTTATGCTGCTGGCGGTGCTGATCATACTGCCGCGCTCAAAAGAACAACCAGCACCCATTACCCGCCGCGAAGCTGTCCTGAGCGGCCTTTGCACCGCCCTCGCCATCCTGACCAAAACCCCCGGTCTCTTTCTCCTCCCCTTTCTCTTCCTGATTATCGTATGGCGAACCCTCTTTCACACGTTAGTCGGTGATTCCCTTTCGACCCGCCTGCGCCGTCTGGTATCTCCTTTAATACTCTGGGGCGTGACCATTTTACTTGTCATTCTGGTGCTGCTTCCCGCTGTTTGGGCTGCGCCCGTCACCGTTTTTGAAACCATCAGCGGTCTGGCAACCCGGCTGGCCGACAGCGCCGTTCGGCCGATCTTCTTCCTCGGCCAGGAAACGCTCAACCCCGGCCCAACCTTTTACCCTCTGGTACTGGCCTTCCGCCTTTCCCCGGTTGTGGTGATTGGGCTGCTGCTATCGGCTGTCTTCACTGTAGAGCGATTTGGTAAATCGCTCCTAGACTTTGGCAGTTTGAAAGAGCGATTTGCCAAATCGCTCAACAATAACATCATCTGGCTCCTGCTATTTAGTCTCGGTTTTCTCTTCTTTCTCAATCTTTCCGCCAAACGCTTCGACCGCTACGCTCTACCTGCCATCCTGCCATTGATCCTCATTTCGGCCGTTGGCCTTGTCACCGCTATTACGAGAGCCAAAAACCCAGAACAGTCCCGCCTTATTCGGACAGCGTTCCTTTTTGTTATGCTGCTTTACTTCAATGTTTACCTTCGTTTACCGCTGACAGCCTATAACTGGTTCGCAGGAGGGCCGCTTGTTGCTCAAAAGGTATTCACAACGGACTGGGGAGAACAAACCAGTGCTGTGGCAAAAGATTTAGCTGATTCCGCCGTCCAGCGCTTCCCTGAACCGGCCGACCGCACCCTCTACACCAGTAACATTCCCGCTGCCGCTGCCTTTTATCCCGGCCCCCTGCTTCCCTTAAATGTCCAAACGCTCACCCGGCTGCAAAGCCAGGATTACGTTCATTTTCTTCCTCAAGACTGGCAAACGGCCGACCCCGCAGAGCAAGAGCTAACAACCTTCGCCGCCGCCAAGCAGTATCTAATCCAACAGAGTAACGTGACAGATTTAACAAAAGACAGGTTGTTTACAGGGTTGGAACCGGCCGACTTGATGCTGCCCGCCTTTCAAAGCACGCCCCAACAAATCCACTTCGCCGAACAAATCGCCGTCCGCTCCGCCGGGGCATTGCCTGCTGTCTGGCCTAACCCTATTCTGGTAGGCATTGAATGGGAGCGGCTGCAAATGGCTGAAGGGGACTACTACCTTCGTCTGGAATTGGTGGACCAGTCGGGCGAAGTCTGGCTAAAGGATGAAAATCCACTCCTGAACGCCGTTGACCAGCTTGTCCAATATTGGCCCATTAACGAGCCGACGGAAGTTTTCTATACCCTCTTTCCCCC
>JBAPRX010000444.1:0-1559 GCA_049281335.1 Promineifilaceae bacterium (SeqCode)
GGAGCCCGGGTTATTCGAATGCCTGAGGCGCCCGGTGGCGGGATACGACTGACTGACCTTTTTCGCTGGTTGCGGCAACAAGAGGTTAAATCCTTGATGATCGAGGGTGGATCGAAGGTTATTTGCAGCGTTCTGGCCGACTGTCTAGGGGACCAGCTGGTTCTAACCATCGCACCCAAATTTTTCGGGCGAAGCGGCGTCCGTGCAGCGGAAACACTGAATTGCGTCCGTCCCATATCCAAGCCCTGCCTGACTAATGTTGCGGTTGAGCAGCTCGGAGACGACCTGGTGGTATGGGGAACACTGGCACTCGATGCTACAGGCCAGTAAAGTCAAACAATAACCATCTGGAAATCCAATGTACATTAATGGCGTTGTATTTGGCGTGCTGGATACTTCCGGCAAGATATCAGGGGCAAGGCTGGCCGAGAAGCTGCGTAACTTCACAATTGCCTGGTCGCGCTTTGGATACCATGACGATATCCTGGAAAACGATTCCCTGGATGGCCTTCTGCATGAGGCGTTGGAGCTTGGATACAACTACTGTCTGGTTCAGTCTTATGGTCACGTCATCGGTGAAACCTGGATACCAAAGCATTGGGAGCAGGTTGACTTCCAGACAGCGCTTGGCCGGTGGATCGACAACCATGATTTTTTTGTAACCGGGACGATTCTCCACAGCGAGGAAGGCTGGTATGGACTGGCCGATGATTGTCTGCTGGTGAATCTGCAACACTATGCAGCGTTGGGTCAACCCGGGTTCGGCCAGCCGGCCACAATGTCCATTGAGGTTATAAAACCCCGAGCAAAAATGGAACCTGCTCCTGACAGCAACCGGTTCCGCATGCTCGAACACACACAGGAAACCGAAAGCGTGATGCCGCAGCACACAGGCTGGAATTTCATCGATAGCAGCCTGCGCAACAGGCTTCCCGTATTGAATTTCAGCAAGTCCCTTGATGGAAGCCGCATCAATCTTTATGATTCCACTCCGCAGAAAATGCAGGGATTTGCCGAACACCTTGACACGGAGTTGCCTGACTATTCCCGAACAGCTCCTGATCCCGGCCTGTCCTACGGACAGCGGCAGTTCCTGGACTCGATCGACTCGCAGGTGAAGGATTCCAGAAAAGGCGTATTTCTTTTCAACCTGGAATCGTACCAGGACGTAGTCGAGCACCCGGACAATTTCACCTCCCCCGTTTCCTCACTCTACTCCGTTGCTGCCGGTTTCAAACCCAACATGATCCTGCACTCGCTCGGGTTTGACGAAGCCACACGCATGGTGTTTTACGATTACAGCAAGACAGCACTGGAAATCAGGAAGTTTATCGTTTCCGAATGGGACGGCGAGGATTTCCCGCAATTTGTCCGCTACCTGATGAAGAAATTTCATTCCGATGACGTGTTTTACCAACTCTGGGCCAATCTTGGTCCCGATGAAATCGCCTGGAATGACCTGCAACAATTATGGCTGGATGAGATCGAGAAGTGGGGAGGCGAATCGGTCATCAAGGAACACTGGACGGCATACCGGAAGCTGCGGCACGAATATATAC
>JBAPRX010000445.1:0-2715 GCA_049281335.1 Promineifilaceae bacterium (SeqCode)
CCCAAATCTTGTGCAGTATCCTCTAGTAGATGAGTAAACAAAAACGGGCAAAAGCTCCATCAAGGTCGTCAAACGCCCCATTGGACAGGCTAACCGCCTGGTTCGAGCAGCCTGGGCACGAAGCAGACATCATCATCTTGATTTTCCTGGCTGTCCTGGCTTTTGTGGTCTTTGCAAATGTCCTGAACGGCGAGTTCGTTTACGACGATACCCGACAAATCTTGCAAAATCCAGTCGTACGAAACAGCGACAGGCTGTGGACGGCTTTTACAACCGACGTTTGGGCTTTCAAGAGCGGCGGAACGGAGGCTATTAGCGATTACTGGCGGCCGATTTTTGTCTTGTGGCTGGTTATCAATGAACGGCTCTTTGGGCTGGAAAATACAGCCGGTTGGCATCTTACCAATGTTCTGCTTCATGTGGCAACGGCAGTCATGGCCTTTGGCCTCCTTCGCCAGCTAAAATTCGGCAGACCTATTGCCACCGCTATCATTCTCATCTTTATCCTGCATCCCGTTCACGTCGAAACAGTCTCATGGATATCTGGTTCGCCCGACCTTTTAATGGCCCTGCCAATTCTAGGGGCTTGTTCCCTGCTGTTGATTCACCAGAAAACGGCCGATCTCAAGCCCTATCTGGCTGCCCTCCTGCTCTTTGCTATTGCGCTGCTGGCAAAAGAAGCCGCTATCCTTTTCCCCCTGCTGGTATTCCTGATTTACCTGCTGTGGGCTGATAGAAAAAAGGTGGGCGTGAAAGGTATCTTATACGCAGTACGGCTAACGCTGCCCTTCTTGTTGATTGCCGTCCTGTATCTGGCAGCGAGAGTGACGGTTCTAGGCCATTTATTCACCGAACGACCCTGGCAGCAGCCCTTCCAAAATATCCTGCTGACACTGCCTTCTGTGGTCGCTTTCTACTTACGGCAAACTATCTTCCCGCTCCAACTTGGCCCCTCTTATCCGCTTCGTATCGTCAACCCGGATAGTATCGGCTTTCAGAACTTCTGGCTGCCCATATTGGTAACGATTATCAGCCTGGCCATTCTTATTTGGCTTGTCCGCCGCGACAGGGTCAAACAATGGGGGCTGGCTCTCTTTTTCCTGTTTTTACTCCCCTCCTTTAATATCAATGCTTTCTATCCTGAACACATTGTCCACGACCGTTACCTCTATTTGCCATTGTTGGGATTCCTCATCATTTTCCTTCCCACCCTGGAAAGTGTGGTTCGTAAGCTGGCCGCCCGATTCCCCAAGCCAAATGAAAAACCGCTTTCATCTGGCACGTTAACGCTGTTGGTAACGGCCGTCTTCTGCGTCCCCCTCGTCTTCCAAACCATTCGTTACAACACCGCCTGGAAGAGTGATCTGGCGTTGTGGGAATGGGGCGTTCAGACTGATCCAACTTCGATATTGAACACTTACCAGTACGGCTACTATCTACACCGAAACGGCCGTCTCGATGCGGCCGAAACTGCAATGAACAAAGTCATTGAAGAACAGCCTCTATCCGGCCCCTACTATACCTACCTCTATGCAATTGAAGCCCACCTGGAACGGGCAGACATTACTGCCAGCCAGGGACGGACGGAGGAGGCGCGGGAAGATTTGGCGCTTGTTATCGAATTGTCGCCGTTAAATATCAGTCAGGAAGGACGGGCTAATTTGGACGCCCAACAGCAGCGGGCATTTGAACGGCTGGCATTGAGCTATGTGCGGACAGAGGACTCAGTATCGGCCGTTGCCACTCTGGAGAATGCCCGCCGCCAACTCCCTCAACTGGCCTGTACCTTCACCACGAATCTAGCCGTTACGCTTTATCTTTCAGGCCAAAAAGAAAGGGCTTTAACCGAATTAGAAAACATACAGGATCGCGTCGAACTGGAGTACACACCTCTATGCAAAATGTCCTTGTTTTATCTAGGACAACTTTATCTGGAATTTGGTCAAACCGAGCAAGCCCGCGCCATTTTCATGCAATTTCTCACTGTCAGCGACACCTTTTATGACGCTCAGACAATCAATTTACGAGAACAAACGACCCAGTTATTAGACCGAATTTCGGATCAATAAATTATTCGACACGAGCATAAAGTTAGGTTATACTCATGCTCCTCTAAGGTAGTAGACAACTCTTTTGTGTCCTCATATTTGAAGCTTACTTACTCAAAAAACTATAAGGAGGTGATGAATCTCCAAAAAGCAACACATAAACAAAAACACCAATAACTAACCATTTTTTTAGGAGGGAATATGAAAAAGCGTATTTTATTTATAACCGTGCTGCTTTTAGCATCAATGGCATTTACAAGCGTTATGTTGGCCGAATCAACTCCTGACCTACATATCATTAGTAGAGCCGGTAATGCTGAAGGCTGTTTTATTACTGCGACCGGAACCGGAGGCAGTATCCCCGACAATACCCCAACGGCTACTTGTTTTTCGGCTACCGCCAGTGGCCCGTCTGGTGCGACTGTTACTAATGTAACGGTCGATCTGGCAGCTACCCATACCTGGATTGGCGATCTTATTTTCACCCTGGAAAGTCCGGACGCAACAGTTTTGACATTGATGGATCGGCCCGGCCTTCCGCTTGTAAGTCCGACCCTTGGTGATAATGATGACTTGATTGCCAGTTCACCGATTTCCTTTACGGACGCCGGCATCACAGCGGCCGAAAGTATGGGGGATGGCACCAATACCGGCAATAATGTTGTAT
>JBAPRX010000446.1:0-12985 GCA_049281335.1 Promineifilaceae bacterium (SeqCode)
CAATATGGCAAAAGCCCCCAGGAAAATGAATAGATTTCTCTTGGACATACTTAAGAATGTTTGTGCAAAGAAACAACCAGATCGGCAATCAGGCCTAAAACCAGAATTTGAACTGTCAGCGTCACCAGTACCACTGTCGAGGTCGCCAAATGAAAGTCGTAGGCATTGATGTCATACAGCACCTTGACAGCGCTCAACAGCATCATGACCAGCACCACCGGTATAAAAACCCGTAACGGCCGATACAGCAGCACCATCCTCACCACCAGCGAAAAGAAGTTGATCGTATCCTTAATCGGGTGAATCTTAGAACTCCCTGTCCGTTGAAAATAATCAATCGGGACAAAACTGACGTTATAGTCATTGGTCAACATTGCCAGCGTCACGGAGGTTGTAAACGAAAAACCGGAGGGCAGCAACCGGAAATAGCTCATGACTATATCCCGTTTCATGGCCCGCAGCCCACTGTTCAAATCCGGGATTTCGATACCGCTCAGATAGTTTGCCAGTCTTGTGAGGGCTGCTTTGGCGGGACGGCGAACCAGCGGTATTTGCACTTCCCGTCCCGTCCTGGCTCCGACAACCATATCAAACGGCCCAATTTCTGCTGCCAACACCGGTATCATTTCAATCGGATAGGTCCCGTCCGCATCAGTGATAACGATGACGTCATTGTTTGCCTGCCGTATGCCGGTTTTGAGGGAAGCGCCATAGCCCCGGTTTTGACGGTGGCGGATCAACCGCACCCCTTCCTCTGCCATCACCAGATCCCCCGTTCCATCTGTCGAGCCATCGTCCACTACAATAATTTCGGCCGATAAACCTGACGATTTAATCATTTCTCGTAAAGCTGCCAATGTCGGCTTAATTGCCCCAGCTTCGTTAAACGCAGGAATAACAATTGATATGTTTCCAGTCACACTTAATCAACCCAATTACCGGCGGCGCACTTTACCACCAATCATGATCTCCCCTATCATTAAAGCACCCTTAAGAAAGTAGCTAAACATACCGCAAACAGTCCTAATTGTCCACAATGCTTGTTACATAATGTGTAGTTTGATACACTCTTGGAGCATATGGAAAAAAAGTGGGCGTTTCCCATAATAGGGCTGGCTTTAATCCTGCTGGTTGCGGTCGCTGTTCTTGTGGGTGCTGCATCAGCTGGAGATACACCCCTGCTCTCTTTTTTACCCGCCAGAAACCTCCAAGAAACGGGCGCCATCAATCTTACGATGTCCGTCACTCCCCAATCCACGACGCCGGGCGAGACGGTCAATCTTGAACTGCTGGTATCAAGCGGCGGTTCTGAAGCCGCCATTCCGGAAATTCAAATCACTATCCCCAACAAACTATCCTTCAGCTCAAAAGATTTACCCTCCGGCGCTTCTTTCAATTTCCAGGCCAACACTATTAGCTGGGAGCCGGTGGTTCCTGCCGGCAGTTCCAGCCGTTTGTTGGTTCCCTTATCGGTTGATGTTGCTGAACTACACGAACCCGTTCAGGCGATTACCGCCCTCTTGGTTGACGGCCAAAACCAGCAAGAATATTCGACCCCCCTTTGGATCGGCACACTGCCCCAGGTATTTATTGTCTTTGACCCACCTCAGGTGGCTGTCGGTCAGCCGGTACAGATTCGGGCCAATATTAGCGGCCCTGGCCCCTTTACCCAATATTGGTCTCTTGGCGACGGCCGAGTTTTGGATGTTAATGACCCGGTTGTGGTTTTCCCAACCGCTACGACTTATCAGGTGTCGGTTGACGTATCGAATCCGTTGGGCAAGGTTTCGGCAAGCAGCCTTATTAGCGTTGTTCCTGCACCGGTTGCCAGATTCAGCCTTGATGATGCCACTCCGGCCGTCAATCAGATGGTCACCTTCACCAATGAAAGCGGCGGTGAAGGGCTGATCGTTCACACCTGGGATTTTGGGGATGGCACAACGTCTCAGGAGCCAACTCCGACTCATGCGTATACCAACCCCGGCAGTTATCAGGTCACGCTGAAGGTAGAAAATGAGTATGGGCAGTCTGAAACGAGCCAGGTTGTTACAGTTGGGCAGCAGCCAGTCGCCGATATTGTGATGGTTGAATCGGCCGTTGCCGGAACGATGATCAATGCCCAGGCATTTACCGATGATTCTGTTACGACTATTTCTTGGGATATGGGAGACGGTCGGACCTATGAAGGGCCAAATATCAACCACGTCTACTGGCGGGCAGGTGATTACACCGTCACCATGATGGCTTCCAACGATTACGATTCCTTCCAGGTTACGCACCTGATTCATATCGAAGCTGGTGCGCTGGCTATGTATCTCCCCATTGTGCGGAAAGGCGGGGAAAGTGACGCTTCTTCCGGCATAGAGACGAACGTACTCGATCCAACCCGCCCAGAAGCGACAGAGGAAACACCAGCAGAGAGACAAACCCTGGTTCCCTATGAATTTCCGCCGAATATGTCTCAGGAAGAGAAACTACTGGCCTACCTTAACCAGGCCAGAGACATGAACGGCTTACCACCTGTTTCTTTCAATGCCACCGTTGCTCTGGCAGCCCAGGAACACACGATAGATATGGCCTCTAACGGCTTTGGCGGTATTCCTGGCACGCCTGAATTTACGCCTCACACCGGTAGTGATGGTTCCTCCCCTGCCCTGCGCTTGCAGCGTACCGGCTATCAAGGGGGGTATGGGGCTGAGGCAACCGCCTGGGGCTTCCAGACAGCCATTGAAGCGGTTGAATTTTGGCTCAACAACCCGCCCCACCGCAGGATTCTTCTCAATCCTTACGTGGACGAGGTTGGAGTTGCCTACGCCAGAAATCTTGACGCGCCCAATATCTGGTATTGGACGGCCGTGTTTGCTTCCATGTCGCTTCCTGTTGTCCATGTCCCAGAAGTTGTGCCAACTGCTCCTCCAGCCACACCAACGCCGGTCGGTGTCCTGACCCTACTCGGCCCGCCACAGAACAGTGAGTTTGCTCTGATTACCAACAACAATCTCATCTTCTCCTGGTCGTGGACGGCGTCATTAGATGCTGGTCAGCGATTTGTGGTGTATCTCAAGTCGGGCAGAACGTTCCAGATTGGAGCGGTTCAGGAATCACTGGGCAACAACCAGTACCAATTCAAGACGGCCGTTACCAACGTCCCCGTCTCTCCTGGTCTGTACGAGTGGCAGGTTCGCCTGGAAGATTTGCGAACCGGTGAGGTTTTGGAAGAAAGTCCCTTCTGGCCGGTTCAATTCCTGTCTGCCGCAGAAGCTACGCCCATTCCCACCTCAGAAGGCGCCGAAGCAACCCCAACGGCCGAATCTACCACTACCCCGGAGCCGACTGCCACACCCTAAGTACGGATGTAACGCTTGGGTTCATGTGGTAGGTATCTGAAAATCAAGACAATGGCCGTCTGCCTGGCCCCTACCGGATTACCATTTATTTTCTGATACAATAACCAAACTATGCCTTTTAAGACTCTTATTTCCCCTGAAACACTCAAAATCCACCTGGGAGACGATGACTGGATCGTTGTTGACTGTCGGTTCAGTCTGGCCGATCCTCCCGCCGGGCGGCGGGCTTACCAGACTGCTCATATTCCTGGCGCTGTCTATGCCCATCTGGACGAAGACCTCAGCGGCCCGCCTCTCACCGATCACGGCCGTCATCCGCTCCCCTCTCCCCAACACCTGACTGACCTCTTTTCCCGCCTGGGAATTGACAGCAGCAAACAGGTTGTCGCCTACGACAATGCCGGCGGCGGCATTGCTGCCCGTCTCTGGTGGCTTCTGCGCTACATGGGTCACGAAAATACGGCCGTTCTCGACGGTGACTGGCGAGCCTGGAGAAGGGCTAATTTCCCGACAACGGCCGGAATGGAGCAAAACATCCCTGCCACTTTCACCGGCCAACCTCACCAAGAATGGTTGGTTCTAAAGGATGCGGTTCCTCATGCTCCCCTGCTGGTAGACGCCCGCGCTCCCGAACGATACCGGGGCGACGTTGAGCCGCTTGATCCTGTCGCCGGACACATTCCCGGCGCGGTTAATTATCCATACAAGAGCAATTTGGGGGAAAACGGCCGTTTTCTTGCCCCCGAAACCCTCCGCACACAGCTTCTCGCCACCCTGGGCAGTACCGACCCGGACGAAGCTGTCTTTTACTGTGGCTCTGGCGTCACTGCCTGCCACGACCTTCTGGCCCTGGTTCACGCGGGATTGGGAAACGGCCGACTTTATGCCGGTTCCTGGTCCGACTGGATCGCTGGTTGAAAGCAAGATTGGTTCAATCTAAGAGATTGAACCAATCTCCATCTACTAAACTAACCTTTTACTTTCCAAACTTTTCCTGCAAAATTTCCTTTATGGTGGGCTGCCCAATCACTTGTAACTCATAGCGAACCCGTTGGCTGGGCATCTTAATATCCACCAGCCGCCCTAAATCAATTGGCGTGGCAATCAGTACCATGTCGGCCCCGGAGCCGTTGATCGTTTCTTCCAGGTCTTTAATTTGGGCCGCGCCATAGCCCATTGCAGGCAGCACCGCGCCGGTTGATGGGTATTTCTTGTAAGTAGCTGCGATTGATCGCACCGCATAGGGACGAGGGTCAATGATTTCGGCCGCCTCAAAATTCTGCGCCGCTACAACCCCAGCCCCATACGTCATGCCGCCATGCGTCAGCGTCGGGCCATCCTCCACAACCAACACCCTTTTGCCCTTAATTGCTGCCGGGTCATCCACAAAAATTGGTGAGGCGCCTTTCACAATTGTCGCCTTACTATTCACCTTACGAATATTTTGCTGGACGGTAAGAATGTTGGCCTGATCGGCCGTGTCCACTTTATTGATCACCACCACATCCGCCATCCGCAGATTCGTCTCTCCCGGATGGTAGCTCAGTTCATGCCCCGGACGGTGCGGATCGGCTACGACAATGTGCAAATCTGGCTTGAAGAATGGCAGGTCGTTGTTGCCACCATCCCAAACGATAATATCCGCTTCCTTTTCGACCTCTTTCAAAATCGCTGGATAATCTACCCCCGCATAAATCACTGCATTCATCACAATGTATGGTTCATACTCCTCCCGCTCCTCAATCGTACAATCGTGACGATCCATATCCTCGTAGGTAGCAAAGCGCTGCACAGCCTGGGCTGCCAGATCGCCGTATGGCATTGGGTGACGAACTGCGACCACGTTCTTATATCCTAACTCTTTCAGGCTTTGGACGACCAGCCTTGAGGTCTGGCTCTTGCCACAGCCTGTCCGCACGGCGTTAACCGAGACGACCGGTTTGGTGGCTTTCAACATCGAATGACGCGGGCCAATGAGCCGGTAATCTGCCCCGGCTGCCAGCACCCGTGAACCCAGGTGCATGACATATTCATTGGATACATCGGAATAAGAAAAAATGACCTGATCGACTTCATGATCTCGAATCAGGTCACTTAGCTGTTCTTCAGCGTAAATGGGAATACCGTCGGGGTATAGGCTTCCTGCAAGCTCGGCAGGATACTGTCGCCCCTCAATATTTGGAATCTGCGTCGCGGTAAAGGCAACGACTTCGTAATTCGGATTGTCCCGGAAAACCGTATTGAAGTCGTGGAAATCACGCCCCGCCGCGCCAACAATAATAATTCGTTCTTTGTGCTGCATTTTTCCTCCAATGCTATAAAGGTAGTTTCAAGCGTTGGGTCAGGAGGCCCACCCATTATTTTATCACATCTCTTAACCTTCCTCATAACTAGGACAGTGGTTCTGAGAGTTTCAGACCTAAATACGACTTTCATGAGATTACGGTAAAACGATTATTTACTGGCTTCCCTGGTGAATGACAGGCGGATGAAGTCAGGCAGTGGATGAGAATTCTCACCCACTGCCTTTCTTAACTAGATCATTTATGCTCCATCATTATCATTGGCGTGTAGAGCCAATACTCATTCGTTGGCGGTTGTTGATCGCCTGTTGTTGTAAAGGAAAAGACGGCCGAAGCCGCCCCAACCCCACACCGATTCGCTGGCGTCACCTGCCAGAAATATTGAGTGCCTTCATCCAATGGCGGCAACATATGGCTTATCTGGCCCGTCGTTGCCGAATAAACAACATTATTGAAGCTGCTGTCCGTCGCAACCTTCAACATGTAGTACAAGGAGCCATCCACTGCTTCCCAGGAAAGGGTTGGCATCAAGACTGTGTCTGTCATCCCGTCAGTGGGCGTCAGTAAGGTTGGCGCAATATCCGGGGTATCTGGATAAACGTTTAAGAAGATATACGCCGACTGCGTAACGGTCGCAGACGCCCCCACAATTTCAACTGTGTGCTCGCCAGGAGCAGCCTGATCCAGATTGCTGATAGTCAGTTCGCTGAGATCGGGGGGGACAGCGGGATTATTTGTAAAGGTTGCTGTTGCATTAGCAGGAAGGTCATTTGCACTCAGCGTTACCGGATCAGCAAATCCGTTTATGGCCGTGGAAAGAATATCAAAAGATGGGGTCGCAGAAGGACAAATCCAGACATTAGTAGGATAATCAACCTCAAGGGTAAAGGTCGGATCTGGGGGTGAACCGGATGTCGTGAAGGAATAAACCTCTGAATACGGCCCTTCTCCACAATTATTACTTGTTTGAACTCGCCAGAAATACTGTGTGTTTTCCTCGAAATATTCATAAGGCGTATCCGATGTTCCCAAGGCATCCTTAGAATACACAATATTGTTAAACTGACTGTCGGTAGCCACTTCTAGCTGGTAATCAAAAACGCCATCTATGGGTTCCCATGAAAAGGTCGGCCGTAACCACGTGTCCGTACTCCCATCTGTCGGCGTCAAAAGCGTTGGCTGAACATCAGGAACCGTATCATACAGATAAAGCGATGCTGAAACGCTTTGTGTTCGGGTAACTGAAGTGCCAACAATGTCAATTGTATAAGCACCGACACTCGCTGTTCCTGTATCGCTTATTGTCACTTCACTCGCAGCCGTTGGAATGACGGGATTGTTGTCAAAGGCTGCGTCCGTTCCACCTGGAAGGTTGATAACGCTCAAATTAACGGACGAATCAAACCCCGCAACGGATAGGACGTTGACATCGAAAACGGCCGTTTCCGATAAACACATCGCCGCATAGGACATATCCAGATTCATCACAAAGTCTGGATCGGGTGTTACCGCATCCGATTCGTAAGCGCCTATGTCGCAGTGATTGCCGATCGGCCGAGCAACCCCACGTTGGTCCAACCCGTTGACCGGGGCAGCATTACATATGCTGTCAATGGCATTATCAATGGCCGAACTCCCATCCAACAAAGCTGTCGTCAATGTTGGCCCACCATTGTCCTGCAAAGGGCCAAGCACCGGATCAAGATTAATACCGGGGCAGGAATCGTCAGGATAGGTTAAATTGCCCCCACCATCCGTAATCGTTCCACTACAATTATCTCCTTGCTGGCTGTAGGCAATGACACTGTTTTCGAGTGTTACAGACCCGCCACTCTCATTATTGATGGCGCTGCCATCTGAATATTGTCCAGCCTTATTCTTCGAAAAAGTGCTGTTGGTAATGTTTACCGTACCATATTCACCAACCTTAATGGCACCACCGGCGTTAGGTGTTCCACCATTTTCATAGAAGGTGCTGTTCACAATCGTTACCGTTCCCGAAAGGTCGTAAATCGCACCACCGGTATTGGCATTATTCGAGTAAAAAGTCGAATTGCTAATGAATATGTCCCCACCATACAGGCCGTTATAGATACCCGCGCCATATCCGCCAACTCCAGTACCATTACTATATGAAACATTGTTACGAATCGTACTATTCGTAATTGTTAATGGCCCTGAGTTGGCAATACCGCCACCACTCCCTGATCCATTATTGGCGACTGTAACGCCATCTAGCGTCAAGTTACCTCCATTATTGATTCCGGCGCCAACTGTATAAGGGCCACCATAGCCATTTGCAATTGTTAGATTTCTCAGGGTAACAGCTGCATCACCAATGCCAAGTACGTGGACAGAACCGCCACCACTAATCGTAACATTCTGACCGGTGGCATCAATGGTTGTATCCTGATTTATTGATATGGTGGATGAAACCGTAATGGTACCACTACAACTGAAAGTAACCTCTCCCCCACCACTAAGCGCTGCAAGCAAGTGTTCTTCATCACAAACAGAAACATCGCCTCCAGCCTGGACTGGATTTGTCCATAATATAAAACTAAACAACCCTAAAACTACAAGTAAATATCGAAATTTCATGTATCCACTCCTTTCTTATTTCGATTTTTACTCTATTTTAACGGGCAGATATTACTAAAAACTTAAATAAAGATATAGATAAGGATACATGTTTCGGTCCTTGGCTGGTTTAATTTGTAAACGGCCGTTATCCTCTCGGAACCAATTATCCATTATGACTATGCGAATTTCAATGATTCCGATACTTCTTGGTCGGAATTCTCCAACAGGAAGCAAGACGGCCTCCTCCTTTTTCGCGTAACCCTGAAAAGCCCGTTATGACACTTACAGTGCTGCACATCTCATATTAATAACTATACGAATCTAGCCAAGCTATGTTAAAATGATTATGACAAATTGATTTGATCTTATGAAAAGTGATGTTATAATGTTCTGAAGGAAACTAACATAATATGCTAACAGGTTTCTTTTTTAACAAATTGGCTACACGAAGTTCGCGCTCTTTCTTACGTTGGAGCAATTAATGGAAAATCAATTACTTAACTTTCTCGATTTTCTTTCCAGGGAACGCAATTATTCTGAAAATACGATCGCAGCTTATCGAAATGATTTAAATCAATTCCTTGAATACCTGGTTAAAGAACATCCTGAGATAAAAAACTGGAACGATGTTCATGAAGATGTAGTTTCCGGATACGTGAACACAATGAAAAAGGAGAAGTACGCTTCTTCTTCAGTTGCCCGAAAGGTAGCAGCTCTCAAATCGTACTTCCATTTTCTCTTTGCCAGGGCAAAAATTCCCACAGACCCAACTGCTAAACTCAATTCTCCGAAAGTTAAGAAACGACTCCCCCAAACGCTATCGGCCGAAGATGTTGACCGGCTTTTGGAAGCCCCTACTGAGAAAAAATCACCTAAAAATCTCCGAGATTCTGCTCTTCTTCATTTACTCTACGCTACCGGCATGCGGGTTACTGAAGCCGTCACCCTCCGGGTTGAGGATGTGGACCTCGCTATGCACTCGCTGCTGTGTTCAACAGGCGATGACAATGCCCGCGAACTGCCGTTTGATGACGAAACCAGCGATATCCTTTCCAATTACTTGGAAAACGGCCGTCCTCATCTATTGAAGAGCGATGAAGAGGAAGCCCTCTTTCTCAACCATCGCGGCCAACAACTAACCCGACAGGGTCTCTGGCTCATCATTAAAGCCTATGCCAGCAAAGCTGACCTCGGCGAAAAAGTGACGCCTCACACCCTCCGGCACAGCTTTGCTGCCCACAAACTCAACAGTGGCTCCGATCTGCGTGAAGTCCAACACCTGTTGGGTCACGCCAACATTTCAACCACCCAGGTATATTCCCATCTCGTCGAAGACGACGAGAACGGTTCTGGCAAGTAAATGACGCCTTATTTCACCCGCGTCCAAATGGAAGGGGCTGCGGCTATCATCCGCAACCGAACCCGTTACGAGCCAACGGTCGGTCTTGTCCTCGGTTCCGGCCTTAATGATCTGGCTGACGCGGTTACGTACCCCGACATCATCCCCAGTGACCAGATTCCCCACTGGCCTCAATCAACCGTTTCCGGTCATCACGGCCGTCTCGTTATCGGCCAACTTGAAGGGAAAACGGTCCTTGTCCTGCAAGGGCGGGTCCATTTCTATGAAGGATACTCTCCAAACCAAATCACCCTACCCGTCCGGGTCATGCAGATTTTGGGCATCAAAACCCTCATTCTGACCAATGCTGCCGGCGGTATTAATGAAACATTCACCCCCGGTGATTTGATGCTCCTGAAAGACCATCTCAATATTCCTGGCATGGCCGGACACAACCCACTGCGTGGGCCAAACGACGACTCATTCGGCCCCCGTTTCCCTGATATGGTCACTCCATACGATCCAGAACTACGTCAGATGGCCCATGATATTGCGGCCGAAAATGATTTCTCTCTCCAAGAAGGGGTTTACGCCTACGTCGCCGGCCCCAATTACGAAACACCGGCCGAACTCCGTTTCCTGCGCCTCATGGGGGCCGACGCTGTCGGTATGTCTACCGTTCCATCCGTTCTGGTTGCCCGCCATGCGGGGATGCGCGTCCTCGGTATCTCCACCGTTACCAACCTGGCCTTGCCCGATCCCCCCCCCGGCACCGTCCTCTCTCACGAAGAGGTATTGGAAATGGGCAAAGTTGCGGTTCCCCGTTTAACCACCCTGCTTCATGGTATAATACGCCGGTTATAAACCATCCGGTTGGCCCGAAGCAAAACGCCCAAAAAGCCAACAAAACAAACGAAAGCTCTGGTAATTGGGTAATTGGGTAATTGGTTTGAATAACCAAGAACGAATTACTCAATTATCGAATTACGAATGACTGTATGGAACGCTTCTACGTCTTTATTATTCACAATGACATCTGGATTTATTTCTTATGCGGCCTGGCACTGATCTGGTATTTCTTCCAATTCTTCCAGGCCCGTCGCCTCCTCCGCCGGGCTATGTTTGGTCTGGAACAGGAGCGCGGCAAGCTGATCCAGCGCACTGCTCTTAGTGCAATTTTCTTCTTCCTGCTGGTTGTTGGCAGCGTCACCTACGTTAATATAAAAATTGCTCCGACGCTGCCGGTTGGAATCCTCTATCCGTCCACGCCGACGCCCAATATATTTGCCACCCCATTTCCTCTGACAACCCCACGAACAGTTCCCGACTCCCAACGGACCCCTACCCTGGTGGTCGCGCCAACCGTCACGCTCCGAAGCCAGGGGAACTCTACCATCTTTACCGAAGAAACATTAACAGCGCCAACGGGAACGCCTGTACCAACTTTGCCGCCGGTGACTGAAGCCTGTAATTCTTCTGTCAGCATCACCTCGCCGCCAACGGGGATTACGGCCGATGGCCCTGTGACTTTCTTTGGCACGGCGACTGACTCGGATTTCGGCCGTTACGACCTCCAGGCCATCGGCCCCGAAACCGAGGGAGAATGGCTCTCCCTACTGGACGTCCCAAGTACCTCCCCCATTCAAGACAACATTCTCGGCCAATTCAACTTCGCTAACTGGCTCTCCGGCGACTACGTCGTCCGTGTCCTCGTCACCAATCCTGCCGGTGAAGAAGTCGGTCAATGTGGCATCCAGATTACAGTTAACGGTACTTAATCTGGAGAGAATCGTAAAGGTCTTTTCTGCCTGTAGAACAGTATTCAACCATTGACAAATATATCCATAGTGGATATAATCTTTTTAGTTATATTCGCTGTAGTTATATATTTGTTTGAGGTATTAAGTGACTGCTGATCCTGCAAAATTTCTCCCATTGACAACGGCCGAATTTCAAATCTTACTGTCGTTGGCGGGCAGTGAGCGGCATGGTTATGCCATTATGCAAGACGTTGAAGCCGCAACTGGTGGGAAAGTTAATCTTCGTCCGGGTACGCTATATCGCTCCATCAAAAAACTTCTTGACGCCGGTCTTATTGAAGAAACGGAAGATCGTCCCGATCCGGCTCTGGACGATGAACGCCGACGGTACTATCAGCTAACCGGGCTTGGAAGGCGCACCGCTGTGGCAGAAGCCAACCGCCTGAATGCCCTGGTCTCACAAGCTTATTCCAGGCTGGGGCTGTCAAAAAAAGCCAGGGGGGAAATCTAATATGTCCAAACCACCTTCACCACTCATTGAAAAGATTTACCGTCTCATGCTGAACGCTTATCCGGCCGATTTTCGCCAGCAATATGAACCCTATCTAGTCCAACATTTTAATGACTGCTACAAACTTGCCCGGCAGGAAGCCGGTTTTCAAATCCAACTCCGCTTTTGGATTGGTATCACGACAGATTTGCTGCAAACGGCCGTTATGGAAAGGATAGACGAAATGCGAAAAACACACTGGTGGTTCTGGCTTATTGTCTCCTTTCTCGGTCTCGGCATTGGCTATATTGATTACACGGCAGAAGAGGTTCAGGCAACGCTCCTGTTTTTATTACCAACTGCATTCATTTTCGGCTTTTTGGAACCGCGTAAAGCCTGGTTCAGCGCCTTAATAATCGGTTTATCTATCCCGGTCGTACACGTCATTGGTCACGTCCTGAATATCATCCCCCCTTACCATGACTACGTTATCGCTTCCCTCCTGGCGCTTGCACCTTCCTTCATTGCCGCTTACAGCGGTGCAGTCCTACGCTGGCTGGCCGGAAAAAGTTTCTCCCGCTTGTCCGGTTTCTGAGCTAACTCAACAAGCCTATCGCCCTAAGGACTTTTAAGATGAAACCTGCTGATTTATTTCTAATCATCTCCTTTTTTATTATTGTATTGGTGCTGCTGGGTTTAGCACTATCTCTTGTCTTCCGCCGGTGGACAGCTTTCAAAAGGCTCGCTCTTAGTATCATCCTCTATATCGGTCTGTATGCCCTATTACTGGTTGGATTCTCCCTGGCCAGCCCTCAGAAAGTTTTAGCCATGCACGAGGATCGCTGCTTCGACGACTGGTGTGCATCGGTCGAACACGTCGAAGTTCAGCCCGCAATTGGCGAAACTCAGGCCCAAGGGGATTATTACCTCGTCACTATCCAGGTCTCCAGCAGGGCCAGACGAATTCGGCAGCGTGCTTTGGATGCGGCCGTTTATCTCTTAGATGAAAACAACAAGCGGTTCGACATCTCCCCGGAAGGTGAACAAGCGCTAGAAAGGATCGGCCAGGCCGGAATGCCGCTGAACAGTTATCTCGATCCAGGCGGCTCGTTCACTTATACGGCCGTCTTTGATATTCCACCTGAATCAACGCAGCTTAACCT
>JBAPRX010000447.1:0-20220 GCA_049281335.1 Promineifilaceae bacterium (SeqCode)
GAGCAAGGTGAGGAAGATGGGGAAGGTGAGGAAGTTTGTGAGAGTTTTGCCCACAAACTGCGGTCGGCTTGTTGTTTGTATAGGGGGGAGGCGCAAGGAATTGGGAATGGGGAGTGGTGAATGGCTGCCCTGCGGCCAGCTTTTGATACTTTGTATCAGTTATTTGGGGGTGTATTTGTTGTGAATTCACGGATCATTCACGGACGGCCGATTGGGCTGGTGCATTGTTGATGGGTTGGGGCAGCTAGATGTGGCAGCGAGCTTTTTTAGATTGGCCGGGGTGTTAAGGGCGAGAATTCGGCCGCTGTCCATTATGGCAATCCGGTCGCACAGGTTTTCGGCCTCCACCATGGCGTGAGTGGTTAGCAGGATGGTGGTGTTGTGTTTTTCGCGTAGTTCTCGAACGAAGCTCTGGACTTCCCGTTTGGAGCGGGGGTCAAGGCCGGTTGTTGGTGTTTATTCTTCAATTGTTTTTGTTACTAAATCCGTACCTTGCCGGAGTTCTTTTTCGTATTTGTCAAACTGGCGGGCAATGTACATACCGGCTTTCTCGTAAAGGCGAGCTGCACCTGTCAGGCTATCGGCGTCAACGCCGAGGCCAACCCACTTTTTGCCGCGTTGGTGAAGCTCGACAAAACTATGTTGTATGAGAGCCAGCCCAAGCCCTTGACGCCTCCAGGGACGTAAAACACCAAGCACGTTAACCCATCCCATCTCCTGGTTTGCACCGCGTTTTGGCGAGCAGAGGGAGAAGCCTGCGATTTGGTCGCCATCTACTGCGAGGAACCATAAGTCAGGGTCGAAGGCAGGGTCGGTTTCAATGCGACGGTTCCAGCGTTCTAGTTCCTGTTCGGGTGTTTGTTCTACGATTCCCCAGTGGTCTCTGAATGCCTCTTGAATAGCGTTTACAATGGCAGGAAGTTCATCACGATTGTGCATCGGCCGAATTGTAATATTCTCCGGTATTTGGGGTGGCGTTGGTTGTTCATGCAAATCAATTCTCATCTTGTAGAAACGTCGTACCAATTTCATACCCTGAGCCTTTAGCAGATCAATGGTTGGCTGGTATGTACTGGGGGCATCCGCGTATAAGGTGATGCGTGCCTCCGGCGGAGATTTGACCATTGACTGGCGAGCCAGTTTCTCGCCCCAATTCATGAGATACGTTCCTATACCCTGACCCTCAAAATCGGGATGGACGCGGTTCCATGACCAGAATTGGAGTAGGGGTTTCTGGTTGTCCAATAGTTCGCCATAGGCAACGACACGGCCGTTTTTGGTTGTGACAACACGGAAGTTTCTCTCCATGTCAAGGATTGGATTGGTCCAATCTTGATGGAGCATTTGGGCTGTTACTTCGATTTCTCCAATCATCGTCAGATCGGTGATTTCTAACATTTCCAATACGTCTTCCATATCGTCAAGCGTGGGGGAGCGGACGATGAAACGGTCTTCTATTGTGTTTGATTTTGTCTGTTCCTTGAACATGTTTTTCTCCTGTGAGTCTAGCCACGAATTGACACGAATTTTCACGAATGAGATGTCACTAATCAGGTGACAGTCACTTTACTTAGAGATAGTGCGACGATATCAACGATTATGAAGTGACTGTCACCTTCAAACTCTTATTCTTCAACTGTTCGGGTTGCCATATCAATGCCGGGGCGGAGTTCTTTTTCATATACGTCGAATTGGTGAGCGACGTACATTCCGGCTTTTTTATAGAGGCGGGTCGCACCGGTCAGGCTGTCGGCATCAACGCCAAGTCCGACCTTGTTCTTGCCGCGCCGGTATAGGTCACTAAAGCTGTGTTTTAGGAGGGCCAGCCCTACGCCTTGACGACGCCAGGGACGCCGAACCCCCAGCGTGCCGACCCAGCCCATTTGCTCGTTCACACCATGTTTCGGCCAGCATAGAGACATACCGGCAATCTCGCTGCCGTCTACTGCCAGGTACCAGAGGTTGGGGTCGAAAGTGGGATCGGTTTCTACGATGTGCTGCCAGAAGGCCAATTCGTTTTCGGGGGATTGTTCGACGTATCCCCAATGATCCTGAAAAGCATCCTGAACGGCTGCGGTTACGGCTGAAAGCTCATCCAGATCGCGCATCGGCCGAATCGTGATATTTTCCGGCAATTGGGGCGGTTCTGGTTCTTCTTCCAGTGTGATGTGCATGGTGTAGAAATGTCGCTTTAGCTTCATACCCTGGTCTACCAGCAAGTCGGCCGAAGGCTGATAGGCGCTGGGCGTACCGGCTTCGATGGTGAACCGAGCTTCTGGCGGTGATCTGTGCATGGATTGGCGGGCTAATTTTTCACCCCAATTCATGAGGTACGATCCAATGCCCTGTCCTTCGAATTCAGGGTGGACACGGCACCAGCACCAGGTATGAGTCAACGGATCTTCGTCATCCCATAGTTCGCCGTAACCGATGACACGGCCGTTTTTGGTGGTCACGACCCGGAAATTTCTTTCGAGGCTGATGAGAGGGCTAGACCATTCTGTTTGTAATGTTTCGACCGAGACCTCAATTTCGCCCATCATGGTCAGGTCGCAGATTTCCAACATTTCCATGACGTCTTGGACATCGGATTCGGTGGGTGGGCGGACAATAAAACGGTCTTCTATGCTTTTTGATTTTTTCTGTTCTTTTAACATGATCTTCTCCTTCATTTTCGGCTTCTTTTTCAGCCACGAATTGACACGAATTTTCACGAATGAGATGTTGTGTTTTGGTTCATGGTTGGTGCAAAGATACGGTTGCCTGTTTGTTAAGTTTTTAAGAATTCAGCCACGAATTGACATGAATTTTCACGAATGACTTTATTCCGGGTTTACGCCGAGGTTTTTTAGTTCGGCCGTCAGGTTAACTGACGGATTGAAGTGGATGGTGTTCATGCCGAGTTCCTGGGCGGCGGCGATATTTTCGGCGAAATCGTCAATGAAAACGGTTTCAGCCGCCTGTCGTCCCAACCGTTTGAGGGTACGGCGGTAGATTTCTGGGTCAGGTTTCATTATTTTTTCTTCGGCCGAGACGACAATCAAATTGAAGGCGTCGGCAATGGGATGGACTGTTTGGAGGGCTTCTCGCAGGCTGTCGGTGGCATTGCTGATGATGGCTGTCTGGTAGCGTCGTTTGAGTTTCCGGATCAAGGCCACCATCTCTTTATCCAATACATCGCCACCCCAGAACTCTTGCTGAAACCGGGTTACTTCGTCGGGCGTCAGGGAAAGGGTTTCGGCGACGGATTTCCAGAGATCATCGGTGGTAACGTGACCTTTCTGTGCCAGACGACCCATCTCGCTGTTGAAAACGATCTTTTCAGATTCCCATTCTGCCAGCCCTAATCGTGCTTCCAGATTTTGGCGGCTGCTGCGGTCGGCCGTTCTGATCAAGACGCCACCGACATCGAAAATGATTGCTTGTATATTCATAAAACCTCTACTTGTAACTGGTAATTGATAATTGGTAATTGGTGGGTGTTCAAATCAAAGGGAGGTAATCAACCGCGTGATGAGACAGGTTGAATCACCCGATTACTGTCGCCAGGAACCTGGGGCTTTTTGTTTTTTTGTGGGGATTTCCGGAGAATTTCCGGTGAGTGGGGGAAAACAAAAAGGCCGCAGGCACCTTGTTGTGCGCTGCGGCCTTTGACTTTGCTTTATGTTAAGTCAGTTTCAGGCAGTAGACGCACTACGACAAGGTGAACCGATGCCATCGGCGGCACTACGATTAGAGGTCGGGGTGTTGTTGATGATGATAATCATTGTCGTATCTCGCGTCTCCTAAATAGAATTTGGCGAATTTTCACGCCCGGTACACTCTAACATAGGTCAAGGGAGCTTGTCAACCCTAATTTTGGCGGTTTTTTAGCAACAACTGGTACAATGATACGTAAAAGTAAATAGATGAACTTTTTAGCCAGGATGTGATATTAATCGGAATCAGGAGGCGAGTATATGCCCGTTCTTGCTGTGGAAGCAATTGATTTAACCAAGCGATTTGATAAGAAGCTGGCTGTTAACCAGCTTAACTTGCAAGTTAATGAAGGGGAATATTTTGGCTTTTTGGGGCCAAATGGGGCAGGGAAATCTACGACGATTAAGATGTTGGTTGGTTTATTACGGCCGACCAGTGGGACCGCTCGTATTCGTGGCATTGACATATGGCGGGACCCATTGGCCGCCAAAATGCAGTTGGGGGTCTTGCCGGAGGGTCTGAACCTGTATGAACGGCTGAAGGGGCGGGAGTTTATCCGGTTTGCAGGGAATATGTATGGTCTGGAAGAGTCGGTTGTGAATCAGCGTACCGATGAGCTGCTTGACCTGATGGATTTGACCGAAGATGCCGACAAGATGATCATTGACTATTCAAAGGGGATGCGGAAAAAGACGGCTCTGGCTGCGGCCGTTATTCACACTCCACGCGTTCTCTTTCTGGACGAGCCTTTTGAGGGGATTGACGCCATAACCGGGCGCGTCATTCGCAACGTCTTACGCCAGCTTACCAGTCAAGGGGCAACCATCTTCTTCTCGTCCCATATTTTGGAAGTGGTTGAGCGACTTTGTACCCAATTGGCAGTGATCAGTGATGGCCAACTGGTTGCCCAGGGAACGATTGAGGAACTGCGCCAACGGGCTGCTGCCGGTGTGAATGCCACCCTGGAAGATATATTCCTCAAAGCAATTGGGGCAGGCGACAAAGAAGGCGAAGCAGAAAGGAAACTGTCATGGCTGGACTAATGGGGCTTGATTGGCGGAAACAAAAAGACCTGCTTAAACTACGCAGTAAATTATCTTTTCGCCAATTCATGGGCGAAAAAGCTAAGATATTGTCTTCGATTATCGCAATTGCCATTCTGACACCGGTCACGATTGGATTTGCTGCCGCCACCGGAGCCGGTTATCTCTTTTTGCCTGACCAATGGCCTTACCAACTGTTAGGCTTTGTCTTCCTGCTTAGCTGGTTGATATGGATCGTCGCGCCAGTTTTTTCATTTAATGTCAATGAGGGGTTGGACCCGACTCGTCTGCTTATTTATCCGATTTCTCGCCGCGATTTCCTGGCCCACATGCTTTTGGGAACGCTGTTGGATTATCCAACCTATTTTCTGGCCCCGTTTGCCATTGCTGTCGTTGTTGGTTTTGGGTTGGGGCTGGCTCTGCCCATTGTCTTGATTGCCATCTTTCTGTGCTATCTGTTGTTGGTTTTAACGAGCCAGACTCTTATCAATACATTGGGCGGTGTTTTGCGGAGCCGCCGTTTTCGAGATATATCGGTCATTGTGGGGGCATTTATTGGTTTTAGCTGCTGGTTTGTCTCGACCGGCCTTCAAGGTGTTTTCAGTAGGCTGGCTGACGTTAGCGAGCAAGATGCTGAAACCTTTTTCCAAACCTGGCAGCCTTTAGATATTATGAAGTGGCTTCCACCAGGAGCGGCGGCAAAGGCAGTTGAACAGGCCAGTACCGGACATTGGGGAGGGTCTTTCTTGTGGTTGGGTTACACACTCGTTTGGGTTGTGTTTTTTGGTTGGTTATGGTGGCAGGTGACACATCGAATCATTACCGGTGAAGGATTTGTCATTGGTGGGCTGCCAACACCCTCGAAGGAAAAGGAAGTTAAGCAGAAGGAGAAATCGAAGGGATTACGGGGCCTTTCCTGGGATTGGATTCCGGCCGATATTCGACAAGTTGCTGTCAAGGAAGTGCGAATCCGCTGGCGAACGCCACAAAGCCGGATTGGGCTAATTTATATGTTCCTGATGCCCTTTTTCTTTGTTGCCTACCCATTATTTTTTGATCCTGACAGAAGTAATTCGCCGATTTCTATTAGTAAATACGTTTTCGTGGGGGGCGTGGCGGTATACACCATGTTTGTTTTTTGGACCAACGGCCAAAATATGTTGGGCTGGGAAACAAATGGCTTACCGACTTTGTTTTTGACCCCTGTTTCACGCCAGCGGTTGTTTATTGGTAAGGGGTTGGCACAATTTCTGATGAATGGTATTCCTGTTGTCATTATCAGTATCGTGGCAGTTGTTGTCCAGCCGAGTCTGGTTTCAGTGGCCTTGTTACCTAATGGCATCGCTCAGGGGTTGGCCGTCTTGTCTGTCATGTCCGTGAGTTCGGTCTTGTTCCCGTATCCGGTGCGAACGGACAAACAATCGGGGCAAAACCCCTTTGCAGGGAAGGGGGGGTGTATTACCGGGCTGGCTAATATGACTGTGATTCCGATGGCAGTTGGTCTGGTTTCTTTGCCGGTTTTTGCTCCAGTAGGGCTTGCGCTCTTGCTTGGATGGGACTGGCTGGCATTGGTTGGGCTTGTTTTTACCCTGCCGTATGGCGCAGCACTTTTTTGGTTCGGCACTCGTCTGGCAGGCCAGCTTGTCGTTGACCGGGAACCGGAGATACTGATTGCAACCCGGTTCAAGGGGGAGCGCGAGTCGTAATCTAGTGCACGAGGATCTGTTTTATCAGTAGGGCGCAGTTCTGAACGATCTGGCCGTTTTGGGGCAGAGGGGCAATCGGCCGTTTATCGTCAATGCTTTCAATCGGTTGGCTGTCTGTAGAGTATAGAGAGCCGCTTTGAATGATGGTATTGACGATCCGCTTGTATGGGGCGTGTTTATCCTGTTCTTGCAGTTGGTTCCTGACGCTATTAAACAATTCCTGGGTGGTGAATGTTCGGCCGTTTTCGGCTGCCTCTTTTTGAATCCTTGCTGCTTCGTGAGCGAGCAGGCTTATTTGTCTGAGGTCTGCCGATAGACCCTGTCTGGCACAGGCACTTTCCAGATGGAGACGGAGATAGTTGTCTGGCGGGGTGGTGGAGCGGCCGAAAAATAAAATCGGCCGTTCAAGGAATACCATCAGTTGGTTTTTTTCATTATTCTGTACAAGGCGTACATAGCCATAATTTTGTAGATCTTCAAATATTCCTTTGAAGCCCCGGTTGCGAGAATAACCGTAACTGGCGAAGTCGAAATCCGGTTCCAGGTAAGAACGGATTGTTTGGACAAGGTTCCCTAACATGACGCCTTCGCCAGCCTCTAGTTCGTTGATCTTGTAAGCCCAATATATCAGATGCAGCAGTTTGGGGTCGTGCGTTTCGTGGGGTGATTTGGCTGCTTTGTTGGCCGCCGAGAGTGTCGGATTGCCCGATTTTAACTTCACCAGGAAGTTGCCGTGTTCGGTGTCCTCAACCTCAACAAGCTGCTCCTGAGCAGCCCGTTCCAGGAACAGCTTGAACTGGGGGAATCCATAGTTGGATTCGTCGAAGGTGGCGTCTAGCTGCTTCATGTATGGTTTGAGTTGGGAACTGCGGACTTCGAAGCCCTGATCCTCAAGGCGCGAAACGGCCCGCACCAGGAGATCAAAAGCGTCATTAATGTCGGCGGCTCCTAAGACCTTTTCGCCTACCAGGTTGGAGTAGAAGATGAGTTCGTCACAGTAACCGACCAGGAGGCGGCTGGTTTGCTGTCTGCCTCCGACGACAATGACATATTTGTTATACTCGCGCAGCTTGGAGATAAGGGGGGTATAGTCGCTGTCGCCGGAGACAACCACAATGGTATCAACGTAATCTTTGGTGATGGCTGTTTCCAGGGCGTCAACGACGAGGCGAATATCGGCCGCATTTTTTCCCTTGGTTCGGCTGGGCATCTCAATCAGATCGACGGAGTTTTCTAGCATCGGCCGTTTTGCCCAACTAAACCGACCCCAATCAGCATAGGCGCGTTTGATGATTAGACGACCCCGTTCCTTCAATTTGTCTACGAGTTTTCGAGTGTCGAACGTATCATGCTGTCCGAAATTCTCGAAATCAATAAACAAGGCGATATTCCGTAACTCTGTATTAGGCACCGTTTTCTCCTGGTTCAGCCCACACACCGGTGATGACAGGCGCCCGAAACAGCGTGGTACGTCTGACTACCAGCTACATATTCTTTTGTAGATTTTTAGGGCGGATAATATTCCTGGCGCAATCCTAATTGTGCACGGGAGTTGAATGGTTTATTTAGAATTTTGCCAGAAAAGGGGACTTGCTCTTGATTTCCTCTTTCCGCTGTTACTAATATACCAGATTTTTTGAAAATCTTACCCCAAAATTTGGGGGGAATTTGAAAATTGGTTCACCGGTGGTTGACAGCCCAGGTCCGCAGCTTATCTTGGTCAGCGAGTATCGTCTAGGAAGGCAGTTGATCCAGGCGCCGGGCCAGATCACTGGTCAGGTCGAACGCCTGTATCAGGCGGTCATTGTCGCGCACAACACCGTTGAAACGGAGCGTGAGGGTCTGCCGTTCCAATTTCAGTTCATACCATCGGCTGAGCTTTAGGATGCGGTGACGGATCTCTTGATCGTCGAGGAGCTGGGAAGCCAGATCTTCAGGGCTACAACGGATATCAATTTTGCGGTCGAAAGAATCGTCGCCGATTTTAACTTCGTGCCAACCGACGATCTGGCCCAACTTGCTGAAGATGTTGGTAGGCGAGAAATGGAAGTTGTCGCCCTGGTTGACGGGAATGGTGATGACGGTGAAGTCGCTGTTGCCACCTTCGCGGTATCTGGACCACCAGGTAAGCTTCAAGGGGTAGCCCTTGTAGGTACCTTCGACAACGGGGTAGCGCTGCGGAAAAATGAGGTGGCCAGGGATCAAGGTGAGGCCGGTACGGTGTGCCAGGCGCGCCCAGGGGGCATTAGCCTTCGTATAACGGTACCAACCGGACAAAACCATTAAGGAGGTAGAGAGGAGGGCCAGGGCGATGATGCCATAGATGATGTACTTAGAGCCTTCGGCCGATAGTAGAAACTGGAGCAGATCTTCCATGGATACCTTCCTTGCCAGGGTGATAATAAACCGCTAAGGATTCTCTTGCAATAATCGGCCGAGATCGCCGATATGTTCTGCGTAATGGCCGTAGGTATTGCCGGCGAGCCAGCCCATAACGGGGTTGTTGATAAAGTCGCCCTCAGCCTGGGGCTGGTAATGACCATAGGGCATTTGGAGATCTTCGTCATTCAGGTCGGCCAGCACTGCCAGAAGTTCCTGGTGGGTTTCTCGGAAGGCGGCGAGGAGATCGTTGAACGGCCGATCTTTGTGCTGCCGGTAAAGGGCGTCGTTGATGACGTCAATGTCAGCGGCAGTTTCTTCTTTTGTCAGCCCCATTTCCAGAAATCTGTCCTTTTTTTGCAGCAATGCCACCATGCCCCGTTCCCAGTCCATCAGATGACCAATGAAATTTTTGGCCGACCAGCCTTCTTCTGTGAGAGGGCGGTTGAAGGCGGCTTCGTCATAGGCGGCAATGAGAGATTCGGCCGCGTCATAAGTGACCGCCATTCTTTCTAGTAGTTCAGCTTTGGTTTTGGGGTCTGGTATATTTTCATATTCTTTAATTTTGGTGGAGAGATTTTGGGTCATGGTAGTTAATTCCTTGGGAAAATTGGCAGGTATGATTGATCTAGTTGTTCCAAACATACGGGTAAATCCAGCCGGAACACAATGTTTGAAAATGGTGTGCTGTGGCCTTGAGCGTGAACGGGCTTGACCTTGAAGAAGCAGGTATCTGAGGCCAGTCCGGTGAGTAGTATTTCCGTTTCAAAACCGTCTCTTGGTACGCTGCCGATCATTACCGTCGTCGTCGGAGTCGCTCCGGCGTAGATGTCGTAACCGGTGATGTCCGTTGCACCGTTCCAACTGGTGTAGAGGGTAACGGCCGATGGGTTGCCATCTGATTCCAGCACCGCTCGCGGCGGTTCCCATGGTGTACCTTGCCAGGGGAATCGGAAGGCCCGGTAACTCACGCCACTCATCTGCATTTCCAGCGCCACAGTGCCGTCATTTTGAACCTCTGTAAATTTTGGCTGACTTCCCCAGCCGATGAATGAATTGCCATTCGGTAATCGCTGGATATTGCCCATGATAGCAGAAAAATTACTTGTGTCATCCGGGTAATTCCAAACACGTGTCACCGTTTTTGCTGTTTCGTCAATCTCATATTCTAATGCCCGCGAGAAAGACGGATCGTGATTGGTTCCATTGTCAAAGAGGGTGATATTACCGTTTTCCAGGCGGTTAATATTATGTTGAGTATTAAAGCCGATGTCGTTGGTGAAGGTGAATTCATTCCCTGCTCCCCCTAATCGCCAGATAATATCGCCGGTTTGACGGTCAATCTTCGTGATTTCGTTGAAATGGTGAACGGAGAGAAGCCAATTGCCGTCAGTATCCACTGCGATACCATTGGTATGCATAAAGTCAACGGGGTCTGTTGTGTTGAAGTTTGCATTTGAATCCCCAATCGGCATTTGCTCGCTGGCATGCCACTCAAAAACAACATTTTTATTGGCATCCTGTTCCTCGATGACAGTGTCAACCAATGTACCATTTGGAGGGCCGCCATAGGGCGTCAGATCAAATGGAATCGGGACATAGGCCAATAGAATAGCATGACCGTTGTCTAATAGTAGGGATTCATGCAAGTCGGAGCCGTTCCCATTCTGAATCGTCCAATAGTCAACCACATGATAGTTACTATCCAACACATAAGTGCCGCCATAAGAGTAGCCAGCCTGAAGGATACCGCTGTGGTAAGTCAGGTAATCTGTGCCGTTAACTGTTTGTTTTTTGAAATCAGTGACAATGTGATCTTCCGGTTCAAGTTTTATATAGACTGGTTCGCCGGTGTCATCAAGGATTATCGCCGCCGCAGAGCCATCGTAAAACTGGGTGATGGCTGCAACAAAAATATAACCGTCGGCCGTGTTTTGGGCCGGGGTTGTCACCGTTGCAGTCATGACATTGTCGAACTCTGGGTGAGTATGGTAGATTGGCTGGCCCAACTCGGCCGTCGCAGCGCTTAAATCTGATCTTATCGGCGACGAATCAGTTTGCCAGTAAATCTCATGTAGAGATTGTGCGGCAGGTTGTTCATCCCCCTGACTAAGCACCCTCTTACTGGGAGTTATAAGGACGCTTAAAAACACTACAACAAATAGCATCTTCTTCATAAAACTTTCCTCCATCTACCTCGGAAATATAGGCATATATGCGTGGGATAATTGATCCCAACAAACGGGTAAATCCACCCGGAACACAATATTTGAGAAAGGGGTGCTGTTGCCCTCGGAATGAACGGGCTTGACCTTGAAGAAGCAGGTATCTGAGGCCAGTCCAGTAAGTGGAATTTCTGTTTCAAAACCGTTTCTTGGTAGGTTGTCTATCATTACCGTTGTTGTGGCGGTTGGGCCGGCATAGATGTCGTAGCCGGTGATGTCTGTCGCGCCGTTCCAACTGGTGTAGAGGGTAACGGCCGTTGGGTTGCCGTTGGACTCTACCACCGCACGCGGCCGTTCGGTTGGTGTTCCTTCCCAGGGGAAACGGAAAGCTCGATAGCTGGCGCCGCCTAACTGCATGTCCAGGGCTACCGTGCCATCATTTTGAACCTCTGTCACTTTTGGCTGACTCCCCCAGCCAATGATTGAATTGCCATTTGGCAACCGCTGAACATTGCCCATGATGGTGGAGAAGATACTGGTGTCATCCGGGTAACTCCAGACAAGCGTTACCGTTTTCGCTATTTCATCCATTTCATATTCGATTGCCCTTGAATGGGGAGGTTCATGGTTTGTTCCGTTGTCAAAGATGGTGATATTTCCATTTTCCAGCCGGTTGATATTATGCTGGGTGTCAAAACCGATGTCATTGGTAAAGGTGAATTCATTGCCGTTTCCCCCTAATCGCCAGATGAGATCGCCAGTTTGACGGTCAATCTTGGTGATTTCGCTGTAATTGCGGAGAGAGATTAGCCAATTGCCGTCATTGTCTACATCAATGCCATTGGTGTGCATGTAATCAATAGGCTCGGTGGTATTGAGATTCGACCTTGTATCACCTATTGGCATATGCTCACTGCCATGCCACTCAAAAACAACATTTTTGTTGGCATCTTGCTCTTGAATGACGGTGTCAACTAATGTGCCATTGGCTGGGCCACCGTAGGGTGTTAGATCAAAAGGAATTGGGACATAGGCCAATACGATGGCATGACCATTGTCTAACAACAAGGATTCGTGCAGGTCGGAGCCATATCCATTTTTGAGCGTCCAGATATTGACCAGTTGATAATTACTGTTCAGCACATACGTGGCTCCAAGGGAATAACCAACCTGGAGATAACCGCTGTAATAGGTGAGGTAATCGGTCCCGTTAACGGTCTGTTTTCTAAAATTAGTGACGATGTTATCGTTAGACTCTATCTTAATATAGAGCGGTTCACCGGTGTCATCGAAGATGATGCTGGCCGAAGGCCCATCGTAAAACTGGGAGATGGCTGCGACAAAGATATAGCCATCGGCCGTGTTTTGGGCTGGAATGGTGACTGTTGCAGTCATGATGTCGTTGAACTCTGGGTGAGTGTGATATAGCCCTCCTCCGGTTGGCTCGTTAGAAGGTTTGGGTGTTTCCGCTGGCGACTGAGATGGAATCCGGTAGTCATGAAAATAATCCGGATCAAAACTTTGAGGGATGGCCTGAGCGATAACGGTGAATTGGTAGCTGGTTCCGGCGATGGGGGTGTTATCGGCCGTTTTCAGTCCGGGTCGGATTGTGACGGTGACTGTCTCGCCATATTCAAAGGATTTGTCGGGAGAAAAAAGCAGCGTGAGCTGATCGTCGGATAGGACAGTTCTGCCACTGTGCAGGCCCGATTTGCTGCCCACCACTTCAAATATGTCCGAATCGGCCGCGTTTGCTGCCAAAACAGTCCCCTGACGGATGGCTAGAGAGGTAGTTGGACTGACGTTCTGAGCGTCCTGATTCGGAATGAAATAAACAAGGGGTTGTTCTTTGGTCCCCTGACTATAGCTGTTGTGACTGCCTATAAATAGTGTCAATAAAACGAGTACGGGGAACAGGATTTTTTTCATAGTAATGCTCTCCTCCTTCGATCTACCTTGAAAAAATTGGCAAGTAAGAATGGGATAGCTTATCCCTATCGGTTGCTCCATTCCAGCTTGTGTAGATTGAAACGGCCGATTGGTTCGCGCCCTCTTTGAGAACTGCCAGGGGGATTTCTGTGGGAAGTGCGCTCCAGGGAAAACGGAATGCACGATAGGTTGCGGTATTCAACAATACTTCCAGGGCGACAGTTAAACGTTTCTTCCTCATAAAATCTCCACCACCCAGAGTTTTGGGGACTTAACAACAGCGCCAGACCGGATGGCACCAAACTCCGGGCTTAGTTATTCATCCAGTAGGACCACTGGCTCCTGGTAATAACGCAGGCGGCTACGGGCTAATTTGTCCTCCAGAAATTGATTGAACCATTGGCGCTTATTTGCCAGGGGTTCTGCTTTTTTTAGTCGGTCGAGATCGGCATTGAGACGCAAGATTCGGCCGGGAATGACGAAACGGGTCAGACCGGCGGGCAGGAAATCGCCCCGGCTTGCCACATTGAAGACGGTTTCGGGCCGGAATTGGGGGAAAACAGCGACGGCGGCCATTTGGGGGAATTGGGCCAGGAGACGGCCGAGATCGGTTAACAGCGTGCGTTCAACCGTTCCCCAGTGGGTGTAGGTATTTACCAGCTTATTCATAACAGCCAGCCGTTCGGGGCCGGGTTTTGATTGGGCCAACACCGCTTTGCCGTGCCGGTCAAGGAAATAGCACAGCGCATCCTTTTCCTCGTTGAAGGCCGTTTGCAGTTCGCTGACCGGTAACGGGGATAGTTTCAGCCCTTTAATCTGGCGTAGTTCGGCCATCAATTCGGAAAACGGCCGATCCCCGGAAATGACGTGATACCAGGTGTGCAGTGTAAATTCTTCACTGTCGGCGGGGACAACCTGGACGATGACGTAGGGGAAATTGAGTCGTTTGAGGGCCGTAAAGCGGGTTGCTCCGTCCAAGATGACGTATTTATTGTCCCAAAAAGTGACCAGCGGGGGGTTGACCAGACGGCCGTCTTCTTCCAACCGTCCCATCAAGCGTTGAACGCGCTTGTCGTCTATCTGCTCGTGGGGCATGACCAGTTCTGTTGGCACGATTTCCAGCGAGAGGGACTCATCTGGCTGGCGGATTCGCAATATCTCTACCATTTGTTGGGCGACGGCTCTAGCAGCTTTTTGTCGCTGTTCACTGCGGAAGGCAGTGATATGGTGGGCCGGAATTACATGGGGATGGTTACGGAGTTCGGCAGACGGCCGAATTTCGCCCCCTTCAACACGCGGCGCGAAGGCAGCCAGGGCGGCTCCGGCCAACTGGTTATTCCCTAACGCAGCCAGCAAAGCATCATCGTCAACGAGATCGGTGTGGGCGGTATTAACCAGGAATGCTCCCGGCTTCATAAGCGCCAGCTCCTGGGACCCAATCAGGGTTTCTGTCTCGGCTTTGAAGGGGACATGGAGGCTGACGAAATCGGCTTCTCTTAACAGGTCGTTCAGATCGGTGACTTCAACACCGGCAGCCAAAGCCAACTCCGGCGTCAGGCGGGGCTGGTTGACGATGACTCGCATATCAAAGGCAACTGCTCGTTGGGCGACCTGACGGCCGATTCGGCCGAAGCCGATGATTCCAACCGTTTTCCCGGCCAATCCCAGACCCGGATCGTCGTCCTCGTTGCTAAAGCGACCGGCCAAAGCCAGCATCAGGCTCATGGTATGTTCGGCCATTGCCACTGTGTTGCTGGCGGGCCGGTAACGAATCTCGACGCCCAGTGACCGGGCGGCACTGACGTCAATATTGTCCAGGCGGCTGCCGGTGCAGCCGATAACGCGGAGACGAAAGCCGTACTCGATTGCCTGCCCGCTGACACGGACGGTGTCGTCTACGATGAGGCCATGATAACGGCCGATAATTTTCTGAAGCTCTTCAGCCTTCAAATTCGGCCGGACATCTACCTCGGCGGCCTCTTTCAGGATGTTCAGCCCTTGTTCGTCAATGGGGGTGCAGATAAGCACCTGGGGTTTGATGGGTTGTTTGGCGCGTGGGGGTTCTGGACGGGCAATGGGGCTGACTTCAACAGGACGGGATTCGATTTTGGTTGTTTTGCTTCCGGGCAGGGTGAAGGGAAGATTTGCCATGTCCACGTTGCCGCCGCTAATCAGGATGCCAATCCGTTTTCCCTTCACATCGTAACTGCCGGTGAAAACGGGCGCAAGGGCAACGGCCGAACTTGGTTCTACGATCACTTTCATTCGCTGCCAGATAAAGTAAAGGGTTTCCAGAATCGCTTCTTCGCTGGCGGTGGCCATGTCATGGACGTATTGGTGCATGATCGGCAGATCGCGCTGGCCGACGAAGCGCGTTCGCAGACCATCGGCAACCGTTTGTGGGACATAATTCAGGGTGTGGACACTGTTTTCGCGCCAGGAACGACCGGCATCGGCTGCTATTTCCGGCTCAACGCCGACTACCCGGCAGTTGGGCGAAGCAGCGGCAGCCGCCAGGGCACAGCCGCTTATTAGCCCGCCGCCGCCAACGGGAACGAAGAGCAAATCGAGTTCGCCAACCTGCTCGAACAGTTCCCAGGCCGACGTTCCGGCCCCTAGAATGATGTTGTAGTTGTCGTAAGGGTGAACGAGGGTGTAGCCGTGTTTTTCAACCAGTTCGGCCGTTACCTTTTCGCGGTCAATGGCCTTGCAGGTGATGACGGTGGCCCCATATCCGGCTGTGGCCTCCTTTTTGATGCGCGGCGCGTCTTCGGGCATTACGATTGTAGCCGGAACGCCCAGTAATTTTGCCGCCAGGGATAACCCCTGGGCGTGGTTGCCGCTGGAATGAGTGACAACACCGGCGGCGCGTTCCGCCTGACTGAGTTGACTGACGGCGTTATAAGCGCCCCTAAATTTGAAAGCGCCTACCCGCTGGAAGTTTTCGCATTTCAAGAAAACCTGATTGCCAGTTATTTCATTCAGGGTTCGGGAGGTTAAAACCGGGGTGCGATTGACAATCCCGGCCAGCCGTTCAGCAACGGCCGAAATTTGGGAAGGGTGAAGTTCGGTCATATGGCATAGTTTATATGAAAATGGGTGGGCGGGCATTTTTTGGGTGGCGAAATTAAGAGGCAGATAGTAAATTGACTGATACCTGTATTGTCAATATCGGCAATGTCCATGAGATAACCCCGCTTGAAACGATTGGGCGCGAAGTGATCCCGGCTATATCAGAATTATAGGTTCGGATGGGGGGCCGCCTTTTTGGGTGGGGGCGTTATCTGCGTAAACGGTATAGAACGGCTCCACCCAATGTGATTAGAATGCCCAGGATGACGAGGGTGAATTTGATGACGGCCGACCAGTAGGCGATCTGAGGCCAGGGAGCAGCTGGTTGGCCGAAAAGCATGGTGAGCAGGGCGGTGTTTTCGAGGGCGTCCAGCAGGGCGGCAAGCCACTGACCCCAGGCCAGGAAATAGAGGATTGCTGCCAGATTGCCCTTGAGTTGGAGCGCTTCGGCCGTCCAGATTAGTCCCAGGGCAATTGTTGTTGAGTAGAAAATCATCCAGAGGTAATCGAAGCCGAGGTTGAAGCCAGCGTAGACTTTGGCTGCATTGGCCCAACTGTTGAGGATGGCATCAGCGCGGTTTACCGTCCCGGCGAGTTCATAGGAAACAATTGCGGCGGGGGCTTCGGCCGTTCGCAGGTGGTTGCCGGTTACATTGAGGACGACCATGATGAGCAGGGTGGCGGCCAACAAGACAGCGAAAATGGCCGGGCGGGCGGCGGGAGAGATTTGAGCAAGTGGATGGCGGTTCATGGCCTGAATTTTATCCGGCGAGCAGGGAATATGCCAGACCGATCACTGCGCCACCCAACACAAGCCAGGCGGAGTTGATTTTGAAGCGGAAGATGAGAACGGCCGAAACTACAGCCAGGACGGCCGTCAGCCAATCCACAACCGCTGCCTGTCCCAATCGCAGGGTAACGGCAGCCATCAGCCCCAAAGCCGCCACATTGACGCCGTCCAGCAACGCCCCCAACAGGACGGACTCCCGCAGCCGGGGAAGGAGGGGGCTGACAGCTGCAACAAAGAGAAAGGAGGGCAGGAAGATGCCGATAGTTGCCAGAACGGCCCCTGGAAAGCCGCCGAGAATATAGCCGATGAAGGTGGCGGTGGTGAAAACCGGCCCCGGCGTAAACTGGCCGATTGCGACGGCATCAAGGAGTTGTTGGTCGGTCAGCCAGCCTAAATTCACCACCAGATCGTTCCGCAAAAAGGCCAGCAGGACGTAGCCGCTGCCGTATAGAACGGCTCCAATCTTCAGGAAAATCAGAAACAGCCCTCCGAGGCTGACAGGTGTGGCTTGAACCAGGGCGGATGCCGCGCCTGTTCCCAGCCAGGGGAGCAGAAGCCCTTTCATCCCTTGACCGGTGGAGACGTGTTTTCGGCCGTATTGGATAACGGCCACCAATATCCCCGTACCAAAGAGCAGCAGCAGTTCGTCAAATCCGGCCAGATAGAGGACAAAGACAACGCCGCCAATGATGCCCAGGAACGACCCTTTGACCGCCTTTCGTCCCAGGTTCCATAGTGCCTGAAGGATGATGGCGATGATGACCGGTTTGATGCCGTAGAGCAGCCATTCGGCCGTTGGCGTCGTTCCATAATTGACATAGAGCCAGGCCAGCGTTAATACAATCAATCCTGCTGGCAGAATAAAGCACAGACCGGCAGCGATTAGACCGGGATAACCGGCCCTAAGCAGGCCAGTATGAATGACCATCTCGGTTGAGTTGGGGCCTGGAATAAGGTTGGTCGCGCCCATCATATCGAGAAAACGCTGCTCACCAATCCATTTGCGTCGGGTTACGACCTCGTCGTGGAGCATGGCAATATGGGCGGCGGGGCCGCCAAAGGCGGTGAAGCCTAACTTGAGGGCCAGCCGGGCAACCTCGCCGATGGCTCCACGCGCCTCTCCCCGGATTTCCGCTTCCTGTTGTTCTAGCTTAGACATTCAAGATCCTCAGTGTTTACTGCTTACATTTGACTATTCACTTTTCCGTTTTTCGGCCGTTATCAAAAAGAAGGGCAGATGGGCGACTTGCTCCTCGATTGGGATAGAGGCTGCCAGCGTTTCGATCTTGGTCAGATGTTGACGTTGTTCGGCCGTGAGGGGCAGACCACGCAGAAAATCGAAGCGCGTTGGGGATGGCGGTCGCAATTCGTCAAGCAGTATAATTCGCGTAGTCATATTATAGCGGGCGAGGAGAGAAGAGAGTTTTCGGCCGGTGAAGGGATCGGCTTCGGCCGTTTCCAGGGCAGAGAGCCAGAGGTGACGGGTGTCCAGGCTAGGGGGGTATTCTATTAAGCCCCCATAATCGGGTTCCAGAGCGACCAGAACACCGCCCGGTTGTACAGTTCGGCAAATTTCCTGAATCACCTGGTCCAGTGGATTGATCCACATTAGGCTGCACTGACAGAAGATGAGGTCGAAGGTGTTGTCAGGAAATGGGAGCAGTCGGCCGTCGGCGTTTACAGGAGAAATATTGTGATGTGAACTATTAGATATTTCGTGTAGTGATTTATAAATACTATCCAAAGCAAAAACAATGACAGATGAACGTCGGGATAATTCGGCCGATATGATTCCATATCCGGCTCCCAGGTCAAGGATGTGCTTGCGGTGGGCAATGCCGACACGGCGAAGTAAACGGCTTCTGGCTGGGGCCAGCCATTCTGCCTGTTCCACTAAAAGTGCGTAAGGCGGGAGGGAGGGAGAGGGAAGGGGATCGTTGGTCACGGGGAGATTGTAACATAACCTTGTTGTTTTGGGATTTGCCTTGACACTTGAAAATGTTAGTAGAAAATAACGCAGGGATTTTCTGAAACCAAAACCCCGGTTTTTACGTCTAGGTAGGTATAATTGAAACCAGGGTTTTTTTCTCGATTGGAGGGTGTAATGAAATTTGCAGCTTATGGTCTGGCGGGGCTGTTGGGATTGTTGGGGTTTATTTTTGTTGTTGGAAGTAGAGGACAAATCGGCACACTTGTAATTGGAATTGTTTTGTTTATTGCGGCTGCCGTTGTCGTTTATCTAACCCGTGTGCAGCCACAGCAGACCCAGGTTACAACTGTTCAAAAGATTGATCTAAGCGGTGATGTTTCTTTGGAAGAGATTCGCTGCCGTTCCTGCAATGCCCCTCTTAGCAAGGATGAGATCACCGTTGAAGCTGGGGCCATCATGGTTAGCTGCGATCACTGTGGCGCGACCTATCAATTCGAAGAAGCACCTAAGTTTTAGGAAGGCAAAAGGCAATTCCTTCTCTGCGTCTTTGCATTAAATTAAATAATTAGGAGAGCGTCAATGATTTCGACAGAACAGGTAACGGCTTTACCAAAACGATTATGGCACAATCTGGCGGGAGATGTTTCCAACTTCTTTTCCTTCATCACCCCTTACCAACCGCCCGAACCGGGGATGTATACCTATGACATTACGCCAGATGGGGGCAAGATTCGTATTCACCTGCGAATTGAGGGCGATGGCAGCGGGGTCCTTTTTGTGGATGTTACTGAAGTAATTCACCTGAACACCACTGCGGCCGAAATGGCAAAGATGGCGCTTGATGACATTCCCATCTCACAGGCCAAACGGCTGCTTCAAAGCCGTTTTCACCATTCCTATGGTCAACGGATTACTGATGAGTTAAGCCAGATATATGATATGGTCGAAAGTTTCTGTAATCCTGGTACCGGCTGTCCAACCTGCGCCGTGACGGGGTTGGAACGAGCGCCTTTGTTTAGCACTCGCGCCCTGGCTCCTTATAAGGCCGACCTGGCCCTGACCTATGGCTGTAACAACGAATGTCCTCACTGCTACAATGAGCCAGACCGCTTCGATATGGCCTCTATGCCGAAAGAAGCCTGGTTCCAAGTTATTGACACACTCTATTCCGTTGGCGTTCCTCACATGATCTTTACTGGTGGAGAGGCGACGCTGCACCCTGACCTGCCGGACATTATCCATCACGCCGATACATTGGGAATGGTTTGCGGGTTGAACACAAACGGCCGTCGCATTGCCCATCTGCCATACATGCAAACATTGGCCGAATCGGGACTGAACCATATTCAGGTGACACTTGGCTCTCATAAGCCAGAAGTCCACAACGCCATGATGGGGGCGGTTTCCTTCCACCAGACGATACGGGGCATTGAAAATGCAATGGTCAGCAACGTCCATGCCATCACCAATACCACATTGATGCGCTGTAATATGGACGAAATTGAGC
>JBAPRX010000448.1:0-7241 GCA_049281335.1 Promineifilaceae bacterium (SeqCode)
CGGGTAGGTGATAATGGAAATGCCAGCGGTTGGCGTATGCGGCCGTTTCTTGCCACCATCGGGCGTTGTCCCAGCCCAATTCTGGTTGGACGATGGTGCGGATTTGATCCAGCCAGGGCAGGCCGCCGTTGGGCAGGAGGAGGCCCAGGCGGACCCGGCGGAGCAATAAATCGTCGAGGTGGACGACGCCTTCGGCGCGGGCGGCCCATCGGAGTTCGGCCCACAGGGAACGGCCGTTGTGGATGGGGGTCAGTTCGTTGGGGTAAGCGGCCTCCACCAGATCGCAGGCTTCGGCCCCGTAACGGCCGAGCAGCCGTAGTTGTTCTGCCGGATCAAGATCGTCTGGCAGATAACAGTCGTCCAGGGGGTCTAACACCGGCCGACTGGGGAGCGACGGCCGTTCCGGCAAATGGCGCAGGGCGATTTTCAACGCCTCTCGCGCCATTACCCGGAAGGTGGTTAACTTGCCGCCGGTAACGGTCAGGATGCCGTTTTCGTCCCACAAGGCATGTTCGCGGGACTCTTTGGAGGGGTCGGCCTTTCCGGTGTCAATCACGCTCCGCACCCCGGCGAAGGTTGCCGGTATGTCGGCCGTTGTCAGGGCCAGATCGGGAAAGGCGAAGGTCGCTGCTTCCATTAGATAATCTAGTTCGGCGGGGCTGATGGATGGCTCTTGGCCGTTTTGGCGGTGGTCAACGTCTGTTGTTCCGAACAGCGTGACTCCTTCCCAGGGAATGGCAAAAACGGGACGGCCGTCTACGGGATGATCGAACGAGATGGTTTTGCTGATGGGCAGCCGCTCGGTTGGGAAAATGAGGTGGCTGCCTCGCAGGGAGCGGAGGCGGGGTGGCTCTCCTATCTTTCGACGGAGCATGTCGGCCGAAGCGCCGGTGGCGTTTATGACGACGGCGGCTTCGATTTCGGCCGTTCCCATTTGTTCGGCCGTGTCTTCAACCACGACGCCGCAAACACGGCCGTTGTGCTGACGCAGCAGATCAATGACCGGGGCGTAGTTCAGGGCCGTGCCGCCTGCCCGAACGCCTTCCCGCAGGACGCGCAAGACCAGCCGGGCATCGTCGGTTTGGGCATCGCCGTAGCAGTGGCCGCCCAACAGATTGGCCTGGTTTAGATGGGGGGCTAACGTCTCGACTTCCGGTGCATTGTGATATTGGTGGTTCCAATGGAGGGCGAAAATATCATAAATGGTCAGCCCGAATTCCATCAGCCAGGGGGAGGTCTTGCCTCCTTTATAATGGGCGTACAGGAAGTTGATGGGATTGACCAGCCCTTCGCCTTGCCTCAGAAGCTGTTCCCGTTCGTGAACGGAGTCGAGGGTGGTTTTGAATTGGGCATTGCGAAGATAGCGCAAGCCGCCATGTACCAGTTTGGAGGAACGGCTGGAGGTTCCTGAAGCGAAGTCCTGGCTCTCCAGCAGCAAGACGCGCAGACCGGCCTGGGCCGCTTCTCGCAAAATGCCAGCGCCGGTGATCCCCCCACCGATAATGATGATGTCCCATTGCTGGTCTAAATCAGTCCACAGCCTGTGGCGCCAACCTTGTGTCCACATGAGATACCTCCTGGCTCTCCCCGCGTGTTTGACCGTTATCCTGGGCGGGCAGTAGTTTGCCCGGATTCAGCATCCCATCGGGATCGGCCGTTTTGCACATTGCCGACAGCCACTCTATGCCCAACTCGCCTATTTCGGCCGTTAGATAGGGGGCATGGTCAATGCCAACCCCGTGCTGGTGGCTGATTGTTCCCTTGTGGGCGACGATGGCCTGGCTGGCGGCCGATTTCATGGCCTGCCAGCGGTGCAGTAATTGTTCCGGGTCGGCCGTTCGGCGGAAAAGGTAGGTTACGTAAATGCTGGCCCCGTCGTTATAGACGTGAGAAAGATGGGTCAGGATTAGAACCCGTTCGCCAGTGTCAACGATTGCTTGATTAATGGCCGTTTGAATGTCGGCTGCTGTGTCGTGAACGGCGTCCCAGGGGACGGCCGTTTCCAATGTGTCAATTGCGTACCCCGCTTCCCAAAGCGTGTTGCGGAGATAGGGAGTGTCGAACCGCGCCTTCTCCCACAACCGGCCGATGGTGCCGCCGGTCGGCAGGCCGCCGTTAGCCCGAATAATGGCTTTTGTCATCTTTTCGGCCGTTTTGGTCAGCGGTTGCTCGCCGGTCAGACCAAAAAGAAGCAGACAGCGTTCCGGCCCATAGCAGAGCAGCCGCAATCCCCGGTCGGCCCAGGCGACAAGCTGCTCCTTACCGGCCAGGGCCAGGGTTGTTTCTGTCTCCTGGGCGTTGTTGAGCCGCAGCATGGAGACGGGTATGCCGTCCTGGGCGATCTCGCGCACCGCCTTAACGCCGGAGGCCCAATCGTGGAAGAAGGCGGCCTGGAAGGTTTCGCTTTCGGGAATCGGCCGTACCCGGACGGTGGCCTGGGTGATGATGCCCAGCCGCCCTTCGGAGCCGAGAATCAGCTCTCGCAGGTCTGGCCCGGCGGCGCTGGCCGGGTGGGGGGCGATTTGCAGTGAATCGAGCGGGGTTTCGATCTGTCCCCCGGCGAACAGGCTTTCGATTCGGCCGTAATAATAGGACTGCTGACCGCTGGATCGGGTCGCAATCCAGCCGCCGAGGGTGGAATATTCAAAAGATTGAGGGAAATGGCCGAGGGTGAGGTTGAACGGCCGTAACTGCGCTTCCAGATATGGCCCTGTGACCCCTGCGCCAAAGGTTGCCAGGCGGCTGGTCTGGTCCAGATATTCCAGCCGGTTAAGACGGCTGAGATCAACGGTCAAGACGGGCCTGCCGCCGGGCAGGGGATTGATATGGCCAACGACACTTGTCCCGCCGCCGTAGGGGATGAGTTGTGTTTCTGTTCGACGGGCAAATTGGAGCAGCGTGCGAACCTCTTCGGCCGATGCTGGATAGGCTACGCCGTCGGGAAATGCCCCGATACGGCCGGATCGCAGCGCAATCCAGTCGGGTAAGCTCTGCCCCCTGGCATGGTAAAGGCGCTGCTCCGCGTCAGTCGTGATCAGGGGTTGTTCTGGTATCTGCGAAGGTGGAACCGAGGCGATAACCGATTCCAGGGCCGCATCGGGATAGGAAGTTCCCTCACCGACGAGCGTGGTTAAATAATCGGCCGCCGAGGGTGGAAAGGGGTAGGTATGGTTGACATCGCCCCAACCGTTCCAACGTTTCATTTGACTGCCTCCAGCTTCATATTGGCCTGTTTGATCTGCTGCCACTGGGCCAAACTTTCCATCATAATCTGTCGGGTGAGGGCTTCGGCTGCTGCCGGGTTTTTTGCTTCGGCTTGGGCCAGAAGGTTCCGGTAGAAATTCCGCGAATGGCTGCGGGCTTCGGCAAAATGAAAGTAAAGGCGGGCCATTGGCGGATATAAGGCTTCAAAGCCGTTGAGGATCAGGGTGAAAATGGGGTTGCCGGAGAGAACGGTCAGGCGGTGGTGGAGCCGCCAGTCGGCTGCGGCGAAATCTTCGGCCGTGTCGGGGGTGTTGACCAGTTCTTGCAGCAGACCAACCAGCCCGGAGGGGTCGTTTTCAACGGCCAATCGGGTGTAGGTTGGGGCTAACAGGTGCCTGATTGCCAGTAGGTTGGCGACAAAGTTGTCGGGGGCGTGTTCGGGGTAGTGGGCCAGGGCGCTGAGGACGCCGAGATTGCCTTCCTGCCAGTAGTTGCGAACACGGGTGGGTCGGCCGTGTTGGATTTCGATCCAGCCGTCGCGGGCCATTCGTTGGAGGGCTTCTCGCAGGGTCGGCCGTGTTACGCCTAGCTGCGCTGCCAGCTCTCGCTCGGCGGGTAGATTTTTTCCGATGGGAAAATGTCCATCGAGAATGGCAACAATTAAACGCGATTCGGCCAATTCGGCCGGTTTTTGTGGTGGTGTCCAGTTCATAAAGTATCCTAGTGGTAAGAGGTCTGACCAGTTGGTGACAGTATAGCATTTCCTGGTCGCTTCTGTCAATCCTCCCCCGTTCCTTGACGCTGACTGATGAGGTGATATTCTCAGAGAATCAAGCGTTTTTCACACATTGCAGTAAAAGAGGGTCTTCGGTGACGAATAGAATCACAGCCATACTTGGAGTCTTGTTGTTCTTGTTGGGGGCGGCCAGCTTGCTGCTCTTGATCCAGGATCGTTCTGCGGCCCAAGACGCGGATGAATCCGTTATCGGAGGCGGGGCGTCGGAACAGAGTGAGTGCAAGAATGTCATTCAGGAGGTTTCTCTCTCCAAACGGGTGATGACGGAGAAAGAAAGTCAGACCTTAAAAGTGGTTTTGGCGAATCTGACCGGTCTGGCTACCTGTGATACCACCGTTCGGCTGGCTGCACTTGACTTTGAGCTGGCCCCGGCAACAACGGAACGGGCTGTTAGCCTGGAGACGGATGGAAAACCGGTCACTCTGATCTGGGTAATGAAACCGAGGGAGACAGGCTCTTTTGAATTGGCGGTGACGGCCGGAAATGTGACTGAGATTTTGGGGGTTGTGGTGACGAATGTGTTGGGGTTGACGGCCGTTCAGATTCAAGTCCTCTCTTATCTTTCTACGTTGTTGGGGCCGATGCTGACTGCGCCCTGGTGGTATGAGCATTGGCAGAAACGGAAAAAAGAGAAGGAAAAAGAGGCAGAAAAAACGGCCGCAGCAGCGAAAGCGGCGCGTGAAACGGCCGCACGTGAGTTCCGTCCTGAGTGATTGAGGGCTGAGGATTGGGTTGATGGCCTACCTGCGGTCGGCGGCCAATCTGTGATCGTTGATTGGGTTGATTAAGGGGTCGGAGGGTGGATGGCTTTTAATTGCCTGCCAGGCTATCCTGAATGGTCTGTATCAGAACCGCTACCTTGAACGGTTTCCTTAGAAACTGTGTCTTGAGCATTTCTGATGATTCCCCGTCTATCTCATCCTGTCCAAAACCGGAGAGTAGAATAATGGGCAGCTCCATATCTTGCTCCCGAATTTTCTTCAAAGTTTCCATTCCCGACAGGCCCGGCATTGTCATATCCAGCAGAATGAGGCCAATGTCGGGGGCTTCCTTCTCATAGATTTCCAGCGCTCGTTGGCCGTTTTCAGCTAGAATAACCTCAAATCCTTTGAGTTGAAGAATTTCGGAAATTGAGTTCCGAACTGTTGGCTCATCGTCCACCAATAATATTTTGACAGGCATATTTTCTGACTTGTTGAGGTTGTTGGTAGCCATGTTGATAGGGAGTTGTCCTATTTATTTGATGGAGTGATTGTTATTGGTCAGGCTTAATGAAACAGTAGAGTCGTATCCAATAGCTGGTTTCCAAAGGGAGCAGTCCTCTCCAAGAGGGTGTAAACAGACGTTTCTCTTCTTAAAAAAGCTGTGAATATTTTACAGAGAAAGTTTATTTGTACAAATGTGGCAAGAAAAACGGCCGAAACTTTGGAGTGAATTTAACAATACGAGCCATTATTCATCTGGAACGATCTGGGGAGCAAAGTTGAAAAACCCCAATAAGACCCCATTAAGACACCAAATAACCCCAAAATGTCACCGTATTGACATTTTTCTTCCTTTTACATACAATACTTTCTGTTGACCAATAAAAAAAGGCGAAGGAGGTGTGGTAGTTCGTTAATTTGTTAAAAAGAGGAAAGAAGGTTTCACAAAAAGAAGAGTTTTAATCCGATCTGGTTCCTTTTATTGTAAGGACGCCAGTCACCTGAGTAGATACATTTGAAGGAGGTTCTTCAAGAAATGTTTATAAAAAAAACAGGCCTATTTTTGGCTATTGCTGCCTTGTTGGTTGTCGTTTTGGCAGCCTGTCAGGCGCCAACTGAACAAGTGGAAGTAACCCGCGTTGTTGAGAATGAGGTTACGAGAGTCGTGACCGAAACTGTTACGGAGCCTGGTGGGGAAGTCGAAGTAACTCGTATTGTCCCGGTGACCCCGGAGGTGCAAGCCCCGCCTGAAAGCGACGAGGTGGTAACTTTTGATGGCTTCTCAACCACAGATATTCCTACACTGGATCCGCAGGTAGCAGAAGATGCCGTTGGTATCACCTATATCGAGAACCTGTTTGTCCACCTGACGAATTATGACTTGATTACGTCAGATATTGTGCCGGAAGCTGCCACCAGTTGGGAGGTCAGCGATGATGGATTGGTTTACACTTTCCATCTGCGCACCGACATCCCCTGGGTCTATCACAATCCCGTGACAAGTGAAACAACGCAAGTAGTTGATGAAGAGGGCAATCCCCGCTTCGTAACCGCCAGTGATTTCGTCTATGGCATTAAACGTGCTTGTGACCCGAACATTGGCTCCTACTACAGCAGCGTTATTGCGCCGTTGATCGTTGGTTGTGAAGATGTGCTGAACGCCGAGGATCCAACCGCTATTCCAGAAGAAATGACTGACGCTATAGGTGTTTCTGCTGCTGATGATGGTACGCTGGTTATTGAACTGAACTTCCCCGCCAGCTACTTTATGTCTATGACTCCGATGTGGACCCTGGCTGCGACCCCGCAGTGGGCGATTGAAGAAAATGGCGATTCCTGGACCGAGGCTGGTAACATCGTTACTAACGGCCGTTACGTCTTGAGCGAGTGGGTACACAATGTCCGCCGCACCGTCATTCGCAACCCCTTGATGCCGGAAGACATGCAGGGTGATGGCAATATCGAGAAATTAGTTGTCAACGTTGTTCCCGACACCAGCACTGGCTATGCCCTCTGGTTAAATAATGAAGTTGATCAGACCGGTATTCCCAACGAGGAACTCCAGACACATCTGGCTGATCACTCCGATGAAACCATTCAGGTTCCTGATCTGACCGTTTTCTACATCTCCTTCCGCATGACCAAGCCGCCATTCGACGATGTTCATGTCCGTCGCGCTTTCGCCGCTGCCTTCGACCGCCAGACCTATGTTGACCAGGTTCTCCAGGGCCAAGGTTTGCCGATGAAGCATTTCGCTCCTCCGGGAATCTTTGGCGCTCCGGCGATTGACGAAGTTGGCGTTGGCTACGATCCGGAATTCGCTCAGGCTGAAATGGAAGCGGCCGGTTATCCGAACTGTGAAGGTTTCCCGCAGGTAACACTGTTGGGCTACAGCGGCCAATCCACGCTTGACTGGATTGAGTACGCTCAGGCTCAGTGGGAACAAAATCTTGGTTGTGGTTCCGACCTGATCCAGATTGAACAGCAGGCATTCGCCGAACTGTTGGCCGCGACCGCTGCTGACGTTCCCGACGAAG
>JBAPRX010000449.1:0-20594 GCA_049281335.1 Promineifilaceae bacterium (SeqCode)
CCCCGAAATGGTACAAAATGTTGCTATTGTTTCCGGGTTTGGGGCAGACAAAGCGGCCGAAGCCAAAGCCTTAGGAGCCGACACTTACCTGACTGGCGAGACTTCCCATGCTAACTACTGGGCTGCATTGGACTATGAGATGAACATTATCTTTGCCGGTCATTACGCAACAGAAACCGTCGGCGTTCAGGCACTCGGCCGTCATTTGGCGGAGATGTTTGAATTAGAAGTTCGGTTCTTTGACTTTCCAACAGGGATGTAAAACGTGATGCGTAAAACGTAAAACGTAAGGGTTGAAAATGTTACGTTTTATGCACCACGCCAGGATAATTTAAGGAGAAACAATTCATGAAAGGTGTTGTCTTAGCGGGGGGATTGGGGACTCGGTTACGGCCGTTAACCGCCATTACTAACAAACACCTCCTCCCTATCTATAAAAAACCGATGATCTACTATCCCATCGAAATGCTGGTTGAGGCCGGTATTCGGGACATTATGATCGTCACCGGAGGAAACAGTGCCGGTGATTTTCTGCGCCTGATCGGGAATGGGGAGGACTTTGGCCTCTCCAGAATCAACTATGCCTATCAGAAAGGGGAGGGTGGTATTGCCGAAGCGTTGGGATTAGCTAGAGAGTTTGTTGGCAATGACAAAGTTGTTGTTGCCTTGGGGGATAACATTCTGCAAAATGGCATCCGCAAAGGGCTGGACGCCTTTCGCAGCCAGGAGCGGGGCGGCCGTATTTTCTTGAAGGCCGTTGACCACCCCTGGGAATACGGCATAGCCGAAGTAGACGGCAGCAAGATTCGCGGGATCGTTGAGAAACCGACCGATCCACCCAGCGACCTGGCCGTTATCGGTGTCTATATGTACCCGCCCGATGTTTTTGAAATCGTAGAGACTTTGAAGCCATCTGGTCGCGGAGAACTTGAAATTACAGATGTAAACAACGCCTATATCGAGCAGGGCATTATGGAATACGACATTGTGGAAGGTTGGTGGTTGGATGCTGGTGAAAACCATAAAGCGTTGCTAAAGGCTAATCTCACTGTCGCCCGCGAGATGGGTGTAGATATATAAACCATACAGGAAGGAAAAAATGAGTAATAAAACAACCTGGATTGAAGAAGAGATTGCCGGATTGAAAGAGGCCGGTTTGTTTAATGTCATTCGCACCATTGACTCCCCAATGGATGCCTGGGTGACGATTGACGGCCGTCGTTTGTTGAACTTTTGCGCCAACAACTACCTGGGGCTGGCAAACCATCCCCGTATCAAGGAGGCGGCTCAGAAAGCGATTGACCAGTATGGCGTCGGCCCCGGCGCGGTGCGAACTATCGCCGGGACAATGGGCCTTCATATCCAACTGGAACAGCGGTTGGCTGCTTTTAAGAAAGCCGAAGCCTGTATCTCTTTCCAAAGCGGCTTTACGGCCAATTTGGCTACCATTCCGGCCCTGGTTGGCCGTGATGATGTCATTTTCTCCGATGAATTGAATCATGCCAGCATCATTGACGGCTGCCGTCTCAGCCGCGCCAAAACGGTGCGCTATAAGCACAATGATGCCAATGATTTACGCCGGGTGATCGAAGAGACTACAGAGTATAACCGCCGCCTTATCGTTTCCGACGGCGTTTTCAGTATGGATGGCGATATTGCCCCTCTGGATAAGCTGTGCGAGGTAGCCGAAGAGTATGACATTATGCTGATGGTGGATGATGCACACGGCGAAGGCGTTCTGGGAGAAGGCGGACGAGGTATCGTAGACCATTTTGGGCTGCACGGCCGTGTTGATGTCGAAGTCGGAACCCTTAGTAAAGCCTTTGGCGTCGTTGGCGGGCTGGTTGCCGGGAAAAAGATCATTGTGGATTGGCTGCGGCAGCGCGGCCGTCCTTTCCTCTTCTCCAGCGCCATGACCGTTCCCGATACGGCCGCCTGTCTGGAAGCGGTCAATGTCCTGGATGAGTCCACCGAACTGGTAGACCGGCTGTGGAACAATGCCAAGATTTTCAAAGAGGGGATGCGCCAAATGGGCTTTGACACCGGCCATAGTGAGACGCCGATTGTGCCGGTTATGTTGGGAGAAGCGCCCCTGGCCCAGCGGTTCAGCCGCCTGTTGTTTGAAGAAGGGGTCTTTGCAATGGCAATTGGCTACCCGACCGTTCCTCAGGGCAAGGCCAGAATTCGGGTGATGAATTCGGCCGCGCACAGCAATGAAGATTTAGAAACTGCGTTGGATATTTTCGGGAAAGTTGGCCGGGCTTTAGGGGTAATTGGGTAATAGGATAATTGGGTTGATTGGGTAATTTTTTAATCAACCCAATCAACCTAATCAACTCAGTATCTTTACAAAGGCTGCGTAACAAGAATATACAGAATCGCAGCGATTAAGAGGATAGCCACGATAACGAGAAAGGCCAGATAGAGGCCGTTGCCGCCGCTTGATGCGGCCGTCTTTTTAGCAGACGCTTTTGATTTCTTCTTAGCAGGGGTTCCAGCAGCAGGCGGGGTGGGTTTTAGCCCTTCGTCCCCTTCTCCCGCTTTCCACATAACCTGACCGGACTTTTCGCCTTCATCGCCAACCCAACCTTCTGCCGCCTCATTTAACCAGTCCGGCAGATTTTCCGGTTCCGGTTCTTCGGCCGTTTCCTCTTCTGGTGCAGGCCCGGTTAACACGGTTTCGGCTCCAATGTACTCTTCTTCTCCGGCCAGCCAGGCAGGAATCGAATCCCCTTTGGACTGGCTGACGAAATCATAGTCATTCGAGATAGCCAACGTCCTGGCAGTATCGCCGGTTCCTTCCTCCTCCTGACCATCTTCCTCAACATCGGAAGCTGGAGTTTCAATCATAGTTGGCATAGCAGCTTCCAGGTAATCATCACTGGAAACCATCTCTTGTTCCAACCAGGAGTAGTCCTCTTCAGTCTCTTCAACCACTGCCTCCTGTGCTTCTTGTTCACTGGCCGACAAACTCGGCAGCTCTTCCAACGGAGCGCCCTGTTCGGCCGCCAGTTGTTCCAGCCAGGCCATCGCTTCGTCCGGGTCGTCAGGAACGTCGCTTTCCATGACCGATTCCGGCTCCGCGTCATCCGCAACGGCCGCTTCGATAATGGTTTCGGTTGCTTCGCTTGCCCCCGACAGACTCGGCAGTTCCTCATAAGGAACGCCCTGATCGGCCGCTAACCGTTCTAACCAGGCCATCGCCTCATCCGGGTCATCAGGGACGTCCGGGGTGGTTGCATCAATATCTGGGAGGGGGAACATATCCGGCTCCGCTTCCGGTGCAGCTTCCATTTCCGGCTCCGCCTCGGATTCGGCTGAAACAGATTCTGACGGCGCTTTTTCAGGTACGTAAATCAACGTGTCGTGAAGAGCTTCCTCATCCGGTTCAGGAGATTCCGGCAGTAATTCAGCTAACTGCTCCGCCGCGGCCGGATACCCCGGTTGTAACTCCAAGACCTTCTCAAGCCGTTGGATCTTTTGTTCTTCCGTATCAGCCAGGCTGCTGAGTAGGAACCAGGCGTTGACGTTATCCGGTTCGTCCTTAATGACACGAGCAAGGAGTACCTTGGCCTGGGGTTTCTTTCCTGCGCGAGCCGCAGCGATTGCTTGCACTAGATGTTGGTTCATCTCAAACCCTCCTCAGATTGCTTAGACTCTCTATTTTGCCTGATTTTGTTATGTCGCGCTACTATTAACATAATAACACGGTTGTCAACAAAAAAATAGTAATTTTCAGGCCAATATTCCCTCAAAAACAGGGCATATGTAGTTGTGGTGTGACTGACAGGCAGCCGGGACATCTGCCTGTATGGAAATGCCGCTCTTACGCAGCGACCGGACCAGATGACACAAGGGCAGCCCCACAACACCGGCAAAGCAGCCGGAAAAATCTATTACGGGATGAAACCCGGTATGTTGAATGGCGTAGGAACCGGCCTTATCAAGCGGATCGCTGGTGGCAATATAGGCTTCGATTTCCTGGTCGTTGTATTCTCTCATTGGCACGTCTATCCCGGCGACATCAGTAACCACCTGCCCGTTGGCCTTGTTCATAATGACCAATCCTGTAAAAACCTGATGTGTTCGGCCGCGAAGCTGTTGCAGCATCTCTTTGGCTTGCTTCTTCCCGGTTGGCTTGCCCAATACTCGATTATCCAAAACCACGATGGTATCGGCCGCAATAACGGCCGTGTCTGTTGGAGCAAGGGGATAGACTGCTTTCGCTTTCAGCCGGGCCGTCTCAACCACATTAACGGCCGGATCCGGGTCGTCAACGCTCGTCTCATCAACGTCGGCCACCATGACCTGCCAGGGCAATCCCAAAAATTGAATAAGTTGTTGCCGTCTCGGAGAGCTGGAAGCGAGAATAAGCGTCATTCCGGTAATTGTCTTAATGACCAGTCATCCATGAACCAGCCATTGTTTTCGATGGCCCACCGACCGCGCACGGCAAGACCGATCTTTACCATTCGTGCATTGGTGACTGTAAAAGAGTGAGCATACGTGTTTCGCTGCCCGAAGTGGGGCAAAATCCAGGTCGTGGCCGGTACATCAACCAAAAACTGTAATTCGCCAGACAGCGGATCATCTGCAAAAATCTTTCCGCCAGCATCCGTATAACCAACAATGAGATCAGGGTAAATGTTAATCTCAAACTGGTAGTTGCCGGGCTGTAAAAAGACGAAGGTGAAAAGCCGGAAAGAGATAGCCCCCTCTCCCTTAAAGATTTTCACGGTATGGCTGCCATCCCAGATAAAGGTGTCATGCTCGCTGGCGGGCAGAAAATCAAAATTCAACACCCGGCTTTCTGGCCGAACAAAGTCATTCCAGGGGTCGGGGTCTAAGGGGTTGTCGCCGGTATCCCATTCCAGCGTCCATTGGTTAGGAACCTGGAGTTCAGGAATGCCATTCAGGTTATACCAGCCATCCTCAAAAGATGGGTTAGGCAGTAGATTTAAATTGCTGACCGCAATTGGGGTGAACGTTGGGGTAACGGATGGCGGTGGGGTGGCGGAACTGGTTGGGGTCTCAGTGGGAGTTTGGGTAACGGTGGGCCAGGGGGAACTGGTAGGTAAGGGGGTGCGACTGGAAATTCGAGCAGACGTTGGCGAAACCGGAATGGATTCGGGAACAGGCGTCCAGGTTGGCGGAACCGGACTGGGGCGATTGGCCGCCGGTTCAGACCCAACCGTCGCCGCCGCAATGGCCCGTGTTGGCAAAGCTGACTGGGAAGATGATGGCAGACAACCAGACATCAGGAGAAGTATAGGGATAACCATCCAACGCCAAAATTTATTATTCATTAATGAAATTGTATGATCGAGCCGGTCAGGGGGCAAATGCAGAACCAGGTAGGCAGTTTTGGCGAGCTTGTTATAATCGTAACCTGGCTTGAGGAGGCAATTATGAGCAATTTGTTGCGAAATGGTGGCTTTGAGGCAGATTGGTCTGAGGAGCGTTCCCACCGATCCTTACGGATTGTAGAGGGAAGCACTCCAGAGGAAATCGAAGTCGGCAATATCTTTACGCCGCCTGATTGGTTGGTCTGGTTTCGCCATGAAGAAGGGCAGTGGGCGCAGCCCGAAGTGCGAGACGCCCGTAGTAAGGAACCAGATCGGATGCGAACCGGTGAAAAGGGACTGGTCATCTTCACCTTTTTTCGCCGCCAGGACGCAGGTCTTATCCAGCAGGTGACTGTCACGCCAGGGTCAAAGGTGCGCTTCACAATTTGGGCGCATGCCTGGTCGAACCATAAAGACCCTGACCAGCCTGATGAATATCCGCATCCGGACGACCCTCGATGGTCGGAAGGGGCTGGATTTGACCCCTTTTTTGGTCTGGAAGGCTCCTTAGGCGGGGCTGAGAATGAGGCTGCACTGAGCAACTTTACCTTTTGGGCCGGGATTGATCCGACCGGCGGCCTTGATCCCTTTGCCAAATCAGTTGTTTGGGGGAGTGGGGCGCATATTTACAACACCTATGCCCAGGTTCCGGCGGTGGAAACAACGGCCGTTTCTGACACTATCACTCTCTTTACACGAGCGCGAACGGAATACCCCTTTAAACACAACGACGCCTATTGGGACGATGCCCGGCTGGTGCTGGTCGATTCCCAGCCCGCGCCGGTTCCTTCCCCGGCCGAGAGAGGCAAGCCCCGTATTCAATATGAACGCTTATATGTCTTGCTGCCGCCAGGCGCAAATAAAAAATGGTCGCAGGCGGTGATCAATGCAACCTGGGACTCCCATCGCTACACAGTCGGGGGCAGCGCCGACGACGCCGGTATTGGCGACCTCGACAGCCGAATCGTCCTGGCCGTGAACCCGGAACTGTGGGGCGGCCCGGATGTCTTGCGAGATTTCTTTGCCGAATATTATCCGGGGGTTCGATACCGAACCGTTACGGCCGAAACGCCGGAAGAACTGGTGGAGAAGCTAAAAGACAATTGATCAGGGGGCATGATGGGGGAGCCAAACAGCGTAAGAATCTCGTAACCGCTGTTTAAGGCTGCGGTTAGTTTTGCATTCTACGCTTTTCAAGCAATAAGAATCATCCACTTACAGACAACCAAATCAGAGAGAACAGCCACAGATAGGCAAGGACTGAGGAGATGGAAACTGTGATCGTTGGCGGGGGGCAGGCCGGTCTGGCAATAAGCTACCATTTGACCCAACGTGGTCATGAACATGCTGTGCTGGAAAAGGCACACCATCCTGGTTCAGCCTGGCGCTCTCGCTGGGACTCCTTCACCCTCGTGACGCCTAACTGGCAGTTTCGGATGCCGGGGGCTGAATATGAAGGAGAGGACCCTGATGGCTTCTTGAGTCGTGATGAGGTGCTCGCTTTCTTCGAGAATTACGTAGAGCGCTTTCAACTGCCTGTTCGATTTGGCGTCACTGTAAACGCAATCTGGAAAACTGACACCAGTTATCACCTTCTAACCAGCGAGGGAGAGTTTGAAGCCACCAACGTCGTGATCGCAATTGGAACATTTCAAAAGCCCAAAATCCCCGCTTGCTCAACCAACTTTCCTCCATCAATCACCCAACTGCATTCAAGCCAATATAAAAATGCCAAAACCCTGCCGCCTGGCGCGGTATTGGTTGTTGGTTCCGGGCAGTCTGGCTGTCAGATCGCCGAAGAGCTGTATCTGAACGGCCGTCAGGTCTATCAATGTGTCGGTTCCTCTTCGGGCCGGGTGCCGCGCCGCTATCGTACCAAGGATTGTATGTGGTGGTTGGAACAGGTTGGCTATTTCGACCGCCCAACCGATGCTGCCATTGCCCGTTTCACCGCCAATCCCCATGTATCGGGGGCGCGTGGTGGGCATACCCTCAACCTTCACCAGTTTGCCCGCGACGGTGTCATCTTATTAGGCCATCTGAAAGGGATTACAGACAGCACGATCAGACTGGTGGCTGACTTGAACATCAGTCTGGCAAAAATTGATAAATACGAGGCAGACCTGTTAGCAAAGTTCGACGCATTTGCCCACCAAAATGGTCTGGACCTGCCCCCGGAAACGCTGCCGGAGTTATATGATGGCTATCAGGAGCAAGAGATCACCGAACTAAACCTCAAAACGGCCGGAATCACAACTGTCATTTGGGCAACAGGCTATTCGGCCGACTTTCACTGGTTGAATCTGCCGGGGCTGTTAGACCGGGATGGCTTTCCCATTCAGGAGCGCGGCGTTACAGGGGCTGCCGGGCTGTACTTCTTAGGCTTACACTGTATGCACACCGCCAAATCCGGCCTTCTCTTTGGGGTCGGGGGAGACGCCGTTCATGTCGCCGACCATATTACCAGGAGGAATAGATGCTGAAGATTTCAAGCAGCCATTTCATTGCCATTCGCGATCATGGAGAAAAATCTTATCCCAATGAGGGAGCTGGTCTTTTATTGGGCCGAGTGGAGGAGCAGCATAAAACAGTGGTAGACCTGCTGCCGTTGGAAAACCAGTGGCAGGAAGGGGAACAGGAACGCAGGTATCTGATTACCCCAGAAATGATGATGCGGGCAGAAACCGAAGCGGCCGAACGCGGGTTGGACATCATTGGCATCTTTCACTCTCACCCCGACCACGCTGAGGAGCCTTCAATCTATGACCGGGAATGGGCTTTGCCCTGGTACTCTTACATCATCACTAGAGTCGAAGACGGCCGTGCGATCCTCTCTCGCGCCTGGCTCCTAAAAGCAGACCGCTCCGGATTTGACGAAGAATCAATAGACATCGTTTACCCGGTAAGACAGGCCGGTTTCCTGGCCCGAATTCGCCAATGGCTAAAAGGCCTACGCCAACCACGCAACTTCCATATCAACCGTTCCCCTCAACCCACCGCCACCACCTCCCTCCTTTCAAAAGAGACTTTATGAACACCGAAACACTAACCCTCAAAAACACGACCCCACTGCGTCTTTGCATTAAAAATTCTTCACAGGAGTTTCCTAATGGCAACCATTCGTATCCCTACCCCCTTACGTCCCTATACAGGCGGCATGTCTGAAGTCAACGCCAACGGCCTGACCGTCGGCGCGGCTCTGGACGACCTGACAATGCAGTACCCTGTCCTTAAGCAGCATCTTTACACCGAAAGCGGTGAACTGCGCTCCTTTGTCAATGTCTTTCTCAACGAAGAGAACATCCAGTATGTCCAGGGCGTGAAAACCCCGCTCAAACAAAGCGACCGGTTGATGATTGTGCCAAGTATTGCAGGAGGCGGGGATAGTTACCCCGGCAGGAGTGTGCGCTCCATCTGAGCGCGATATAAAAGCTGCGGTTTGGCCTTGCCTTTCAGAGAAACCAGTCCCATTGATTCAAATTTTAGCTCTCGCATCAGGAGGGACTGATTTTGTTGCAGCGCCAGGTAGATGGACTCGGTGATAATAAGCTGACCGTCTTCGGCGATCTCAACCAGCCGGTGGCCAGTATTCACCGCCTCCCCAACCATCGCAAAGTTCATCCGCGTCTCCGCCCCCACGTTCCCGACAACGACCTCCCCTTGATCAATGCCAAGCCCCAGGCCCAGTTCAACCCCGGACTCTCTGAACCACTTCTGGCGCAAATCATCAAAACGGCGGTGCATTGCAACAGCCGCCATTAATGCCCGGCGCGGCGCGTCCGGCTGGTCAAAAGGTACATTGAACCCCACCAGCATCTCGTCGCCTACCAGATCGAAAATCGTGCCGTCGAACTGGTAAACAATTTCCGTCATCTGAGTAAAGAACTCGTTCAACATCTTAATGGCCGCATTTGCCTCAGTATGAATAATGAGGGGGGTGGAGTCGCGCAGGTCGGCAAACATCACAACCGCCCGGCGGCGTTCGCGGCGGGCAAAAAGCCCCGGCTCGGTAGACAGCACATGCTCAACCAGGCGTGGCCCCATATAGCGGGAGAAAGTTTCCTTGACAAGCTGCTTCTCGTGCCGTTCCTGATCCAGCCGGTACTCCTCAATGCGTTTCAATTCGGTAATGTCCTGCATCACAGCCACGTAGCCGACATCCTGAATCGGCGTCACGCTGACATAGAGATGTTTGGACTCTTGAAGGGTAATCTCCTGGGTAACGGGCTTGTTCCCGGCCTTGACAAAAAGGGGCAGGAGGTCGGTTAGTTGGGGAATTTCCCGCAGCGATATGTTAACAACCTGGTCGGCATTCAGTTGGAAGAACCGTTCGGCCGCATGGTTCAACAGCGAAATTCGCAGCAGTTCGTCGGTGGTGATGATGGCATCGGTAGATTGGGCCAGAATCGTCTGAAGTTTTCGGCGCTGTTCATTGATTTCGGCAAAGAGATAAGCGTTTTCAATTGCGGCCGTTGCTTGCGCCCCAATCGTCTCTACCAACGCCAGATGCTCCGCCTTGAAATAGCCAGGCTGTGGGTGGGTCAGCAGCATCACGCCTACAATCCGATTGGCACGAGAGAGCGGAACACCAATAACGGAACCGGTTGGCTCATCATTGGGCAAAGTCACCCAACGCTTGTCCTGTTTCACATCCGCAATCAAACTCCCCTGATCATTACGGATAAGCCAGCCTACCAACCCCCTGGTCAGAACAATATCACTGACGGTGCTTTTAACTTCGGCCGCTTGCCCTTCCCGCAGAATGACCTTATGGGTCACTTCCCCAGCTTCATCAAGCAAGAGGATCGTTCCCTTCGTTCCTTCCACCGCCCCACAGGTATGGGTAATAATCTCAACCATCATTTGGGTCAAATTAAATTGAGTCGTTGTTGCCCGGCTGACGTTATAGAGCAGTTGGATATGGTTGCGTTCCTCTTCCAGCCGGTCGCGGGCGCGTTTTAGTTGAACCAGAGAACGCACCCGAACCAATAACTCTTCCCGGTGGTGCGGCCGTGATAGAAACTCGTCAGCCCCCGCCTCGATTCCTTGAATGCGGTACTGCACATCGCGCAGTGCCGTGACCATAATGACCGGAATATGGGTTGTGTCGGGCTGACTCTTCAGATAGCTGCAAACCTCGAAGCCGCTCATTTTGGGCATCATGACATCCAATAAAATTAAGTCGGGCATCTCCCGCTTGGTTGTCTCAATGCCTTCCAACCCGTCCTCGGCCTGTAAGATTTCGTAGCCGTGCATTTTGAGCTGAGAAGCAAGCAGCAGCCGATTATCGGTGCTGTCGTCAACAATGAGGATTCTGGGCGGAACCGAACTTTGCAAGCTGGGCGTCACAATTGCACCTCTGGTACAGCTTCCGATTCGCTTGCTTCGTCTGTCGCATCCACTGTTACACGGCCGTTTTCAACCGTCATTGTCGTTGCCTTTTCCAGAAAACTGGCTGTAAACATGCCGGGGTCGGTTGCTGTCAGCACAGATTGGGCCGCCTTCTGAACCGTTTCAAGCATGAATGCGCGGCGGTGTTCATCCAACTCAGCCACGACTTCATCCAGCAGCAAGATAGGGGTTTCTCCCGACTCTTCTGCCATCCAATTAATCTCTGCCATTTTCAAAGCCAGAAGGGCGCTCCGCTGCTGCCCCCTGGAACCGTAACTGCTTAAATCACGGCCGTTTACCCAGAAACGCCAATCATCCCGGTGTGGGCCAATTCGGGTGGTTCCCGCTGAAAGCTCGCTCCTCTTGACCTCCTCCAATAGCTGCTGGAACCGGGCTTCGATCTTGCCAATATTCTGCTGCTCATTCAGCCAGTCGGCCAGTGTCGCTGCTTCTCGGATTGTTTCCTCATCCCCCCGGCTAAAGCTATTGGGTGTTAATCGTGGTAAATAACTCAAGCGTATCACTTCCCGGCCCTGAGTCAGCGCCTCATAATGAATATGCTGGGCTTCCTGAGCCAGTTGTGCCACAAAAGCTGCCCGTCTTGCGAAAATTTGGCTGCCGTGATGAATTAGTTTCTCGGTATAAATTGGCAAGACATCGCGCCCGCGACCCTGTTCTGCAATTTGCCGTAATAACGCATTTCTTTGTTCTAGAACCTTATTATATGCCGAGAGTGTCCGGCAGTAAACAGGATCAGTCTGACAAAGTGTGATGTCCAGATAGCGGCGGCGTTTGGCCGGTGATCCCGTTACAATTTGCACATCCTGGGGCAGAAATAAGACAACCCGCAGATTTCCCAGTAAGTCCATCAGCCGGACCTTACGCCGATTGACCAATGCTTCCCGCCGAAAGGAGACATTGCCTCGCTGTTGCTCTCGAATCAGTCGCAGCTCTATCTGCCGACGGCCGTCATTGGTCTCGATTTGTGCCGTCAGACGGCCGACAACCACCGGCTCATCTGGCTGAATCGCCTGCCAGTTAAGTAGCTGGTAATCCTGGTCCGCGTGGGAAGACCGGGCCGTCGCCAGATAATAAATAGCCTCCAACAGGTTCGTTTTTCCCTGTGCATTATCACCATGCAGGAGTGTCGGGCCGGGAGGTAAAGCCAGTTCCAGGCGGCCATAGTTGCGAAAATTGGTCAGCGAGAGATGGGTGATACGCATTGATTGGATTTTAACATAAGCGTCACCCACTTGCATATGGTATGTACCGATACATGAGTATCAGAGAAGCAGCGACCCGGTAGTGGCAGGTTTGCAAGGGGCATGTTATTCTTAAAGCAAAGATAGAGGATTGCAGCGTAGTTCCAAAAGTGTCAGGCACATGATTGGGTATGTTGTATCCTTACGGTTGAACGAAGTGCCAGGCACTTGAACCGAAATAGGAGCTTTAATATGGAAGATAATAATTCAGCAAGGCAGTCAGGTGGATCACCACTGCGTCTTATTTTGACGCTGATCGTGATCATTGTCGTTCCTCTGGCCCTAAGCCTATTTTTAGGCTCTCGCCTGCTGCCTCAACCAAAAGTAGGTGTTATCCGGCTCAACTATGACATTGCGGCCGAAACGGCCGATGAAGTGACCCGGCAGCTAAACTACGCCCGCAGTGATGACTCAATTAAGGCGGTCGTGCTGGTGATTAACAGCCCTGGTGGATCGGCCGCCTACAGCGAAGAACTCTATCTAAGCGTTCTCGAAACCCGCAAAGAGAAACCGGTCGTTTCCACTGTTGATCTGCTGGCTGCCAGCGGTGCCTATTTCATGGCGGCGGCGTCAGACGAAATATACGCCAAACCAACCTCTTATGTGGGCAGCATCGGCGTCATCGCTCAACTACCGGGCCAGGTTTACATTGACGATTACACCATTACAACCGGCCCCTACAAGGCTTTTGGTGGCACGCGGGACGGCATGACGCGCCAGATAGAGATGGCTAAATTCTCATTTCTCCAGGCGGTTCAAGCAGGGCGGGGGGAGAGACTCAAAGCTGACCCGGCATTCTTATCACGGGCGGAAATTTACACGGCCGTCCAGGCTCAGGATATGGGTCTGATTGATGGGCTGCTTTCCACCGACGAGGCCATTGAACGTGCGGCCGAATTGGCCGGAATCTCCAACTACGAGGTGGTCGAACTGCTGCCCCTGGCCTTTCCCGAACTGCTGTCCGGTCAATCCAACACCGATGCGGCCCTCAACACCTACCGCCCGCCATCCGTAGACCCTCAAACGCTTTGGGCCTCACCCACAAACTTACCAACGGGCCTCTATTATCTTTATATCGAACCTGGCCGGTAAAGGGGGACGATCATGCGAACAATCTTGCGCCGAATCATTTACATTTTCATTTTTCTACTGCTTTTAGTCGTGCCGCTTGCGGCTCGTTATCTGAGTTACCATCGTCTGACCACGCCGGAACGGCAACCACTGCCCCAATACGATCCATCCGGTATTCCTGAGTTGGTTCCAACCCCCGCTTCAACAGATTTTGTGGACGATCCCGAAGTTGGACAGGGATTGGTTTTGCTGGATCGGGCGCACCAAAACGACTTCAACCTCTCTGAAATTGGATATCTGGATAACCGCCTCTCGGCGCGAGGATATGAACTAATTCCCTTCACCAGCGGCGACCTGGAAGGTGCTTTGCGCTCGGTTAATGCTTACGTGGTTATTGCCCCGCTGACCACCTTTTCCCGGAATGAAGTCCGCATCGTCAACGACTTTGTCGGACGTGGCGGCCGTTTGCTTATGATTGGCGACCCCACCCGTTTCCTGGTTGGCTTTGAGGAAGACGCCATCTCCACCACATACACCATAGACAACGATGACATCCCCTTGAACAGTCTTGCCAATTCATTTGATATTGTTTACCAGGGAGACTACCTTTACAACACTGCTGAAAGTGAAGGCAACTACCGCAACATCATCCTGAGACAGGAGGGCTTCGGTGAGAATCGGCTGCTGGATGGCATGTTAAAGCTGGCCTTTTACGGCAGTCACTCCATCCAGGTTGGCTCCGAAGGGGAAGTGCTGCTTGCAGCCGACGACAATACATGGTCTTCAGCAACCGACAGACCGGGCGGGCTGGCGTTGGGCGTCACCAGTGCCGACGACCGGGTGGTGGCGCTAGGAGACATGGACTTCCTGGCCGAGCCTTACTACACCGTTTACGATAACAGTCGCTTCATTGCCCAACTGGCCGATTTTCTGGTCGAAGGTCGCCGTGAGTACGTCCTGGCCGATTTCCCTTACTATTTGGGAGATGAGATTCAACTGGTCTTCACCGGCGCTCCGGAACTGGGGCCGGATGCTTTTGATGAGATCATTGCCCTTCAAGACGCTTTCCGCCGCACCGATAAATCATTAGACCTGGTGGGTGAACCGGATGCTGACAAGGATACTTTGTATCTTGGTCTCTATAATCAGGCCGAGGATGTTGCCGACATTTTGGATGATGCCGGGATCACCCTGGTAATTGACCCGGAGATTGAAGAAGATTCGGCCGAATCTGAGGCCGATCCGGATCAGGTGCGGCGCATTGAGTCGGACCTGGGCAATCTCCAAATGGCCGGGAATGTCCTGATCCTGTTACATGAAAGCGGCGGCAGCAAGCAGGTCGTTGTGCTGGCGGCCAGCAGCACCGGGCTTGAAAATGCAGCCAGCCGATTAATTGATCTGATTCCCCTAAATGCTGATTATGCCCTGGCGGACTGCCTTCTGTCAGAGAATCTGGCGGTTTGTCCTTCGGCCGTTTCCAACGAAATCGTCGAATATGAACTTGTCACCAGTGGTGTTCCTGACACAACCTCCGGCGGCAGTAACGGTGGCAGCGGCGGAGGCGGTGGTAGTACCGGCGCTTTTGATGCCGTCTTAAAAGGGTCAATTGGGCTGGGAGAAACCGTTGACGCCGTAATGGATGCCGGAGAGTCCGACGCCTGGATTTTTAGTGACGGACCCGAAACAGTAGACATCATCTTAGAAGGCGGCTCCGACCTGGATGGCATTCTGGAGCTTTACGATCCCGATGGTGAGTTAATGGCCGATGTAGACTCCACTTTTTCCGGTGAAGAAGAGATCATAGCCGGTATAGAGATACCGGATGATGGCGACTACACCATCGTGGTGCGGGACTACTTTGAGGAAGGTGGCGACTATTCATTGACGGTAGACACCGCTTCCCCTGATAATGCGAGTAATGATGATTTGGGCGCAAATTTACAGGGCGAACTTAACTTCGGTGACACGGTGAGTGGTGAATTGAGTGCAGACGAATTTGAGTCCTGGCTTCTTGTGATAAACACGCCGACATCAGTAAATTTAACATTAGACTCCGATCCGGAGATGGATATGATTCTCGGTGTTTTCGATGAGGCTGGCGAGATTGTTGATCTTGTTGACGATGGTCAGACCGGGGATGGGGAAATAATAAGTGGCCTGGCTCTAGACGCTGGCAGCTATTTTGTTGTCGTTGGTGAGTTCTTTGGAGATCCAGGCTCCTATACGCTGTCGTTGGAAGAGGCCGACACGGCTGCTGCGCCCGGCGCACCGCTGGCCCACATACCCGTTTTCATGATCCCGGTTGACAACGGGCCGGGCGGTAGTACCATTATCTATTTTGGTTCAGCAAAAGAGCCTTTTAGCTTAAAGTAGCACCTTTTTAATAATGACCACTACACAACCTGACATTATCTTCATTGTATTAGACACCCACCGAGCCGACAGAATAGGAAGTTATGGATACAAAGCCAGGGAAACCGGCCGTTCTATTACCCCTAACCTGGATCAATTTGCAGAGAACGGCGCGTTGTTCACCAATGCCATCTCCGCTGCTCAATGGACCATTCCCAGCCATGCCTCTATGTTCACCGGCCTCTATCCGACTGCCCACCAGGTAACGCAGTCTGACCGCAGCCTGGGGCCGGATCGGCCGCATCTGGCGGAAGTGCTCCAGACCGCCGGTTATCAGACCGTTGGCTTTTGCAATAATCCCCTGGTCGGCATTCTAAACAACGGCTTTAAACGAGGATTTCAAACCTTCTATAATTATGGCGGCGCATTTCCAAGCGTCCCCCAACAGTCCAGTCATCTTCCCTGGCCCTTCAACGTCGTTGTAGAGAAATACACCCAGTTCCTAAGGCGCATCTCCTACCCCATCCAGAACTTCTTCGGCCGTTCCGATCTGGCTTTTCGCGTCTCCCTGAATGCCTGGTTGACTCCCTTGTGGTCAAAGATGGCAAATTTCAAGGGCCAGAATGAACGCTCCGCCCGCGACATCCGCCGCTTTTTGGCAAATCGAGAGAAGAGCGGCACTGACAAACCCCTGTTCCTCTTCTTAAACTTGATGGAAACCCATCTTCCTTTTTGGCCGCCGGGTGAATTCGTAGACCAGGTTGCGCCGTATATGCGGAGCAGCAAAGAAGCCCGCGACATCATGCGCCGCTGGAACAAAGAGGCCTATCGTTGGGGTGCGCCACTGGCCGAGCCGCTTGGTGAATTGGAAAGCCAGGTCTTGAGCGATATGTACGACGCCGAAGTCGCCTATCAGGACAACTACCTGGGGCCGCTGCTTCAGACCATACGGGAGCGGGCTAACGCCGAAAACACCCTGACTGTTATCGTCGCCGATCATGGGGACGGCCTGGGCGAACATGGTTGTTTCGGTCATGCCTTTGTCGCCTATGAAGAATTGGTTCATGTCCCGCTGATGATGAACTGGCCCCGACGCATTCCCCAAACCAGCCAGGTGACGGCTCCAGTCAGCACCCGGCGTATCTATCATACCGTTCTTGATGCTGCCGGTATGCTGCCGGAGAACGTAAAAAACCTGGAACCGGCCGAAATTCACGCCTTGACCCTGATGGAAAACATTCTCGGCCGTAATCCCGAACAACAAACCGCCTTTGCCGAAGTCTATCCACCGTATAACTTCGTGAAGGCGATCCAACACCGCCAGCCGGAACTCTTAGAACAATATCGCTGTCTGGCAATGCGCCGGGCTGTAGTCAAGGATGGTAAAAAACTCATCCACGTTTCCGAATGGCCCGACGAATTATTTGATCTGGACAAAGACCCCCAGGAATTGGACAATAGAATGGAAGCGTATCCGGCTGAAACGGCCGCTCTAAGCCAGGAGATAAACCGGTTGGTTCGCCTGACCGAAGCCCAGCGCGACAATCTTGCCGCCGGACTGAATCTGGATTTAGAGGTGGATGAACATCTGTTGCAGCGTCTACGCGGCCTGGGTTATATTGAATGAACAGTCAACAGTGAACGGTAATTGACTGTTTACTGGTAATAAGAGGAAGAGAGTAGGAACCAATGTTAGATTTTTTACATGTTAATCCAGTTGCATTTACAATTCCAATTGGGAACGGTTTTGCAATCTATTGGTACGGTATTATTGTCACCCTCGGCATCGCCGCTGGCGCCTGGTGGGCGGGGCGAGAAATTGAACGTCGCGGTGGGAGTGCCGATGAGCTATACAACGGTTTGCTAATCGTTGTCATTGCCGGTTATGCTTTTGCTCGCGGCTGGTACGTCCTGCAGGATGTTATTGCCGGGAATGGGGCTAACTATTCCAATTTTGGTGATGTCATCAATATCCGGGCTGGCGGGGCGAATATTCTTGGTGGCTTTGCCGGGGCTGTTATCGTTGCCTTCCTTTACCTCCGCTGGCGCAAGCTCGATTACTGGATTTACGCCGACGTCGCCGGGCCTGCCCTGCTCATTGCCCAGGCAATCGGCCGTTGGGGAAATTTCATCAACCAGGAGCTGTACGGCCCGCCGACCAGCATGCCCTGGGGTATTTTGATCGAAGCGAAAAATCGTATAGCGCCCTATAATGATCTGACCGTCTACCCGGAGGATGTCCGTTTCCACCCGACTTTCTTGTACGAGTCAATCCTCTTGCTCATTGGTTTCTTCGTCCTTCGCTGGCTCAGTAATCGCTATCGGGAAGAATGGAAGAAAGGAACGCTTTTTGGCGTTTTCTTGATGTGGTGGGGCGTCGGCCGTTTCTTTGTGGAATTTTTCCGGCCTGACCAGCCAGCCATTGGTGACGGTCCCATCACCTACTCCATGCTTATTTCATTGATTTTCGCGGTCGTTGGCCTGTATCTGGTTCTTAGTAGAATGGATAAGCTGCCGGAAAGCCCGGCTGCCCAACGCCGTCGTCGTCGCCGCGTCCGCAAACCACGACCTGAACGTTCCGGTGAACCTGAGATCGAATAGGTTTTTTACATAAAGTTACTGAGATAAACAGACACGAATTAACACCAATTACCACGAATTACAGGATGAAAATTCGTGTCTATTCGTGTTAATTCGTGGCTCATGTATTAATGAAGTGAGGCAATTATGATTGAAGAAAAGTTTAATAAATTGGCGCTCACCTTTGATGATGTGCTGCTGGCCCCAGGAATGTCCGACGTATTGCCGGCCGAGGTGGATTTACGAACCCGCCTGGCCGGTGATTTGTTTTTAAATATCCCCGTCTTATCGGCCGCAATGGATACTGTGACCGAAGCCCAAATGGCAATAACCCTCTCCCGCATGGGCGGGCTGGGCGTCATCCACCGCAACCTTTCCATCGAAGACCAGCAGGAAGAGGTAGACAAAGTCAAACGCTCAGAAGCTGGCATGATTGTAGACCCCATTACTCTGCGCCCCGATGCCACCCTGGCCGACGCAGAATCGTTGATGAGCCGTTACCATATCTCCGGCGTTCCCATCACCGATGAAAACGGCCGTCTGGTCGGCATTCTGACCAACCGTGACACTCGCTTTGTCACCCCCGGCGCACAACTCGTCAGCGACTTCATGACCAGCCGTAATCTGGTCACAGCTCCCGTGTCAACCACTCTGGAAGAGGCCAAAGAGATGCTTCACAACCACCGCATCGAAAAGCTGCCCCTGGTAGACGAAGATGGTTTCCTTAAAGGGTTGATAACCGTGAAAGACATCGTCAAAAAACTTGACTTCCCCGACGCAGTGACCGACCGAGGCGGCCGTCTTCTTGCTGCGGCAGCCATCGGCGTCGGCGAGTCCGGTCTGGCTCGACTGGAGGCGTTGGTCAAAGTTGGCGTAGATGTCATTGTCATTGACACCGCTCACGGCCACAGCCGTCTCGTGATGGATACCCTGGTCGAAGCCAAACGACGCTATCCCAAGCTGCCAATCATTGCCGGAAACGTCGCAACGGCCGACGGGACACGCGATCTGATTTCAGCCGGGGCCGATGCCATCAAGGTTGGTATTGGCGCAGGCTCTATTTGCACTACCCGCGTCATTTCCGGGGCCGGTGTGCCACAAATCACCGCCATCGTCGAATGTGCCGACGAAGCCCACAAACATGACATTCCCTGCATTGCTGATGGCGGCATCAAATTCAGCGGCGACATCGTGAAAGCCCTGGCAGCCGGAGCAGATTGCGTCATGCTTGGCTCCATGCTGGCCGGTCTGGAAGAAAGTCCGGGCGATGTCTTTCTTTATGAAGGGAAACGCTACAAAGTTTATCGCGGCATGGGCAGCCTGGGCGCAATGCAAGGACACGGCGCCGACCGATATGGCAGTGGCGTCCGCACTCGTGGCGAACGCAATAAATTAGTCCCCGAAGGAATCGAAGGCCAGGTTCCCTACAAGGGAAAGCTGGGCGACGTCATCTACCAGTTGATGGGTGGTTTGCGCTCCGGCATGGGCTATGTCGGTGCCGCCACACTTCCCGAACTCCGCGACAAAGCAAAATTCCACCGCATCACCAACGCTGGGCTTGTGGAAAGCCACCCCCATGGCGTTCTCATCACCAAAGAAGCTCCCAACTATCAGGTGCTCCGCTAAACGAATTTCCTACGAATGTAAGACGAGTCCTACTTTTCAAAAAGAATATGGTATAATAGTCCTACAAGACTATTTCGTACATTTTGGCGGTAATTTTTTCTAACCACCATTGGAAAGAATGGAGCTATCGGAAGAGAATGGCGAAACGAAAGATTAAATTAACAGAAGAGCAGAAGCGGAAGAATGACATGATTCTGGCTCGGATTGAGGCAGAACGCAATCGGTTATTTGAAGAAACCAGGGCGCTGCAACGACAATTTCGACGTAATATGAAACGGCAGCGTTCCGGTAACCAGGCAGCAGCCAGCGATTAGCTGGTCGGGAGTCGTCTGACCTCTTTTATCAGCGCGAATAACAAACTGGGGAGCAATTCGGCCGTGCTTGTTTTAGCTCCCGATACGGGAGATTTGGTGCCCCATCCCGAAAATCCGTATTAGCTTTTTCAAGCGCCTTACTTTTTACTGCTTACTGACTACCGGCTACTGATTATTGTCACTAAAATGTTCTTTGATCACAACACCTTTATCTCCCCCTTTAGCTGGCGGTATGGCAGCCAAGAAATGCGCCGCCTCTGGTCCGAAACCCACAAACGACAACTGATGCGTCAGCTCTGGCTGGCGCTGGCCTCGGCCCAACACCAGGCCGGTCTGGTCTCGGCCGAACAACTCGCCGACCTCCAGAGTCAAGTAAACAACATAGACATCGAACGCGCCCTGGAGATTGAAAAAGAGACCCGCCATGATGTTATGGCCGAAATTCGCACCTACGCCGAGCAGTGTCCCATCGGCGGCGGCATCATTCATTGGGGGGCGACCAGCGCCGACATCACCGACAACGTAGACATCCTCCGGGTGCGGGAAGCGGCCCGGCTCCTGGAAATGCGGCTCAAAGAGTTGCTGGCCTGCTTTGCCGAAAAGATTGACCAGACGGCCGATCTCCCCGTCATGGCACACACCCACATCCAACC
>JBAPRX010000450.1:0-2245 GCA_049281335.1 Promineifilaceae bacterium (SeqCode)
CCTCTACATCTCCACAGAAACCCACTCCTCGATCGAAAAAGGGGCCATGACCGTCGGCATCGGCCAGGAAGGCGTCCGAAAAATTCCGGTAGACGCCGATTTTCAGATGGACACCAATGCGCTCGAAGCGGCCATCGAAGAAGATATTGCAGCCGGATGGCGGCCGTTTTTCGTCGCCGCAACCATCGGCACAACAGCCACCACCAGCATTGACCCCGGTCCGGCCATTGCCGCCCTCTGCAAGAAGTACGGCTTGTGGCTCCATGTAGATGGGGCCTATGGCGGAACGGCCGCTATTGTCCCCGAAATGCAGCCCATCCTGGCCGGAGTTGAACTGGCCGACTCGTTGGTGGTCAACCCCCATAAATGGATGTTTGTCCCCCTCGATTGCAGCGCCTTCTACGTCAAGGACTCCCGGCTGCTGCGGCAGACCTTCAGCCTCATTCCCGACTACCTCAAGACCGACGAATCGGAAGTCATTAACTATATGGATTGGGGGGTACAACTCGGCCGTCGTTTTCGGGCCTTGAAACTGTGGATGGTGATTCGCACTTTCGGCCGTCAGGGATTGATCGAACGGCTCCGCGACCATTTGCGGCTGGCCCGACTCCTTGCCGGTTGGGTGGACGACGACCCCGACTTTGAACGAATGGCTCCAACCCCCTTGAGCACCGTCTGTCTGCGCTTCCGCCCCCAGAGAATAACGGATGAAGCTTCCTTGAACCAGTTGAACACAGCCCTCATGGAGGCTGTCAATGCTGAAGGCAGCTATTATCTGTCGGGAACGAAGCTAAACGGCCGTTTCACCATTCGAGTCGCCATCAGCGGCCTTCGAACAGGCGAAGTCTCTGTCAAAGGCATCTGGCAAACTTTACGGGAAACGGCCGTCAAAGTGTACCAACAAGAAGCAAACGACTAGCCAGCTGCTTCGGCTCCGGCCATGCCGATCAGGGCCAGCGTCAGGAAGGTGGCCGTAATACGGCCGCCCATTGTCAACTGTTTAGCCAGGGCTTGCATTTCGGCTGCCTGTTCGGCCGTCGGTGGGCCACCCGCAGCCTCTATCTCCTCGCTCAAAGCTTTCATGCGAGAAGAAGCGCGTCCTGAGAAATAAAACCCGGCAACCCAACCTAAAAGGCCGAACAACGCCCCAAAGGACAGGAAAACACCATAGCCCGATGACATCACAGCGCCAAAATCGTCATGGAAGAGGCGGTAGTACAGGATCAGACCGGAGAGAATTGTCAGAACGGCCGCAACGCCCATTGAAGCGCTCAACCGGGTTCTGGACCCCAAATACTGCATGAATTTCTTCCCCTCTTCTCCGGTTTTCATTACCGTCGGCTCGATGAAACTAACCATCATAAAGGAACCCCCCGCCCAAAAGAACGCCCCAAAAATGTGTATCAAGCGTAGAATTAAAACCAACAGATCCATTTCATTCCTCCTGAAAAAGTAGTTAGCAGTGAGTGGTTAAAAGTAAGAAGTTCGTAACGATACGAGTGTCATGTACCACAATTAACTTCATAATCCCACTATGCTTCTCTGTGCATTGGCTTGTCACAAAAATTATAGACGAAAAATAGCGTTTGCCATAACTAGCCGGTCTGGTTCCTGGCCAGTCCACAAACGGAAAGCCTGCGCTCCCTGGTGGAGCAGCATTCCCAGGCCGGTTGTGGCCCGGCAGCCCGCTTCTTTAGCCTGTCTGACAATCAATGTTTCAGATGGATTGTAAACGAGATCGTAGACAAATGCCCCTGTCGGAAAGGACAGTTTTTCAGGCCAGGGCGTTGTCTCAATACGGGGCGACATGCCTAAAGGGGTGGTATTAACGATCAGGGAAACGGCCGTCTCCCTCCCACAAACATCAGCCAGTTCCGACCAGCCATGCGCCAGCAGTCGTCCTTGAGGCGTATGGAGCGTCAACTCATCAACCAGACGCTGCACCTGCTCCATCCGGCGGGCGAAGACGTGAACCCGACCCCCGGAAGCAGCCAACCCATAAGCCACCGCCCGCGCCGACCCACCCGCGCCCAAGACCAGACAGGTCTGCCCCTCAACAACCACGCCCTGCGACTGCACATCGGCCAGAAAGCCGGACCAGTCCGTGTTGTAGCCGGTCAAAACAGCCTCTCCTATTTCACTCCGTTCAATGGTAATGGTATTAACGGCCCCGATGGCTTGAACGGCCGTGTCCACTTTGTCCAATAGAGGAATAACCCGCTCCTTATGGGGAACGGTTACATTC
>JBAPRX010000451.1:0-9321 GCA_049281335.1 Promineifilaceae bacterium (SeqCode)
CTCCCTGGTTGTTCAAAATGTTCCCGCCGGAACCAAGATTCTGACGGATGTGCCGGAGACTATTTCGGCCGTTGTCAAAACGACGGATACCTTGCTGCCCAGTCTCAGCGCTAACTCATTTCAGGCTACTATTTCGTTAGTCGATGAGGCACCGGGCTTGCACCGCCTGCCAGTTAACGTTAGTTCCAGCGTCGCTCCGGTTCAAATTGTCTCCATTGAGCCACCGTATTTAGACGTTGACCTGGCCCAAATTATTAGCCGGACAATGGATGTTAGTATCCTGATAACGGGCGAGGAAAATTTATCGGCCGTTTATCAGGTACAGGATACCCCCACTGTCACACCTACTCAGGTGACGGTGGTCGGGGCCGAAGCTACCGTTGATCAGATTCAGACGCTGCGGGCCGAAGCGGTCATCACCGAGGATAATTCGCTTGAAGCGACGCGAGTCAAAGTCGTACCGGTTGATGTGGGTGGGCAGGTGGTTGAGGGGGTCACGCTTCAACCTGAAGCAGTTCAGGTAAACGTTCCTATCGTACGCCGCGCCAATTCCCGGCTGGTTGGCGTCAATGTGGAAACAGCGGGAACGGTTCCGCCGGATTATCGCCTCAGTCGGATTCGCACGTTTCCCTCCAGAGTCATCGTTTTGGGTTCGGCCGAACAGTTGGACAGTATAGAAAATTTTATTTCAACGGTTCCGATAGATGTCAGTCAGCTTGTTGGTAACTTAGACATTGAAGTTCCATTGGTGGTTCCGTCTGGCCTTGACATTATGAGTGAGGATGGGGAGGCGTTGGTGGCTGTTCGGGTTGAATTAGAAGTTACTCCCCGCACAAGCACGTTGGAAATCAATCGGCCTATCGAAATTCTGAACCAGATCAGCGGCACAGTAACCCTTGATGTGCAAAATATAGACCTGGTACTGAGCGGCCCGGTTCCGGTATTGGATGAAATCACTGCCAGTCCTGAACTGGTGCGTGTTTTTATAGATGTTTCTGATCTGGAAGGTCTGTCACCCGGTCAGACGTTCATTGTTACCCCCCACCTTGTGAAGCCGGATGAAGTAACTGTTCAACTTGTTCCAGAGACTGTCCAGGTTACTCTGGTTGAATAAAGGCTGCCCATCGGCCGTTTTGCCTTCCATCTACTTTCAGATAAATTTCCAGCTATGGTGCTTGCTAAAAAAGGTTTGTTACTGCTTTTGTTCGGTTTGCTCCTCTTTGGTGTTGGGGCGCTGACTGTTGGGGCGCAGTCGGCCCAGGCCCAAACAGCCGCCTTGCCTGTTGTCAGCAACGATGCCATTGTAGACTTCCCTAATACTGCTACCTTTCGCCTCGAACTGGACAGCAGCGTTACAATTGCCGATGCCGTCTTGACTTACCAACAGGGTGTGGCAAGCTGCCTGGAAGCTGGAACCAGAGTTCCTGTGGAGGATATTGAGGGCAGTACGGCCGAGTGGGTCTGGGTGATGAGCCGTTCTGGCAATCCCCCGCCTGGTGCTGCTGTCTGGTGGGAGTGGACTGTGACCGATACCGACGGCAACACCTTTACCACCCCTCGCCAGCAGCTTGTGTTTCAGGACGACCGCTTCCAGTGGCAGACTGTTGAGGCGGAAAATATACAACTTCACTGGTATGAGGGCAGCAACGTCGGCCCGACGTTGTTGGATGCGGCCGTTAAAGGGCTGTCCCAATTGGAGACGGATGTTGGTATCCAGTTGGGCGACGAAATTCAACTTTTCATTTACGGGAGTTCGGCCGATATGCGAGATGCCGTTCTCTATATTCAAGATTGGGCTGGTGGGGTGGCTTTTTCCAACTACAACATCATTTTGATTGGTGTGCCGCCCTCTATTGCCGACAGTTGGGGAGCCGCCACTGTCCGTCATGAGCTGGCCCATCTTGTTATCGGCCGTTTTGGACAGAGCTGTCTTGGCGGCAGCCGCCCAACCTGGCTGGATGAGGGGCTGGCCGTCTACTCCGAAGGAGAGCCGGACGAAGAAACGCTCAGTGATATTGAAAAGGCGGTTGAAGCGAACAGCTTTTATCCGGTCCGCAGTCTGAACGGCGCTTTTCCTTCCCACGACAGCGATGCCCGGCTGGCTTACAGCGAAAGCTACAGCCTGGTTAATTTTCTTCTGGAGACATACGGGCCGGAAAAGATGCAAGACCTGCTACTGACGCTGGCCCAGGCAGAGAGCTATGATGCGGCATTGGAACAGGTTTACGGCTTTAATGCTGACGGGCTGGAAACTGCCTGGCGGCAGGCTATAGGGGCGCAGCCCCGACAGATTCCGCCAACGCCGACGCCCATATCGGCCGCTTCCATTCCTACGATTGTGCCGCTAAACGGCGCTCAATCTGTTCCAACTCAGCCACCGCCCGGTGCGGCCGTGTCGAGTTCAGCTGAACCAGCGCCGACGATAGTCGTAACGGCCGTTGCCGTGCTGCCGGCCACTGTACCGGGAGAAACGCCGCCTGCCGAAACTGTACCGCCGCCAACAGCCGTACCAACGGCCGAACCTGGTGGCATTCAGGTCTGTGGTATAGGCGCGATCCCCTTACTAGGAATTGCACTGGTCTATCTCGGCCGTTCCAAACGCCGGACTCCCCATGAATAAAAAACTGGTCACTTTTCACTACTTGCTGCCCACTTTTTTAGCGGAGAGATTTGGAAGATCCCTCGGCCTCGTCCTCCTCGCTGCCATCCTCTCATTTGCTTGCAACCTATCCGGTGGCAGTGTCCAAAATCCAGCCGCTTCCTATGGCGTTGACCGCAACGACAGCCTCTTCCTTGTTGGCAGCCAGCCCCAAACTCTCGACCCTGCCATCACGCGAAGCGGTGCATCTGACCCGGTTGGCAGCATTTTCAGCGGCCTTGTCACCCTCGACACCGATTTGCAGGTTAAGCCAGGACTGGCAGCAGGGTGGGAGGTCAGTTCCGATGGAACGCTGTATACCTTTTATCTCCGCCAAAACGCGACTTTCCACAACGGCCGTCCGGTAACGGCCGAAGATGTTGTCTATTCCTGGGAACGGGCCGTTGACCCTGCTACCGGTTCTGACACGGCCATGACCTATCTGGGGGATATTGTTGGAACGGCCGAAAAGAACAGCGGTCAGGCAGCCACCATCAGTGGCTTGCAGATCACTGATGACCACACACTGGCAGTTCGTATAGACGCACCAAAGGTTTACTTCCTCTCCAAATTGACCTACCCTGTTTCCTTTGTGGTCGACCGGGAAAATGTCGGCCAACCCAATTGGGAACACAGCCCGAACGGAACCGGCCCCTTCACCCTCCAGGAGTGGAAAGACGACGATATCCTCATTCTGGCAGCTAATGAAAACTACTATCTCGATCCCCCGGCCATCAGCCACGTTGTCTACCTGATGGGGTCCGGGATTCCTCTTTCTCTCTATGAACAGGGCCAGATTGATCTGGTCGGTGTTGGTGGCGCAACCCTGGAACGGGTACAAGACCCCAATGATCCCCTTTACCCCGATCTCCATATTGGGGTGGATATGTGTACGGGCATGATTGGCCTGAACAGCAGCCAGCCGCCCTTTGACGATCCGCTGGTGCGGCAGGCTTTTAGCTATGCCTTTGATCGGGATCGGCTGATCAGTGGGCTGTTGAAGAATAACGCGCTGCCTGCCTACGGGCCGCTGCCGCCGGGAATGCCTGGTTATACCGGTCAAATTCAGGGTTACAGGTATGATCCGGAAAAAGCGCGGGCGTTACTGGCCCAGGCTGGCTACCCTGACCCGGCCGATTTTCCTGTTATCACCTATACCACTGCTGGTTATGGCAGCGTGGGGAGTTCGGTGACGGCCGTCATCACGATGTGGCAGGAGACGCTTGGCGTCACCATCGAACCGGTGCTGGTTGAGCCGTTTAACTATCTCGATGAATTATATAGCGGCAATACCGGCAACATTTATGGGCATGGCTGGTGTGCCGACTACCCCGATCCTGAAAACTTCCTTGATATTCTGTTCCATACCGGTTCCCAGCAAAATCTGGGCGGCTACAGCAACCCCGAAATAGACCGCCTGCTGGAACAGGCCCGCATCGAGCCAGACGTGACTGCTCGCATGGCCCTCTACGCTCAAATCGAGCAGCAGTTGGTGGATGATGCTCCCGCTATCTTCACAACGTATAGTTTATCGGCCGAACTTGTCAGTTCCCGCCTCGAAAACTATCTCCTGACCCCCATCGGCGTCCCCCAGTGGCAGCGTGTTTCACTGACGCAGTAGGATTCCTGAGATTTGGGCGGTTCCTCCCGGCTACAGCCAAGAAATGCCACAGCGCTTCATATTTTCACTAAAATTTAACGTGCTTTTTACGCAAAGCGTATACAATCACGAGTAAACACTAGAACTTTTGTTCTTTACTCAACTTGTTTATGCAACTATTTGAACGCATTTTTGGAATTGATGACCAGTCAGAATCGGGCATCCAACTCAACCCTGGTTTACGCGCTTCCCTTGAAGAAGCAGCCAGCCAGGAACAAAAACCGGTTGCCGAATTTATTGAGGAGCTACTCTACTTTGCTCTGGAAGAACATATTACTTCGGCTGATAAGCTGAATGTGTGGCATGAGTTGACCAATCGTGAGCAAGAAACGGCCGCTCTTGCCTGTCTGGGTTATACAAATAGAGAGATTGCCCAGAGAATGGTCATCTCCACCAACACTGTCAAGACGCATATTCGCAGCGTTCTGACAAAATTTAACCTCAACAGTAAAGCTGATCTACGAGCTAATTTAGCTAATTGGGATTTCAATGCCTGGCTTGAAGCCCAATATGGGCCGCTTATCGAGAACCCTTCCCTTACATCTCCTGACTCACCCAAATAGGTTAGTCCGGAATTTCACCCCCAAACCACCTGATTAGAGGATTGCCGGGTCTAATAGTACGCCGCTATTGTTGGCGCATGGATTTCTTAGCCGAATCAAAAGCAGGTGGGATAGGTGTCCTCGTCAGCCCTCGTACGGGAGAGGATGCGGGATACAAGTCGTTATTAAAGTTAACAGCTACGTTGGCGCTGCAAGAAAAAGGAACTGTTCGGGTATTGGATTGTGGGAACCGATTTGACGTCTACCAGATTGCCCGTCTGATACGCCGCCAAACGCCCCTTTTAACGGAGACACTGAACCAGATTTCCGTTGCCCGCGCCTTCACCTGTTACCAGGTTGTCACGCTGTTTGAACAGATACCTGTTACCGATGAACCTAAAATCGTCATTGATCTGTTGGCGACTTTCTATGATGAAAATGTTTCTCTCCAGGAAGGTCATCGGCTGCTTAATATCGTTCTCGGCCGTCTTGATGAGATGCGCCCGCTGGCTCCTATTTTGATCAGCGTTTATCCGCCGCCCCAACCTGAACGAAATAGTATGGTTAGGGTACTCTGCAATGCGGCCGATCATGTTTTGATCCACGAACCACCTCCCACTTACTATGCTCAACCGCTTTTTTAGACAGGCATACAGCAAAAATGGGCAATATTCGCGGATGTTGATGAGAGTGAGAGGATTGCTTTATGGGCCGAACCTTACAAACTGCTAACCAGATTATTCTAAATGAACAGCAAGCCTTCAACCAATTCCGGCGCACGCTGCGGCGGGAAGACCAGCGGCTTTTTGATACCCTTTTTGCCAACGCTCGTAAACACGTTGCGGCTATCAGCCAGGCCAATCACGCGCTGCCATTTGAGGCCATATTACTGGCTATGTTGTTGGAGCAGGCTCGTGAAATAGAACGGCTGAAACATCTGCCTCATGGCTGAATATTATGGGTGGCTTTTAGACGTCTATCCAGATGAAGAAAAGGGGCTGGTTTTGTGGTTCATCGGCGAAGATGAGAAACGGTACTGCTTTCACCAACCGTTTCCGGTTATCTTTTTTATTGCCGGGCCGTTTCCCCGTTTGCGCGAAGCGTGGCGTTATCTCCGCGCCCACCCTGCTGCTGCTAATTTGAGCCGCCGTAAGCGGCGCGATCTCTTTTCTGGTTTGCTAGATGTTCTGGCCGTTGAAGTTTGCAACCCTGCCCTGCAACCAAAAGTGTTTCAAGACACGATGCACCGCTTCCCCGACCTGGATTTCTATGATGCCGATGTGCCGCTCGCGCTGCGTTATGCAGCCGCTTTTGATGTGTTTCCTTTGGCTTACTGCCGGATAGTTGTAGATGATAGCAATCAGATTGAAGCCATTTACTCGCTTGACAGCCGTTGGGAGGTTGACTCGGTACGGCCTGTGCTTCGTATTCTGGCAGTTGAACCAAACGTTGACCCCACCCATGCCGAACCGGTTTCGCTGTGTTTGAAAAGCGGCCGTCACAGCTACACTATTTCTCTTAAACCATTCAGGCAACTGCTTATCCATTTCCAGGCCAGCCTGAAACGGTTTGATCCGGATATTCTGCTGACGAATTGGGGTGATACCTGGCTCTTTCCTTATCTGGTGGAAGCCTGGAAGTCGGAAGAAGCAGCTTACTTTAACCCTAATCGCCATGAAAGCCGCTGGATATTGCAGCGCAAGGAAAATAGTTATTTTACCTACGGGCAGGTTGTCTATCGGGGACAGCAGACACATTTATACGGCCGTTGGCACATTGACCAGCGAAATGCCATGATGTACGGCGAATACGGGCTGGAAGGGGTGCTTGAACAGGCCCGTGTTACCGGGCTGCCTGTCCAGGAAATTGCCCGCAAATCGCCGGGAGCGGGTATCACTGCCATGCAAATGCAAACTGCTTTGCAAAATGAAATACTCATTCCCTATCAGAAACAACAGGCTGAGTGGTTCAAACGTGCTACCGATCTGCTGCGTTCAGATAGGGGTGGGATGGTTTACCAACCACTTATTGGTTTGCACGAGGATGTGGCTGAAATTGATTTCGTTTCGATGTATCCAGGGATTATGGTCCGTTTCAATATCTCCCCTGAAACGGTTGGTGTAAAGCAGCAGGGTTGTGAAATGGTTCCAGAGTTGGGGGTGCCGGTGGATCAATCTCAGGAAGGATTGGTTCCAAAAACGCTGCGCCCTCTGCTGCAAAAGAGATTTGTCATCAAGCAGCGTTTAGCTGGAATGAGCCGCCGGGATTGTCGTTACGAACCATTGAAAGCTCGTTCGGCCGCTTTGAAATGGCTGTTGGTCGTTTGCTTCGGCTATCTGGGTTATAAGAATGCTCGTTTCGGCCGAATCGAATCTCATGAAGCAGTGACCGCTTACGGTCGGGAGGCGCTGCTGCGGGCCAAGGAGACCGCTGAAGATGCCGATTTTGTGGTGTTACATATGTATGTTGATGGTTTATGGGTTAAGCGGAAGCAAGGGCAGACGGCCGATTTCATTGAACCACTACTGGCGGAAATTATGGCCCGTACCGGACTGCCAATTGCACTGGAAGGCATTTATCGTTGGATTGCGTTTTTACCTTCCCGCCTTGACAAACGGGTTCCTGTTGCTAACCGTTATTTCGGTCTTTTTCAGGATGGGGTACTTAAGAAGAGGGGCATTGAAGTCCAGCGGCATGACACCCCATTTTTTGTGGCCCAGGTCCAGGAGAAAATTCTACGCAGAATGGCGGCAGTCCCACCAGGACAACCACTTCAAAGCTGTCTGCCTGCTGTGCTGCGAATGTTATCTAAAAGCCTATCCGATTTACAGGCGGGTAAAATCCCGCCCCACTACCTGGTTGTCTCGCAGACGTTAAGCAAAACAGTTGATGAATACCGCGTTCCTTCTCCTGCCGCTAGAGCGGCGATGCAGCTTGAACGGGCTGGAAAAGAAAGGCGACCAGGCCAGCGCATAAAGTTTATTTATACTTATGGCGAACCGGGTGTCTATGCCTGGGATTTGTTCCAACCGCTCAACCCACAGAGTATTGATACCAATTGTTATAAGGATTTGATGATACGGGCAGCAGCGGCCGTTTTGCAACCTTTGGACATTGAAGAAAACGAACTCCGCAGCTGGTTGTTGGGATACGGATTCCAAACGCGCTTTTATTTAATCCCTTCAACGAATGCTTTGTGTCTGGACCGTCCAGACCCTTACACGACTATTGATAGCCACGAATCTGCTTGAAGATCAGACTGAGCGAGTCTGTTCGGCCATCGATCATACGGCCGCTTGTCAACTCGGCGAGGAGGATTTCGACCAGGAGCGGGGTTGGGATGCGGCTGTCTAAAGCGACACCGGCATTGTTATTGCGAAAACGGCATCGCTGTGATAGCATTTGGGCTGTACACTGGGGTGTCGCCAAGTGGTAAGGCAGCGGACTTTGAATCCGCCATTCGTAGGTTCGAATCCTGCCACCCCAGCCTTTTGTTATGATGTCCAAACTGGCCGTTGTCATCCTGGCTGCCGGAAAGGGAACCAGGATTAAATCCAAAACTCAGAAGATTCTCCATGATGTCGGCGGCCAACCTATGGTCGCCCACGTCTTTGAGGCGGCTGCGGATGTCGCCGATCTGCCTCCTGTCCTGGTGGTGGGGCCGGGTGAGGATGGGGTGCAGCAGTTGTTAGGGGAGCGTGCCTGGTATGTCACTCAACCAGAACAATTGGGAACAGGCCATGCGGCTTTGATGGCAAAGCCGATCCTGGTGGGTAAGGCGGCGCAGGTGATTGTTACCTATGCTGATATGCCGCTGTTACGGCCGAAAACAATGCGCCGTCTGGCCGATGCCCAGGCCAGAGAGGGGGTGATTCTTTCCATGCTGTCGGTGATGGGCGATCCGGCTTCTTCGTTCGGCCGAGTTGTTCGAGACAAAGCGGGCAAGGTCGCTGAAATTGTGGAGGTTGCCGAAGCGCGACAGCGGCCGAATACGGAAGAACTGTTGGCTATTCGGGAGCTAAATGCCGGTGTGTACTGCTTTGATGCTGAGTGGTTGTGGAAGGGGCTTCCCAATCTGCCGATTCGTCAGGCCCGCAGCGGCCAGGAATATTATCTAACCGACATGATCGGCCGTGCGGTTGAACAGGGGAAAGGGGTCGAGGCCATTGTGGTTGAGGATGCGGATGAATGTTTGGGGGCAGGGACGCGGGCAGAGCTGACCGTCGTGGAAAAGGCTTTTCGCCGCCGTACCAACCGGCACTGGTTAGATTCCGGTGTCACCCTCATTGACCCCGAAACAACCTATATTGACCATACGGCCATTATCGGGCAAGATACCGTCATCTGGCCCAACACTTATATTCAGGGCAACAGTCGAATTGGCGAGGATTGCGTGTTGGGGCCAAATACGATTATCCGCAATGCTCAGATTGGCAAGGGTTGTACAGTGGAGATGGCAGTTGTTGAGAATACGATTCTGG
>JBAPRX010000452.1:0-19832 GCA_049281335.1 Promineifilaceae bacterium (SeqCode)
CTGCTGCTGCTGCAAGGCGACGCTGAAGTTATGGGTGTGGTACGAGAACAAGAGGGGGCGCTGGCCGAGGAAATCGAACGGATTGCTGCGCGTACACAGGCGCGATTTAACCAGCCGCTTTCCTACATCGTGGCCCGCCACCATCAGGAAGCAGCCCGGCAGATTTTGCGGCCGGTTCTGACACTGCCGGAGAAGCGACTGTCTGGCCCGGCCGAGCGGCTTAGTGAAGCGATGATGAATCCACTGACGGGTATTCCCATTTTACTGGTGGCCCTTTTTCTGTTGTATGAGTTTGTGGGGGTGATTGGGGCACAGACGCTGGTGGATTTTCTGGAAAACGGGATTTTCGGCCGTTATATTAACCCCTGGGTGGACCAGGCGTTGGCGGCGTTGATTCCCTGGCCGGTGCTGCGCGACCTGTTTGGCGGCGAGTATGGCATCATTACGTTGGGGATACGGTATGCGGTGGCCCTTATTCTGCCGATTGTCGGTACTTTTTTCATTGCCTTTTCTATCATTGAGGACAGTGGCTATTTGCCCCGGCTGGCGATGCTGATTGACCGTGTTTTTAAGAAGATTGGATTAAACGGCCGTGCTGTTATCCCGATGGTGCTGGGGTTTGGCTGTGACACGATGGCGACGATTGTTACCCGCACCCTGGAAACGCGGCGCGAACGGGTACTCAGTACCTTCCTGCTGGCTCTGGCGGTTCCCTGCTCGGCCCAGTTGGGGGTTATGCTGGGCTTGTTTGCCGGACAGCCGAAGCTGTTGTGGTTGTGGGTGGCTATTGTTACCGGCATATTTCTGCTGGTGGGGTTTCTGGCGGCCAGGGTCATGCCTGGGGAGCAGCCTACGTTTTATATGGAACTGCCCCCGCTGCGCCTGCCTACTTTGACGAATGTTTTGGTCAAGACGTATACCCGGATGGAGTGGTATTTTCGTGAGGTGTTCCCGGTCTTTATCCTGGCCAGTGTTTTTATCTGGTTTGGTCAACTGACCGGGCTGTTTGACCTGGCGCTGAACGGGCTGGTTCCTCTGGTGCGCTGGATGGGGCTGCCTGATGAAACGGCCGTTGCTTTCCTATTTGGTTTCTTCCGGCGCGACTACGGCGCGGCCGGCCTGTATGATATGCGCCAGATTATGAGTAGTTCCCAACTGCTTGTGGCTTCAACGACCTTGACGCTTTTTGTGCCTTGCGTTGCTCAGTTTGCTGTCACTATTAAAGAGCGAGGGTGGAAGATGGCCCTGGCGATTACCGCCTTCATTTTTCCCTTTGCTTTCCTGGTAGGGGGTTTGTTGTCTCGATTCCTGGCCCTTGTGGGAGGACTGCGATGAAATGTGGTTTTTGCGCCCTTGAATTCGATCCGAGTGAGTCGGATTTTGCCTGTAAAAGCTGCCCGTTGGTGAAGGGCTGCCATTTGGTGCGCTGTCCTCGTTGTGGCTATGAGATGCCGCCGGAAGCGAAGGCGGTGGCCTGGTTCCGCCAGTTGAGTCAGCGGGTAAAGCAACGTAAGCAGGAGGCAGTCTATGAAAACGAAAGCAGCTGAGGAGAGTGTTTGATGAATATAAGTGACGCTGCCCAGGTATTATTGGAACAAATATGGGTTAGTACGGAGGAGGAAGCCGAGAGCGGCCTGCCGCTAAATGGCACTCTCCCCGACGGCGCTGCTGAACTGCTGCACCTGGAACTGGTTGAGCGGGACGAAGGCTGTCTGGTGTTGACGCCAGCCGGTCGGCCCGAAGCTACCCAGGCGGTGCGTCGGCACCGGCTTGCCGAGCGTCTCCTCGCCGATGTTCTGATGACGGACGCCGCGCTGCTTGACGAGCAAGCCTGTCGCCTGGAAAATATTCTGTTGTTTCATGGCCTTGATGATAGTATTTGTACGCTGTTGGGCCATCCTCGGTTTTGTCCGCATGGACGGCCGATTCCGCCGGGCAAATGTTGTCACCAGATGCGAGAATCAGTCGGCCGTTTGATTGCGCCCCTGTGCGACCTGGAGCCAGGACGAGGCGGTCATATTGCTTACATTCAGATGAATGATCTCCAACGGCTGCAAAAACTGATGGCGATGAATTTGCTGCCCGGTGTGTCGATTACTTTGATGCGCCGCTCACCTTCTTTTGTGTTTGAGGCCGGGTACAGCCAGTTTGCTGTTGATGAAGATATTGCAGCCGGTATTTATGTGCGGCTGAACCCTGAATAGGCAAACTCCATCACTTCTCATCTATCTGACCCGGTTTCTATCCCTAAAAACCAAGCCAACTACCCGGAAGGCGACTTGTTTTGTGCGAGAACTAGACCTGGTGGCGGTGGCGAGAGACGGCCGTTTTGCGGCCTATGTAGGTGTCCCTTATGATGCCTATAACCGCCGGGGCATCTTCGAGCCAGTCTGTACTCACCCCGACCACCGCCAGAAGGGGCTGGCCAGGGCATTGATGCAGGAAGGGCTGCGGCGGTTGAAGGCGCTGGGAGCGGTTGACGTGGTTGTGGAGACGGGGGATATGATTCCGGCCAACCGCCTATATGCCAGCCTTGGATTTACTGAAATGTATAACGGCTGTTATTGGACTAAGTGGGTATTTTCCAGGGTTTCTTTCGGGAAAATACCCACCTGCTTATCTTTATTGGGTGGGTTGTCCGAAAAAGGAGCGGAACAGGAGCAGGACTCCGGCGGCGATTAGGAAGAGGGGCATGACCCAACTGAAGTTGAGTTCGAAGAGGAAGACGGCCGTTAAGGCGACAAAGAATAGACTGGCAACCAATGGCCCCACGACTTCTGTTGTGAATTCTCCACCGTTTCGCCGGTATGCTCCGAGAGCGGCTGAGAATGTTCCCGCTGCCGGGAGTAAGATGAAAAATGCCCACCAGTTGGTGAAGTTGGGCAGAATATCATACATTCCCAAAAGGTATAAGACGCCGATCACGATGAGGATGACGCCCCCTACCCAGCCGAGACCGCCTGCCTGCCGATCTTCCCGGCGCTGTTCTATGCGTTCGCGTCGTTCTTGTCTTCTGGAGATGGGTTCGTCTTGATATTCAGCTTTCTGGTCAATAATTTTTTGTTCTGACATGGAATTCTCTCCTTTTTTGAATGATGCTTCGTAAATTACAAAAAGTTTTACAAGAAAAATAGCAACAAATTTCACGAATTACAGAAATTTTTAACCTATATCTCGTGGGGATTTTGTTAATTTGCAGCCTGGAAGAGACTGCTGGTGTTCTATTTGAGATGTTATAAGGATGGGAAACGGCCGTCGTCTATCCAAAGATAGGGGTGGGGTTATGTTTGGGCCAGGAATTGGGCGATTTGGGCCTCATCTTCCGCCCAGGTGGCGTGGAGAACCAACAGGTGGGGGAAGGGAAGGTTGGGCAGGAGAGACAGTTCTATGGCCTGTCGCATTTTGTAGAAATTGATTAATCCCTCAAATCCCTGCCAGCCCTGGGCTTTGCCGTGCCCCTGCTGGGTGTGGTAGGCCATGACGAAATCGAGCCATGCCTGGGGCCGCTCCCGGGCGACCTGTTCCACTGCTGCCTGAATATCGGCCTGTAGAAGATAAAGCAAGCGGGGGGAAAGGGACTTGACAATTTCCGCCAGTTCAAGGATGAAGCGTTGGGTATTTTCGGCCGTTTCATTGTGCCGGGCCATCAGCATGGTTATCGGATTTTGGAGGAAGCAGCATTCAAAGACGTAGGTTGTGCTGCCGGCGGCGGCTTTTTCCGCGAAACGCTGCCAACGGTCTTGGAGCAGCCGTTGAAATTTTGGGACCGGCAGTTCATATATCTCGAATTGGGCCAACGCGTCAATTAAATTGGGTGAGAGATGGGGATAGTTTTGCTCCAGGAGCCGGTACCTGAAAAGATAGTCGTCCCCCTCTCTCGTGAGATGTTGTTCTAAGAAGGGGGCGTCGTCAGGAAATCGGGATTTTAGGGTGGCGAATTCCTGCCCATTGAGACAGGCGACTGATTCGAAGTCGGCCGGATGGTTGAGGTCGCCTTCGAGAAAGAGGGCTGTTTCTTTCCCCCGTTGTTCCAGGTAGCCGGCGATAAGGGTGGCGGTTGTCGTTTTGCCGGAGCCGGGCAGCCCTTCCACAAGAATGAGCTTTGTCGAGGTATTCATCTTAGGAACGGCCGTTCAGGTAGTTGATGGCGTAGTCCAAGAGGACGTCCTGGTGATCAAGATAGAGGGCACGGGCTGTTTCCTCCGTTAATGGAAGGCGGATGGTTGGAGCGACACCGCCTTCAAGGGCGGCGCTGCTGTCTAGCTGGATGATACCATTCTCATCAAGGGATTGACCATCAGGAAAGTGGAGAGTTAGCCCTTCGGGCATTAGAATGACGCCGCCGGTCATACCAAAGGAGCCGTAGGTTCCGGTAAACCCGATGACGGCCGATTGGGGAAGGTGGGCGAGGGCCATGGGGATGCCTTCGCCGGAGCTGAAACAGGCCTGATCAATCAGGACAGCGACCGGACCATCATAATGTGGCTCAAGCGGTTCGATCCAGATCGGAGACGGCCGTTCGATGAAACTGTTGAAAGGCTGGAAGTAAATAGTGATGGCTTCGTAGAAGTGTCGCTCCCTGAAAAAGTAACCCACAAATCGGGGAACCAAATCGTCTGTGCCGCCGGTATTTCCCCGCACGTCGACAATAACGCCCGGAACGTTACTGTCCACGAAATATTGGATGGCTCCCTGGACGGCTGCTGTCGGCTCGTTTTCTTCATGTTCGTTGTTTATCTTGAGATAGCCGTATCCCGAAGACAAGATGAGACCTTTTTCAACGGGGATGAGGCCGGGGGCATTATTTCCGTCCTGGTCCATTTGGCCGTCGTGAACGGCGGTCAGCACCACCCCCTCTGGCTCGGAAGCGCCAGGATTCAGAAAGGTGATGGTGAGTTGAGTCCCGACTGGGTTCCGAACCAGAAGGCGCAGCTTTTCCAGGGCCAGCCCTTCAGCCGTTGCCGGTGCGCCGCGCCGTTTGGGCCAGATAACGGCCGTTTGCTCCAGAGCGGATTCGATAGGCAAGCCGTTCCAGGTGAGGAGTTCGGCCCCCCATAATAAACCAGCCTTTTCGGCGGGGCCGCCGGGTGTGATGGTGACGGCGATAATTCGGCCGTCGTCCAGGGCGGCTATTTCCAGGCCGTAGCCGCCGCCAACCATTTGTTGTCGCGTTCCAAAATCGTCCCCTTCCAACCAGACGTGACCATCGGGAATGGCGCTGATGTAGCTTTGGAGGGTGAGGTAGTAGGCCTGTCGATCCTTATTTTCCCCGGCGTCGAAAATCCGGGGGGCGTAGGTGTCGTAGAGGGTGTCCCAGTCTATCTCTTTCCAATCGCCAAAGGCGTAGGTCTTGGAGAGGCGGGCGTGCATTTGGTCGAAAGCGGCCGACCAATTTAGGCGGGTTAGATCGGCCGGGGGCAGAGAGAAGAATAGGGTTGCCCGGATGGCCATTAGGAGGCCCAGGAGTGCCAGTCCGGTTGCAAGCAGTCCTGCTGTCCAACTGCGACGGGAACGGGTTTGGAGGGTTGTTGATTTTGCCCGGAGCAGCCGACGGACGGCAATCAGGATTAAGGCAATTGTGATGAGGTAAACAGAGAGGATGTTGGCTTGATAGCCATTAACGATGATGTTAACCAGGACGATGAGAAAGAGGAAGATTGGGGCAGCGTTCAACAACCTTGGTCGAGGCTGCAAGATTAGCAGGAGGGCAAGGAATGTGGCTGCTATGGAAAGAAAATTCAATGTGGTCATTTGCTTACTGCTGAAGCATTTGCTTCAACGTCTATGGTTCCAAAGACGGTGTCGAGAAGGCGGGCTTGTAGTCCGTAGTCGTGGAAGGACAGGGTCAAGTTATATTCCTGAATGGTGCCGAGGTTGAGCTGGCGAACGAGCAGGGTTGAGTTATCAATCCAGTCTGCTTTTAAGGCGATTGGGGTCGCGCCGGGGAGTTCTGTTACGCGAAAACGGCCGTCTAATCCGATTTCGAACTCCGGGTTTTCAACAGATTGAACCATGAGAGCGCTGGCAACTGTGCTGCCTTTAGTAAAGGTGATGCGGAGGGAGTGCCAACCCATGGGGTTTTCGTCGAACAGGTAGGTCTTGCCGGAGATCAGATAGGCGATATCGGGTAGTGATGTGGGTTTGGGGTCGGGATTGGAAACGGCCGTTTGCAGGGCTGTGAGATGGTTGGCGGCCTCCGGGTTTTCCGGCAGCGGGGTGTCGGAGATGGCCGCCGGGAGGATGTAGTCGTTGAGGAGGCTGTTTATTTCTTCGGATTCGGCATATACCGGGAGGGCAGCAGTGACGACGACAATTATGTTTTGTTCCGGGAATATGTGCAGCTGCTGGGCCCCCATGCCAAGGGCGGCGTAATGGCTTTGGTGGGGATAGGTGGTCCAGAGATAGCCGTAGGATGTGCCGTCGCCTTTGTCGGCCTGTTCGGCCGAGGCGGCTGAGACCCAGCCTTCGGGGAGCAAACGGGTTCCGTTCCAGACGCCATCCTGGAGATAAAGCAGTCCTAATTTTGCCATGTCCCGGGGTGTCAGGTTGAGGCCTATGTCGCCTCTGGATGTGCCTTGTGGGTCGGAGGGCCATTGGGCGGGCTGGACTTCGGGGATGCCGAGCGGCTTAAAGAGATTGGCGTTGGCAAATTCGCGGGTGTGCATTCCAGTGGATTTTTCCAATATGACAGAGATGAGATGGGTGGCGGGGGAGCAGTAATACCACTCCTTGCCGGGTTTGTTTGCCATTGGGAGATTCAACAAATAGGCTGCCCAGTTGCCGCTTTGCTGCATTTCCATTTCGGTCAGGGCCAGGTCGCATTCAAAGCCTGTTTCGAGGGTCAGCAGATGTTTGAGGGCCAATGCTTCTTTGCGGCTGTCGCGGTTCTCGACGTATCTGTCTGGGTAGAAACTGAGGACACGCTGGTCTATGTCTTTGATGATGTTTTGTTCTACGGCGATACCTAAGAGGGTGGCTGTGACACTTTTGGTGACGGAGGCGATGTCGTGCTGGTTTTCGGCCGTGTAGGGATGAAAATAGGCCTCACTGATGATGTAGCCGTTGCGGATGATAATCAGGCTGTGCAGGTTTATCGCCTGCCGGTCAATGGCCCGGTACATCTCGACCAGGGTTTGGGAGTCAACGCCTTGCTGTTCGGGGGATGAGGTTTGCCAGCCGCCGGTGGGCCAGTAGTCGGGGGGGTTGGGGACGGCCGAACCGGCGCTGCAGCCGGCCATGAGAAGCAGAACGAAGATTAGTAGGGAAAATCGGGTTTGTTTAAGATTCGTCATTGGTGTTTATTCCTTATAGGGGTTCAGGCGTTACTGTAGTAAAGCGGCCGTCAGGAAGGTGAAGATGGCTATGTCGCTCAGGAAGTGGATCCACTAGGTCCAGAATAGGCCGCGGGTTTCGATCATGCCTTTGCCCAGTATCCAACCCATGAAAATAGATAGCAGGCCGCCTAGTATGCCGCCCGGTGTGCCAAAATAATGGGTGATGCCAAAGAAGTAAGCGGAGAGCTTAGGGAAGCCCAGCAGCGGCACCGGTTTGATAGAGGCCCGTAGATTGCCACGAGTCAGGAAGAAGTCGCGCCGTTTGTAGCCCAGGAGAAGTAAGATGCTAATCATAGTGAGGGTGACGTCGAGTTTGGCTATCTGTTCAGCCTGCATACGGGTATCGAAGACCGTGCTGCCGAACAGTTTTTGCAGAAATGGCAGCGTAAAGTCGATCCGGTGGCTAATTTCAAAGAGGCCGAAGAAGGCTGCCATGACAATGAAATAGCTCCTAAGAGGGCGAAGCGGGGCGGCGATGAAGGCGGCGAGGGCAAGGACGCCCATGAGGGCGAATTTGGCATAAACAAGCCAGGAGGAGATTCCACTGCCCAGCTCGTTGAAAATAAAGTCGGGAACGGTGCTGATGAGGATGGTGACGACCCAGGCGAAGATGATGAGGTTTCGGCCGCTTTGGGGAACCGGATAGGCATCGGGCCGGGGCCGGCTTCGTTCGACTGCTGTTTCAGGGGTTAGTATGACGTCTTTATTCATTCCTCTTCCTCGAATTTATGATTTAACTGAAACATCTAAATAGTAAAGGGTGGGGGATGGGATTTTCCTCTATCGAAAGTTATATATCGGCTGAAAAAACGGCCGTGCGAGGCATTATTCTCGAGTAATATCACATGAAAAATATGATTTTTATCACTCGTTTACGGCGGCAAAAATTTGTAAACTCGATGATGGATAACCAGAGTTTTCCGGCGTCTGAAACGAGTGACGGTGGAGAAAGGCTGCGGTTGGAACCCGTTGCTTTCTTGTGGTCTGAGTGGTTTGAAGAAGGAGCTTCGTGGTTGATTTACTTCTCTCAACTAAGTTGTATTTGCCGAAGGCCCATTCTGAATTTATTTCCCGCCCCCACCTCATAGAACAGCTGAATAATGGGTTGAACGGCCGTTTTACCCTGCTTTCCGCTCCGGCGGGTTTTGGAAAGACGAGTTTGCTGGCGGCGTGGATTGAGAGCCTGAAGGGGGGCCGGGCAGCGGATAAGCCCGTGCCTGATTTGCTTCTCTCGAAGGTGGCCTGGCTGTCGCTGGACGCACAAGATAACGACCCTAATCGTTTTTGGCATTACCTGATAGCGGCCCTACAGCGGGTGGACAGCGGCCTGGGTCAGACGGCCGTTCCGCGGCTTCAGTCCTCTCACTCTTTGCAGACTGATACGATGTTGATGATGCTGATTAATGATCTGGGGAAGTTGGAGGGGCGATTAGGGCTGTTTCTGGATGATTACCACCTGATAAGTAATCCGGCGATTCATTCGGCGCTGACTTATTTGTTGGACTATGCTCCTCCACAGCTTCACCTGGTTATTGCCGGACGCAGCGATCCGCCTTTGGGTTTGTCCGGCTGGCGAGTGCAATGTGAACTCAATGAGATTCGGGCTGGTGACCTGCGGTTTACAGTTGGGGAAAGCAGAAAGTTTTTCCATCAAGTGTTGGGGGAGCCGCTGCCTGAGACGTCCCTGAAAATGCTCGTTGAGCGGACTGAGGGTTGGCCTGCAGGCCTGCAGTTGGCGGCCCTTTCTCTGCGCGATTTGAACCTATCAGAAGCGGCCGATTTCGTGGCAGCTTTTAATGGCACGAACCGACATGTATTTTCGTATCTGGTGGAGGAGGTTTTCCAGCGACAGTCGGCCGTGGTCCAGGAGTTTCTGTTGGAAACGACGTTACTGGAACGGCTGACGGCCCCGCTTTGTAATGCAGTGACCAGAATTGAATCCTGGGAGACGCAAAACGAAGAGCCGGAGGCAGCGCCGCCAATCCCTCTCCGGTCGCAGCCGGTCCTGGAATATCTTGCCCAAAACAATCTTTTTCTAATGCCGCTGGATGAAAACGGCCAATGGTACCGTTATCATCCATTGTTTGCGGAAACGTTACAGGCACGACTGCTTCAGCAACAGCCTGAGATGATCCCGGAGCTTCACCGGCGGGCGGGGGAGTGGTATGCTGCCAATGGGTTTACGGAGCAGGCTATTCAGCATGCCCTGGTGGCCAATGAGCCTGAGATGGCGGCAGATATGATCGAGGCGGAGGCTAACCTGTTTCTGAGTCAGGGCCATTTAAATGTTTTGCTGCGATGGTTGGAAATGCTGCCGGAGGAACTGCTGGCCAAGCGGTTGACGTTGGGGCTGCTGTTTGCCTGGCTGCTCTTTTTGCATGACCGTTGGACGGAAGCCTCCAAACGAGTCCACTTGATTGGACAACAGATGGCAGATTTGGACCCGGATGAGGCGGAGACGCAGCGTTATCAAGGGCGTTGGGCGGCAATTCAAGGGGCGATGGCGGCCCACAGACAGGAATCGGCCAACGCGATATCTTGGATGGAGAGTGCCCTGGCGCAGCTGCCCCAAGAGGAAATATTATGGCGGCAGGTGGCAATGATTGGTCTGGGGCTGGCCCAACTGGCAGAGGGGGAGGCGGCTTCGGCTGTGGATACATTGCACCGGTCTGCATCAATTTGCGAGGAATGGGGTGATATTTACCTGGCTTTTGCCAGTTGGTGGCACAAGATGGTGGCCTGTTGGGCGCAAGGAAGTTTAAGGCAGGCGGGGGAATGTCTCCGGCGATTGGAGGGCCTGGCAGAAAGGGATGAAGGGGACTGGTTGGCCTTGAAAAGTAACGCAGCGGTTGGCTGGGGAATGCTGGCCTATGAGCGAAATGATCTCGAGGAAGCTAAACGGCTGATTACAGCGGCACTGCCTCAAATCTGGCCTGGAGGGCAGCCCCGGGTAGTCCTTCAGGGATATTTAACGCTGGCCCGGACAGCACTGACCCAGGGTGACAAGAGCTGTCTCGGTGAGAATTTGGCCTCGGCCGAACGGTTGGTGAGGCGGTTTAATTTAACGGCCGAAAACCGGCTGCTGGCGGTTGTGATGGCCCGACAATATCTGGCACAGGGGATGTTGTTGGAGGCTTATTGGGAGCTGGAAAATCAGCAGATAGGGCCGGAGTCGCCGGTCTCTTTCCGAAACGAAGCGGGGTTGTTGACGCTGGTGCGCATTTATCTGGTGGAGGGACGGCCGAATGAGGCGTTGGGAATATTGGGGAGGCTGCTGGCTGCGGCTGAATTGGCGGGGCGAAGTGGTTCCTTGATTGAAATCTCCATTCTTCAGGCATTGGCGCTGGCCAAGAACCAGCAGCCAGACCGTGCCTTGTCGTCCTTGAACCGGGCGCTGGCATTGGCGGAGCCTGAGCAGTTCGGCCGAATTTTCATTAACGAAGGACGGCCGATGGCGCTTTTGTTGGAGCGGCTGAGTACCTCAAATCCCTATGCCGCTCATTTACTGGAGCAGATGGAGCAGGCGGTAGTTGACTTACTCCCAGACCCGCTTACTGATCGGGAGTTGGAGATTTTGAGCCTGGTGGCGGCTGGGGCGTCTAACCAGGCTATCGCTGATCAATTGTTCCTTAGTTTGGGGACTGTTAAGGGCCATTTGAACCACATTTTAGGGAAGCTGGGGGTCAAAAATCGAACGGCGGCGGTCGCCCGCGCCCGTGATCTTGAGCTTATCGCATAATGACATAACCTGAAACATAACCAAAGTTAGACGCGATGCCACGTGTGGACGCTTACCCTTTGGTTGAAAGTGTCTGACACCTCTCATTCTATTCAAAAATTTATTGCCTTTAATCGTGTCGGACGCTAAGTGAAAGCATTTGCTTCCCTTACCCTGTCGGATTCCAAAGGTGAACTATGTTAGACCATCTACGCCAGCGTGTTGTTGATGCCTTGAGTCCGATCCACTACGCAACCTTATCAACCTATGGGGCGGCTGACTTGCAAGCGACGTTGCTGCCGTGTGAATCGAAGGGGATTCAATTATATATCCTTCTTCCAAGTACCTCTGACCATTTGCCTAATCTACTCAGTAATTCAGAGGTTGTGGTGACAAGCGCGGAGTGGCAGCTCAGAGGAACGGCCGTTGTCTTGGGTGAGCCGCATAAGTTGGTGGCGGTTGAGCATGATCCCATACTCCAATTGAGCCTGCTTAACAGGGCAGAGGCGCAGTGGAGCCGATTGATTGAAATTACTCCTTTCAGGCTCCATATTCGCCGGCAAAATGGCTGGGGTTATAACGAAACAATTGACATAGATTAAAACAGCCTGGTGGGGAATAGGGCCGGGCGTTATCAGGAGGCGTGATGATTAAGAAGGAAGGCGGCGCTGTTCGTCGCTATGAGCTGGACTGGCTGCGGGTTATCGCGATTTTTCTGGTCTTTGTGTTTCACTCAGGCCGGTTTTTTGATCCATCCGACTGGCATGTCAAAAGCTCGGTCACTTATCCCCAACTGGAACCGTTGGGGGTTTTTATCGTGAGTTGGATAATGCCGCTTATTTTCGTGATTTCGGGGGCGAGTGTGTTTTTTGCTTCCGGGAAGAGCGGTTCGGGTAAATTTTTGCAGAGTAAGGTGGCACGGCTGCTGGTCCCCTTAACCTTCGCAGCTTTTACCCATCTTCCGCTTCAAGTCTACCTGGAACGGGTCAGCCATCACCAATTTACGGGATCGTTTTGGGCGTTTTTACCTCATTATTTTGAGGGTATTTATGGTTGGAATAATGGCAACTTTGCTATTACGGGTATGCATTTGTGGTATTTGTGGCTGCTGTTTTTGTTTACCATGGTTTTTGCCCCTCTCTTTAGTTGGGCGCGTCATGGAAACGGCCGATTTGTTTTGAAACGGGTTGGCGATTTCCTGGCGCTGCCGGGCCTGGTTTACCTCCTCTTTGTGCCGGTATATTTGTTTATGAACTGGCTCAATCCGAATAAAGGGGTTGGACAGTTGATTTTGGGTGGTTGGTCTTTTCTGCTCTTTATTCCTTTTTATTTGGCCGGGTTTGTCCTGTATTCCCATGATGGGCTGGTGGACCGGATACGTCGGCAGCGGTGGATTTCGCTGGTTGGCGGGCTGCTCTGCATGGTTTTTTTGTATCTGCAGATTTCGGACAGTGGTATTCCACTGTGGGGTACGGACCGTTACCGGGTGTTGACCAGTGTGTACTGCCTCAATTCCTGGTTCTGGATCCTGGCTTTTCTGGGATTTGCCCAACAACATCTTACTTTCCAAAATCCGTTTTTGAAATATGCCAATGAAGCGGTGCTGCCGTTTTACATTATGCACCAGACGGTTCTGTTGGTGGTGGGGTATATCGTGCTGCAACAAGGGCTGCCGGATGCGGTTGATTATGTGGTGATTGCGGCCGTTTCTCTGACGATTATTATGGTGCTGTATGAATTTGTTATCAGGCGTATCAATATTCTGCGGCTCCTGTTTGGGATGAAGCTGCTGCCAGGGAAGGAGCTGTTGAGGCGGGGTGAACCTGCCCTTCGGAGGATTTAAGGACACGGGGGCAGGGATGGTTTGTGGCTGCGCCCTTTGTCTTTCCAATTGAAGTACCAATTTGATTTATGGTGGAGAAAAAGATGACTACTCAGACTGTTTCACTGACAACCGAACAATCCCAAAGACGGCCGCACCGGTTCCTTCAAGGGATGTTGATTATTTTGGCCTGTCTTGTGGTGGTTACAATATTGTACCTGACGCTGCTTTGGCCCTGGATGAGCACCTGGGGCGCGACGAAGGCAGAGCAGGAGATGGCGCTGCCGGGGGATGAGGCTTGCATTGATTGATACCTGGCAGTTCGTGCTGCAACAGCAAAGTGATGGTTCGACCCGGCTGCTGCTCCGTTCGCGGATGGCGATGGAACAGAAACTACCGATCAAGCTGACTTACTTTTTCCAGTTCATCATGGAACGCAAGATGCTTTTAGAGATCCGGGAACGGGCTGAAACTTTGGCCGGGAACTAACGGGTCAGGTCCGGGGAAAGTTAGTGTGGGCGAACAGTCGTTTTGGAAAATCGTTTCCGGAATGGTTTTAAAAATTTCAATAGATAAATTGGAGGATATACCATGCGTATCGTTGTTCTGGTTCTCTTGTTTTTAGGCGCTCATTTTGCGGGGACGGCATTTGTTCCGGGGCCTAGGGCGTCGATTGTCTGGCCGTTTGGGAATGATTCCCGGCCATTGTTAGCCGGTGTTGGGGGGCTGCCGACGCAGTCGGGCGGGGTTGTGACGCCGGTACTGGCAGGGCTTTCTGTGCTTGCGTTTGTGGCCGCTTTTGCGGCTCTTGTCGGGATCCTTGTTCCGGCTGAATGGTTTGTCCCGCTGGTGGCAGCTGGGTCTCTGACCTCGACCCTGTTGTACCTTTTGTTTGCCGGACCGCTGTCAATCCTTCCAATAGCGATTGATCTTTTCTTGTTGTGGGGGGTTTTGATCAATCATTGGACTGTTCCCGTTCTGCGCGGTTAAGGCGAAAAGGATGTGACAAATGGCAAACTGGCTTCGTATTCTGTTGGCGGTTTTAGTAGGCGCTCATGGGATTGGTCATATCTTGTTTCTTGTTCCGCTGTTGAGTTCGGCCGATTGGGGGCAATCTACCCGCTCCTGGCTGCTTGGCAGCGGTCTTTTGGCGCGGGGGTTGGGAAGCCTGATCTGGATTGTCGCCATCGCCGGGTTTGTTGGGGTCGCGATTGGTCTCTTTCGTGGGAGCGACTGGTGGCGGCCGATTGCCATTACTGCCTCGGTGATTTCCGCTTTGGGATTAGCCCTGTTTTGGGCCAGGCCGATAACTTCGCCGGTTGGTTCGGCTTTGATATTTAATTTATTGGTTTTAGGGTCGCTTTTGGTCTTTCGTTGGCCACCTGCAACCCAACCATAATGGTTTTGGAAAATCGGGAGGAAATGATGCGTACCTTACGCTTTTTAAGTATTGTCGTGGTGTTGGTTGGATTTTTGGCTGCCTGTGATAATGCGGAGGGTCCGGTGGATATTATTCATGGATCGGGAAATGTGATTACGGAAGATAGGGGGTTGGATGGCTTTACGGGTGTTTCACTGGCGGGAGTCGGCCGTCTGGTCATTGACCAAACAGGCAGCGATTCGGTGAAGATTACGGCCGATGATAATTTCCTGCCCTATATTGAAACCCGTGTCCAAGGCAACAAGCTGATAATTGGTATTCAGAAAAATATCGTCTTTAATGATGTTACTGAACTGGTTTATGATGTGACCGTCAAGGGTATTGATAATCTGGAGCTGGATGGCGCAGGGGAGATAGAGGTGCTTCACCTGGATGGGGAAGAATGGACCGCTCATCTGGACGGTGGCGGCAACATCACTGTTTCCGGGCATGTGGCCCGACAGGAAGTTGAAATCAACGGTCTTGGGATGTATAACGCTGAGGATTTGGCCAGTGCGGATGCGACTGTTGAACAAAATGGGGCTGGGATGGCGGTGGTCAGGGTCAGTAATTCGTTGGATGTGACTATTTCTGGTGTGGGTTCGGTGGAATACATCGGCAACCCGACGGTGAATAAGACCGTAAATGGGGTTGGTACAATTAAGCGGCGGCAGGAGCTATGAGGGATTCATGATAAGATTGCGTGGAACTGGTTGTTTCTGTGTCACTAGCTGACACAAGATTGCGGAGCCGTTGGAGATGCAGCCCTGGATTCGTAGTTGGGGGGCGCAGGTTGAGATTTTGGCCCCGGCCTGGCTGCGGGATCAGATTGCCCTGGAACTACGGCAGGCGGCGGAACAGTATGGGTGATTGGTGATTGGGTAATTTGCCCATCTCCATTAGAGATGGGCCTTACTTCATCTGATTTGTGTCAGGTGACTAGAATAGTGAACAGTAAAAGCCAACTACTTTTAACTTTTGACTGCTGCTTTTAATTGATCGTTCGATTAACCGCCTCCGCAATCGCCTTCATCTCTGTGACCAGTTGGGCGTACCGTTTCGGTTTGAGCGATTGGCCGCCATCTGAGAGGGCTTCTTCCGGTCTGGGATGGACTTCGATGATCACCCCATCGGCCCCGGCAGCGATGCTGGCGCGGGCAGCAGCGGCAACGTACTCCCACTTGCCGGTAGCATGGCTGGGGTCGGCAATAATAGGTAGGTGCGACATCTGCTTGATAACAGCAATCGCGTTAATGTCGAAGGTATTACGGGTGTACTTTTCAAAGGTGCGAATACCCCGCTCGCAAAGCATGACACGGGTATTGCCGTGACTCAGAATATACTCGGCCGACATGAGCCACTCCTCCATCAAACTGCTCATCCCTCGTTTTAGCAAGACAGGATGCTGCGACTCGCCAACAGCGTGGAGCAGCGCATAATTCTGCATATTCCGGGCGCCAATTTGCAAGATGTCGGCATATTCACACACCAGCGGGACCAGACCCGGTTCCATCACTTCCGTCACGATGGGCATCCCGGTCACTTCTCGCGCTTCAGCCATATATTTTAGCCCTTCCTCCCCCATACCCTGGAAAGAATAGGGGGAACTGCGCGGTTTGAACGCCCCGCCCCGCAAAATGTGCGCCCCCGCTTCCTTACAGGCGATAGCCGTCTCAATGATCTGGCTGCGGCTCTCCACCGAACACGGCCCGGCCATCAAAATGATCTCCTTGCTGCCAACGACATGATCCCCAATGGGGAAGGTCGTATCTTTGGGCTTGAAGTCGCGGCTGGCGAGCTTGAACGGCTTCAAAACGGGGACGCACCGTTCAACGCCCGGCATTCGTTCGACCTGTTCCCGGTCAACGGGACGGCCGTTCCCGATCAGGCCGATAATGGTTCGCTCATCCCCTTCAGAGAGATGGACTTTGTACCCGGCATCTTCAATGCGAGCAATGACGGCCGATATGTCACGCATCTTTGCCTGGGATTTCATTATAACGATCATCATTTCATTTCCTTTTCCCTTACAGTTTCCCTCACAGGTACCTTCGTTTTCTCTTGATAGTTGTACTATCGAATGGCGAACATCGCTGTTGAAATACCACATGATATTATCCATTTATCTGGATGATGCGCCGACTTTTAAGGCCGCATCATCCAGATTGATGACCGCTTCGATTTCCTCCAAAGGGATAGGGGGGAGTTCATTGCGATCAGGGCGGAGATCTTTAGCCCGACGCAGGTAGACATGAACAATGTCCTTCGGGTGTCGGGTTGTGTTCCAGTGGACCAAAACGCGAATACATCGTGGCAGGCCACCGGGAACATTCATTTCATGGCCGCACAACAAGGCTGTGTCGTACCATCCAAGCTGGCGGGCAGCGAGAGCGGGATAAGTCGCGTTCAAGTCCGTTGTGGTGGTAAAGATGACGCTGGCAACATCTTCTGCTTCGATTTCGTTGGCTCTGATAATGATATAAAGCAGCTCCCTGGTGGCTGAAAGGATGGCATCCACACTATTTTCTTCAACCGTCGTCGCTCCCCGTATCCCACGACAGATTAATTCCTTCGCTTTCTTCCCTTCACCATTATGACCATTGCGATTGACTTGAATCTTCGACATATTTCTTCCCTTCTGAATGAATTTTGCCCATAAAACAAAAAAGACGCGGGTTCGCCGCGTCTTTTAGAACTCTGTTGTCTTTCCTGTTTCTTAGTCAGGCAAAACAAACCGCTCGCCAATTTGCAGCGTTGGTTTCATATGCCCAAAAAAATAAAAGAAACAGGTTTGTGTTTGCATGGTGGGCATCATAACAGTTTGGTTACTTTTCGTCAAGGACTTTTTCATTTTCGATCCAGGCCAGCATTTTCAGCAAGAATCGGGGGCTGACTTCTTTAGTTTTTTCTGCCAGTCGAGGGTGTCCGGTGGTGGCGTAGAGGGCAGCTATTTCGCGGGCTTCGCCCCCTAGATCGTTTCCTTCAATCATGACATAGACAACAGGCCGGGACTCCAACCTGTACAGGTGGCGGTTAATGAAATAGTTGTGGGGATTATCGTTTTCAAAGATGTGCCAGGGGTCGAAGACGTCTTGTGCCTTGCCGATGGAGATGACACCCTGAATGCCATTGAGGCCGCAAGCCCAAAGCAGGGCCAGACCGGCCCCAAGTGGCTGGCCGATGATAATGGGTGGCTCCGGCATAATCTCGCAAAAAACCAGGAGGTCTGCCCATTGATCGGCCGCTTTTAGCCGGTTGATATGGCTGGCATGAAGCAGGTACCGGAGGGGGTCCATGCCATAAACTTCAAAACCCGCCAGCGCCAGCCGGTGGCACAGTTCATCGTCAACCAGGCCGAAATTGCCGGGGGTAGAGATATATAACAAAGGTGGATGGCTTGGAGGGTTTTCCTCGTTATCTTCTGTCTCAACGGCATAATGATAATATTCAAGGATAACACCGGATCGGATTGGAAGGATGGCGGCGTTGCCATGTCCATCCGGTTGGCCGAGGAGGGCAATGGTAATTTCCCCAAACCGTTCATCAGCCCAAATTTGAATTCCCTGAATGTCCCGGTTGAAATTTCTGTCACCAATTGAGCCGTCACTGTCGCCCGTTCCCCGCAGGTCAAAGACCAGGTGCGCTGCCTTCCCCTGCCGCCATTCGGCTTGAATATCCTGGCGAGCGCAGTTAATCAGGGTTGTCTTGGTAAGAGGGTATCTGGGGACCCAAACATACAGAACTTCTAACTGATCATCTTCCAGCCCTTTTGGCTTGACCAGAATGCAGTCGAGGTAAATATCATCGCTGCTCAATACGCCAAAGGCTTCTTCTTCATAGAGAGTCTCAATTTTCATCTGTCTGTTTTCATGCGTGTGCTGTTAATGCGGTATCTGACTGATTTAATTTGTTGTGGTATTGGAATCAGTTTCCTCAATAGGATAAGCATAATTGGGAATAAAGGCAACCGTTGCATTGTGCATTTCGATAATCGTTTGGCTGCTGGTGAAATAGCCACTGAGCATTTCCTGGAGAAGACGAGAAATCGTGAGGTCTGTGTACAAAGATGTGACCAGACGGCCCTGTTTTTCAGGGAATGCCCACCGGTTGGTGGTTGTAACCCCCTCGGCAAGCTGGTTAGTTAGTTCCTGGCCGAAAATATCAGCCAGGCTTGGTTGACCTTCTACTAAAGGCAGCGTTTGCCAGGCTGTCAGGAAGGTGGTTGATCCGGCCGTTTCGCCATTTCGCATCGGTACTTTCCGTTCCGGTTCGACGGACAACCATTTCAGATAGCCGTCCTTGAACCAGTAGTTGGCAAAAACAGCCGCAGCCTCCTGATCGGCCGAACTGGTGATACCCAGATTACTCATCGTTCCGAAATGAGAGCGAGTTGCAAATTCACCGCTGCCCTGTAGATGGGTCAGGACGCCGCTGTTGTTCACCAGAAAATTTGGCGTGGTGCAGTCGGCGCAGGTCAATGGATACGCCTCATCCAACCCGGCCAAAGCCGGTAAAACAGCCGGAGAAGCAAAAATAATACCCGTCCGCCCGGCCAGATAGGCATTCAGGGCGCTGGTATCAGTCTGGACCCCAATCGGGCTGAACTGAGAGATCAATGAGAGATAATAATCAAGCGCTTCCAAACAGGCCGGATGGAGCAGAGACACTTCCCCTTTCTGGTCAATTAGCTGGCAGCCATTGGCCGAGGCAATCAGCTCAAAAGCCTGTTGGGTGGTGACTAACCCCGAATCAGTGGGGATGATAATGCCGGAGTAGATCGAATCAGGCTGAAAGATCGCTTCGGCAGCGGCATAAAGCGAGTCATAGTTGTTTGGAGCAGCCAGCCCCCGTTCGTCAAACCAGTCCCGGCGGTAAATGATCAACTCCTGCCACCCATCACTGGGTAGGGCGACCACCGTTCCGTCGTCTGTGGTTAGCATATCCAAAGCGCCGGCGTCGAAGGTGTCCCGGCCCAACTGATCGGCAATCTCGGTCGCGGCCTTCGTATTGAGAATCCCCCGTTCGGCCCAGCCGAAAGTATATTCGATGGGATGGAGGATCAAGTCGGGCAGCGTGTCAGAGAGAACGGCCGTATCCACCAATTCAGGCAGCAAATCAGACGACACCTGGACAACCTCTAGCTGGATGTTAGTGGACTCGGTAAATTCCTGGGCCATCTCCGCCAAAATCCGGGCGTGAGCCTGAGACGTTTCATCAACCCACAGCGTAATACTTTGGTTCGGGGTCACTTCCGGCAGAACCGGCTCGGCCAAAGTCGGGTCGGCCGATTCAGCCGTCGCGGTGGGCGCAGCCAATTCAAGCGGGGGAGGTGTTTCAGTTGGGGCCATTGCGGCCTGGGCAGTCTGCGTTTCCAGGCGGGGCGGGTTCAAAACGGCCGGACGACAGGCGGCAAGCATGATAAAAAGCAGTAGCCCCAACAAAATAGTCCAGCCGGGAATACGGTGCGGGCAGCAGTGATTTTTCATTTACTTTTTCCTGGGCCGTTTTCCTGATTGCGTTCATAAATGACCCGCAGGC
>JBAPRX010000453.1:0-8005 GCA_049281335.1 Promineifilaceae bacterium (SeqCode)
TCCAGGATATTGATAACGATCTCTTCTTCCGGCGGCTGGGCAACGTGGTTACCACCGGCTGTCGCGCCGACGGCATCCCGAACGCGCTGTCCGGCTGGAGTGTTGGCAAGTGCGCGAGCCTGATTAGAGACCTCGCGGCGGATGATGTCAACTCCTTGCAGGACGACATCCAGCAGACGGTCATCTTCCGGCAGAGAAAGTTCCTCTTCACCCTGGCGAACCCGATGATGGATAGAGCGTTCCGGTCGTACCAATTCATACATGGTGGATTGGCGGCAGATATGACGGAAATTGTCGGTCACTCTGGAGCCTAACTGCATATAGGCATCTTCCAGGGTCAGCGCTTCACCCGGCCGGTCCGGCATGGTGTAGGTATATTCCTGGCCGTAGGTAGCACGTTGCAATCGGCTTAAAATTTCATGGGCGTCCAGAGTCCGTTCCAGTTCGGCCGAAATCACCTCGGCCACCTGGGGCATAAAGTTGGAAACCGCTTCCTGCATCACCAGTTCGACCTGATAGAGAATGCGCTTAATCGGCACTTCAATGCCACTTGTTCCCCAGACCAGGTTGTCATAGGTCACGTCGCGCTCGTCCCAATGCTCAGTTCCGTAGCTGTCCAGCAGCGTTTCAACTTCGCGGCGAACGGTATCCTGAACCATACCCCGCACGCCGTTTAAGGTCGGCTGGAGCAAATTGCGGAAACGGCCGTCGCTGTTCGTGCGTTGACTCAGTTCCAACAAAGCATTGTGGAACGCCCTCGGCAGCTCTTTCTGCTGACGGTTCAAAATATTCTCATACCGCCGTTCTTGCAGCGCTTCCCAACTGTCAGCGAAAGGCGGATAAACGCTTCGTCCCGCCAACTGCTTTTCATAGTAGAAGCGCAGCGATTGCAGCCCATTGCGGACGCGGGAACTGGCTTCACGAAGCTGCCCGCGCACCCGCTCCGTCTGGATGAAAGTAATCAACCGTTCACGGAGCAGGGGGATTTCACTGAGTTTAAGTAATGCTTCTTTTGTATCGGTATTTAAGGGGTCGCTCTTGTCCACCGGCCCCAATTGATCCGAGAAGGTCTTGAGAATTCGTTCTGTCTCACTGGCAAACTCCTCCGGGGCATGTTCAGGGTCTTGAACATACAAAGCGGAAGGCGTCATTACCAGGAAATACGGCCGATTATTGCCCCGATTGTTGTACCGTTCCCAATAGTTAGGAGCGATATAACGGGTCACTTCCTTCACTTCCCGTTCGCTCTCCGGTAAACCGGAGTTCAGGCGGTCGAATGCCTGACGGATATTGCCGCCGTTGACGACCATGAAGATTTTCGAGGCCGCTTCGTCCAAATCACTGCCTGACAGACCAAAGAGACGGTTCTCCTTGATCCAGTTAACGGCCGATAATGATTTCATCTCATCCACACGCTGCCGTCCGGCATCAGTCACCAGGACGATCATCGCGTCTTCCCGCTTCATCTCTTCCAGGGTAATAGCCTCGTGCAGCTTCATCCCGGCGCCCAGGCCGGGAACGTCCACAATTCGAAGATAGCCGTTCATCAGCAGGTCAGGCTGGCCGGTGCGGGGTTGAACCTTAAAGGTAGCCGACTTCACCAGCCGGATTTGCCGTTTCTTGCTGCCTTTGAAACCATCCTCTCGCAGATGGGTCAGCGCATCTTCATTGTCTAAGGCAAATGTTTGTGGTTCTGGCGGGCCGTTTTTGAACAAATCTTTATTAGCTTCATAGGTATCAATGCAGTCAATTAAGATTTCCAGATACTCATCCTGCTCCGTCTTGGCGTCGTCCTTAGTGGATTCCACCTGGGCTTCGATAGCCTTGCGGCCTTGTTCCCGCTCGCCATCGTTAGTGATGTCGAAGCTGTCCATCTGGGCCAACTGACACAGGCGGCGGACGCGGTTAGCGAACTCTTCACGTCCCCAATAACTCAAGGTCAGTGACTCGCCTTCGCCGTCGGTCGCTCTTTCAATATAGACGATGGTGCCGGTCACGGCCGTTACTGCTCCGGTTGGCAGCAAATTACGGCCGAGCAGCGCATTGATCAGCGTGCTCTTGCCAACGCCCGTCCCACCAAAGAAAACCAGCGTATAAGTTCGTTGCGCCAGAATCTTCTGGGCTTCATCTATACTTTGTTGAGATTGGGGGACAGCACGAATGAGGTAGTCCCGGCTGGAGTCAATCGTGCGTTGTAATTCAACCCATTGATTGACCTGTTCGGGACTGATATGGGGCAGCGTTTCTAACGAATCGCGTAGTTCCGTATATCTATCAGCTTGTTTTTTAGAACTCATAACTCAATTACCTTCCTTGATCTGTAGGGGAGACCTTTGTGGTCGTCCTCGATGGTTGCTCCAGGTGGGTACAAGACCAACCCTACCTATTATTATAACGGCATTATTTCGTTGAATGTTAAGATGAACCAGGAATAGACATGGTTGCATTACACAATACGAGCTTGACGAATGAAAGTTGCAGCATGTTTCAAATTCAAACCACCAAAATAATAAAAGCCTGGATTCTGGTAAAAAACCATGTAGAGCGATTTGGTAAATCGCTTTCTGTTCAGTCTCCTACCAAGCCAGCATCATAAAAGTTATACTGGACATTCACCCTCTCGTGGGGGTATAATAGAACATATGGGCTACAAAGTGATTAAAGCAAGTGAGATTGGGGAATATGTCTACTGTCACCGCGCCTGGTGGCTTCGACGCACCTACGGCTACCGGTCGCAAAATGTTCAGGAATTGCAGGAAGGAACGACCTATCACCGGCAGCACGGCCGTCAGGTGCATCAAGCTCTGTTGGGGCGACGTCTTGCCTTAATATTCTTTTTTCTAGCCCTGAGTGTTCTCGTCTTTTGGGTTTTGGGCCAGTTCATATGAACCAGGGTGATCTCTTAAGCGGTGGATTAATCATTGGCCCATTGGGGCTGGGATTGACCCTTGTTTTGCTGGCTGTCGTAGCCTGGATGTTCGCCCGGTCCCGCCAGGAACAAACCCGAATGCCAGACGGAAAGGTCATCTATACCGATACGGGAACATGGCTGAAACAGCAAGACGCCCTCTTTTCTCCCAACTTGCAACTGGTCGGCCGTCCTGATTACCTCGTTGCAGCAGCCGACGGCCAACTCATCCCTGTTGAAGTCAAGTCCCGCACGTCACCCCACAAGCCCCATGAATCCCACATTCTCCAACTGGCCGCTTATTGTCTGTTGGTAGAAGAGACATACGGAGTACGGCCGACCTACGGCATCCTCCAATACCGCGACAACGCCTTTGCCATTGACTACACCGACGATCTCGAAGAAGATTTGCTCGACCTGCTGACCGAAATGCGCGAAGATATGTTTGAGGAAGAAATTGACCGGGATCACGACGACTGGAATCGCTGCGCCCGCTGCGGCGTAAAAGACTTCTGCTACCAACGCCTCACCTGATATTCGTGGTAATTCGTGTAAATTCGTGGCTACTTTAAGAGGAGTTTTTGATGAAGAAATCCGAACTTATAGACTGGTTGCAAGAAGAAAATAATCAATGGAAAGCATTTGTTGAACAGATTGACCCGGCCCGCATGGAAGAACCCGGCGTAGCCGGTCACTGGTCACTAAAAGACATCTTCGCCCACCTGAACGGCTGGAACCGCAACCTCGTCGCTCGCTTTCAAGCCGCACAGCGCGGCGAACCAGAACCGCCCCTTCCCTGGCCCGCCCACCTCAAAACGGACGATGAGGTTAACGCCTGGTTCTATGAAACCTATCAAGACAAGTCAGTGACCGAAATCCTCGCAGAATCCCAGCAGCAGTTCCAGCAGGTTTTGGCCGTCATTGACAGCTTACCCGATGACATTAAGATCGAGTTTATCGAACCGGCCTTCTACCTTGTTTGGATAGGCGACACCCGCTACCTGGCTGGCGAATTCTTCAACCACTTCCACGACGACCACGAAGCAGACATCATCGCCTGGCTTGGCACCTCACCTGGCTGACACATTCTGCCTTGAGAGAAGGCAGAAGCAATATTTGGAAACAACATGAATCCGTGTGGGGTGAAGCTGAGGAAATAAAATCGTTAATCCTTTGCGCCCTTTGCGTCTTTGCGTGAGTTATTTCTTAAGGAGAATGGTATGCAGCAAAATCAAGGAACAATAGATGTCATTTATGAGAACTGGCGGGGATATAATGCCAAGCTGTGCAGCGCCGTTGAGCCGCTAACAGATGAGCAGCTAAAGCTCCAACCGGCCCCCCGTATGTGGCCTCTGGAGCAGATTCTACAACACATCATAAGTGTACGGGCGGGGTGGTTCAGTGGAACGCTGCAAGACAGCGACGAACGTATGGACGTCTACATGGAGTGGGGACAGCGTGAATCACCATCACGCACTTCGGCCGAATTGGTGCGCGGCCTCAATGAAACATGGGACTTCGTCGAATCCCGCTTGCAGCGCTGGACGCCCGAAGACTGCGCCGTGACTTTCCCCGACGAGTGGGACGGCCAGACTTTTTATGTATCCCGGAGTTGGGTGATCTACCATGTACTGGAACACGACCTGCATCACGGCGGCGAAGTATCGCTGATCCTCGGCATGAACGGCCTGCAAGGGCCGGATATTTAGCCTGAATCATGATTACCATTAACATTGACATTGCACGCCGCTTCATTTTGGGCAAACAAGGCTTGTGGCCTGGGCGCCGTTGGCATGGAAGAGAAGGCACCGAACAGGCTTTGCGCGAGATGGAATATTTACAACTTGACCCACTCCAAATTATCGCTCGCAGCCATGACATCACCCTTCACAGTCGCGTCTTGGATTACTCCCCCGGTATGTGGGAGGATGTAGCCTACGATCAGCGCAAATTCTTTGATTGGGGTGGCTGGCTGGCCGTTCGGCCGATGAATGAACTTCCCCACTGGCGGGTCATCATGCACCGCGAACGCGATGGCGACCCAAACTGCGACGGCCGTATTGCTAAGACGCCTCACGAACACGGTGAAGCCATTGACGAAATGCGGGCCATCTTGCGCGAACGCGGCACCGTCACGAACCGGGACTTCTCAATGTCGAGCCGAAAACGGACAGACAACTATCGCGGCCTAAAAGACAGTTCCCTCGCCTTATACTACCTGTGGCGAACCGGTGAAGTAATGACCCATCATCGGGAAAACTTCGAGCGTGTTTATGCCCTCACCGAAACAGTCGCGCCTGCCCACCTCATCTACGAGAGCGATGATGCCGAAGCTGACCGTTTCCTGATCAAAAAAGAGATCAGCTTTGCCGGTCTCTCTCGCCTAAAACGCACCCAGGCCTCCTTTCATCGGGGTACACCATTCGACCGGGCCAAACAAATCCGAGATTCATTATTGGCGGAGGGCGAGATCATTGAAGTGAAGGTTGAGGGCTGGCGGGCGGTCCATTGCGCTCTTGGCAGTGACGCCGAAATAATCGAAACATTAGCCGCAGGCCGCGTCCCGGAAATGTGGACCCCTTTGGAGACGGATACAACCGAAGAAGTCATATTCCTGGCCCCGCTTGACCCCGTTAGTGCGCGAGGTCGGGCCAAGAATCTGTTCGGTTTCGACTACGTATGGGAAGTATACAAGCCTGAGAACAAGCGCAAGTACGGTTACTACACCCTGCCCGTACTGTGGGGCGACCAACTTGTGGCCCGGTTCGACAGCAAACTTGATCGAACAACCAACACCTACATCATTCTCGGCTTTTGGCTGGAAAATGAATCGCTTGGCAGGGATGAAGCATTTGCCGAGGCATTGGCTCGCGGTTTTACCCGATTCGTCACCTTTTTGGGTGCCGACAAACTGGATGCAGAAGCCATTCAAGAGCCGCTGCTGCGCCAGCGTGTCGGCCTATCTGTTAAGCATTAATGCGGCTCTGGGATTTCATGGGGTTATCTACCAAGCAGTTAGTTTTTTGCCACGAATTACACGAATTTCCACTAATTTTTTCATAATTCGTGTGAATTTGTGTTAATTCGTGGCAGGTTTTTCACTGACCCCACGAAATCCTAAAGAGCCGCATTAATTCGGCCGTTAATCCCTCCAACGTCTCTCCCTGACCCCGTTCCTGGGCCGCTTGCCAATCATCAGGCAGCATCTTTTCTTGAAGCCGGGCCAAGACCCGTTGGCTGCGTTCTCTCGCCAAAGGCTTGGTAATAGGGTGATGCAGCACAAATCCCAATATTTCGGCCGCTTTCTCAGAATCCCCCGCCTCGGCCGTTACCTCCCCCAACCCCGCCAGACTATCCAGCGCGTCCGGCACGCTCTGAATAGCCGTCGAAATCTCTAACCCCTTTCGCAGCCGGGATTCGGCCGAATCCGCCCGCCCCATATCCAACAGCGTCTCCCCCAGGCCATTAAGACAGGCCGCAATCCAGCGCCGTTCCCCCAACTCCTCAAACATCCCCAGGCTTTCTTCATAGTAGTGAACGCTATTCTCATAATCCCCCAGAATACGAGAGATGCTGCCCATATTGCTAATAACGGCCGCGCTGACCATCGTATCGTTAATTTTTCCGGCGGCAGCCAGTGCCTCTTCGTACATAGGCAGGACATTCTCAAAACGGCCGCTGCGAACGTTGATCGTTCCCAAATTGCTCATGGCGCGGGAAATCCCTTTTTGATACCCGGTACGCCGGTGAATAGCCAGTCCCTCTTCCAAAAGGAGCCGGGCCTCATCAAAGCGCTCCTGGCTGGTGGCAACGATTCCCAGCCCATTCATCGCCTCGGCACTTGCAACCTCCTCTCCCATTTCTCGGAAAAGCGATAGGCTCTCTTGCAGGCATCGGTTCGCATCCTCAAATGCCCCCAGACGATTATGAGCCATGCCGAGCCAGTGCAGCGCCCTGGCCGTTTCCGACCCATTTCCCACCTGACGGAGCGTTGGCAGACTGTCCATCAATAACCGCTCCACCTCGGTAAACTGGCTCAGATGAAATCGCAAAGATGCTTCATTTGCTCTGACTTGGGCCAACATGACGCCAAAGGGTTCGTCGTCTACGGCCGCTTGTTGGGCTGTTTCGATAGTGGCGGCCACCTGTTGAAATAAAATGACCCCTTCGTGGAAACGATTCCGTTGGTCGTAAAAATGGGCCAGCATCGGCGTATAACGGCCGATGATTGGAAGATTGGTTTCAATCTGATCAGGTGTGTCCAAGTTGGCTGCCGCCCACTGCCAGCCGGTAAGGATATTTTGCAGTTCCAGACTGATCTCATCCAGGGTGGCCGTTTCCTGAGCCGTCCACCGGTATTCCTCGCGCCGTTGAAGGTAAGCGGCATAGTAAGCGGTGTGGTGCTGGTGAACATCCACCGCCGTCTCCCCGGCCAACTTTTCGGAACCAAATTGACATAACAAATCATTCATCTCGTAACGGCCGTCACTTACGTGCAGCATGGAGTTATCCACCAGCCTGGAAAGCACCATCGGCGAAGCGTCAGCGACTGATCTGGCAGCTTTATCATCAAAACCACCCCGAAAAACTGTCAATCTGGCGAAAACAGCCTGCTCCCTGGCCTGGAGCAAATGCCAGGAATGTTCAAAGGCAACATGCAAGCTGCGGTGGCGTTCCGGAACATTTTGAAGCGTCGTAGAAAGGAAATCCAATCCCTGCTGAATTTCCGTCACAATCTGCTGACAGGTGAGCGTTCGCACCCAACCGGCAGCCAACTCAATCCCCAGGGGCATCCCCAAAAGGAGCTGGCAGATTTGAACAATTGTTCGTAACTCTCCCCTCGGCGCGAAGTTCAGATTAGCCTGTCGCGCTCGTTGAATAAACAACTGCACCGCGCTGTACTTCTCCAGCCCGGCCTCCGTTGCCTCGGCCGGAACCTCCAACCCTTCTAATTCCAGCCGCCATTCCTCATATAGATTAAGCCGCGCCCGCGAAGTAACCAGGAACGTTAGACCGGGAACGGCCGCTAATATCTCCGCCAGCAGCACCGCTTCATTGACCAGATGCTCCATATTATCCAGAACGATCAACAGTTCC
>JBAPRX010000454.1:0-14683 GCA_049281335.1 Promineifilaceae bacterium (SeqCode)
GCAGGTATTGTCCGGTTGGTTGGTAAGAATAGGTTGTCAGGGGAACGTCGAGTTCGACCTGGGCTTTGGGGGTCAGTCGGCCGACTCTGGCCTGACTTTCACGGTGACAAATCCAGACAAAGCTCTGAATGTCAATCATGTCATGGGGCTGGTAGCTTTGAAGGGCCGCTTTGAGGGTTTGAGCGCTCTGGCGGATGGCGGTGTAGGCAGCGACCGAAGGCAGGCTTTCAAGCAGCTGTCCCTGGCCGGTTAACTGCAAGAACCAGCGGGCGGCCTGGGGTTTGACAAAGAATTCGGTCTCCGGCTGGGAGAAAAATAGAAAGTAGCTGGGAAAGGGCCAGCGATTGGGCAAAGCATGACGGCCGACAAATTCCACATACTGTTCCAGGCGGTTCCCTGTATCCCCCTCTCCATAAAGCAGGTCAAAAAATTCATAGCAGAACGGTTCCGGCTGTAAGTGGGGATGGTAAAGAATGGCAAGATCGCTGGACTTTGGGGTACGAACGTAAAGGAGATTAGTGGCTTTGGCAAGCTGCTCAATTCGAGAGAGGATGTCGTCGAATGCCTGATCGGCCAGCAGCGTTTCAAGTTCAGCACGGCCGAGCAGCGCTTGCAGCTTTTCGGCCGTTTCCCGCTTATAGTCAATTTCGTCAGCAACAAAAGGAGGATGGTCGAAGCCGTCCCAGTTCGGATAACGGCGGCGAACCAGGTCTACAAGCTCCTGAATTTGCCGGTTGGTAAAAGCCTCAAAGCTTGAGGACATCAGGAATCGGCTTCTTGGGTGGGAACGGCGGCCGTATCCGCTGTTGGGGTAATTGGATCGGAGACGGCCGTTTCTGTAGATTCGGCCGTCGGGTCTGATCGAACAGATGCGGCGCGTTCTCTAACCTTCATTGCAATGACTTTGAGCCGTTCCAAGGTGGTCAGTTTCTCAGCCTGAGCAGCATCAGGCGGTGGAAAAGGGTCACGCATGAGAACTTTAGCGTAAGCGTAGGCAACCAGTTCTCGGCCGGTTGCCATGAAGGGGACGGCCAGCAGCGAGCCTAAGATTCCGGCGACAGAGAAGCCAACCAGAACGCCAACCATGACCACCACCGGGGGAAAGTCTAAGGCATCGCCCAAGACTTTGGGGACAATCAGGTTGTTTTCTAGCTGCTGGATGAGGATGTACATGACGAGGACGATGACAAAAAAGGTCAGGTTGCTGACCCCCAGGGTTTGCGACCCTTGCAGGAGGGCAATAAGAACGGCCGGAATTGCTGCCAGCAGCGGGCCTAAGTTGGGAACAAATTCCAGCAGCCCGGCGATGACGGCCAGGGCAAATGCACCCGGCAGCCCAACTAAGGAACCTAAAATCCAGGTGATCAAGAAAATGACGAAACCCAGCGTCACCTGGCCCTGAATGTAATTCCACCAGACATCGTGGATGCGCCGACCGAGGGTGAGGATTTCATCTTTATAGGCGGCAGGAAGCTGGCGGATAAGCATCGCCTGGAGAACAGGGCTGTCGGTACTCATAAAAATGGAGATGAGGAAGGTGATAAAGATGGTTCCGACCAGACCGGAGACGGTTCCGAAAATACTGGCGGCAAAGCCCAGCGCAATACCGGCTCCCGACCCGACGATAGAGATCATATCCTGAATAGATGGCAAAAGCGCTGTTAGATCAAACTCGGTCAGACCGGTCAAAAGTTGATCGATGACCGGCGAAATATCAAGATTAAAACCGAGTATGGAGATCGTTCGGTAAGCTTTAAGGGTATCAACCAACCAGGTTGTTACGGACTCTATGACCATCGGCAAATCTACGTGGACGTTGGTGAAACTGCCCGCAACGGCCGGAATGAGGATGGCTGGCAGCAGCAAAATGACCAGAATCAGTAAGATATAGGAGAGAAGAATGGCGATGGGTTTGGGGAAGCGAAGCCGACTGTTCAGGAAACGAATAACCGGAGCCAGGGCAAAAGCCATGATGGCCGCAATGATGAGGTTGGGCAGCAGGGGGTGAGCCAGATGGATCAGGAAAACAAGAAGAATGACCAGGCCAATGGCTACATATCGTCTTGTTGATGCGTCCCAGGTATTGTCCATCAGCTAATTATAAGCCTAACCCCCAAGTATATTCAAGGCTGCCGTAACCACTTCCGGCAGTTTGATGGGTGATCGAACGGCCGTCAACACGGCCGTCTAGCCCACTCATCCGAAAAATATACTCATTGTAATCATAATGAGTCTCAACCGTTCGGCGGAACAGCTTGCGCTTCATGGGAATACGGGTGTGGCCGTATGGCTCAATGCAGAAAGAAAGAAAGTCGCCGTCGGCGGCTTCGGACTGAACCATAAAGGTTGGATAGGAGCCACCATTGGGCATAGGCGTTACCCGGCATTTCTTAAACTGTTTGACCTCTGAACGGCCCGGAATATCGAGGAAAGCATTGGAATGAATTGGGAGCGCGGTCCGTTCCAGCCGGGGAGAATAGAAATAGTATTTCCGGCGAAAAAAGTTGAGTCCAACGTAAGGGATATAAGCAGAAAAGAGGGACCCATCTTCTAGCATGGCCCAGATCCAAAACCAGGGGAAGGGTGGAACATTAAGAGAGACGCGCTGAAAATAGGTCACGCCTTCAAGATACTCTGTCCCAGACGGAGAGGTAAATTCACCGGCAAAGTTGGCCCGCCGCCAGGCGATCATATGGGCGCCGCCAAGGGGGGTTTTGATGTTAATGGCTTCTTCGGGATAGGTGTAACGGCTGTCCATACTACCCCAGACATCAAACGCAGCGCTTCCTTTGGGGCCATTATAACGAGCCTTGAGCGCCAACGGCCGTTCTGGATCAACACTGATTTCACCGCCATACCGCTCCCCATTGTCCTGTTCAGCCCAGGCCCGAATATAGCCTTCTTTAGAAAGTTCCGCCTCAACAGGGTGGCGGACGACATCGCCGTGATAGGTTTCACCGTCGTGAATCCAGCCGAGGACAACAGTATTGAAGCGGTCTACCCCATCTTTGATCTCCCGTTTGGTAGAAATACCTTCATGCCACACACCCTTGATCATCACTTCTCGGCCGACACGAGAGGCCAGGGTGAACATCATCTGTTTCGGCCCGTAGCCATTCTCCTGCTTGGGAAGGAGCATAAAAAACCACCAGGCGGAGGACATATCGTTTTGAAGGTGGGGCATTTGGGACCAGATGAGATCGAGGGCGGATTGGGCTTCGGTGAAAGTAGCTTGGGGATCGGACAAGAGGCGTTTCTCCTTAATTATGTATGATTGATTAGGTCTAGTAACCAGGCTAAGGAGAAGAAAAATAATTGGTTGGTGAACTGTTGAATTCGTGAACTATTAATGAATTCATGGCGTACCTAACTCATTAACAATTCAACGATTCACGAATTCAACAATTAATTATTTCTTTTCCATTATCTTACTTGGCTGTTATATAAAAAAAGTCTCTACTCGATTGATTCAAATACCGGTCAGTATGCGTTTCCATCCCTTCTTCAAAGAGGGGTTCGGCCGTCATTGTCGCTTCGCTTGAGTCATTCGGCCGAAATGCAGTGAAATGAACCCAGGTGGCGTTGATGTCCAGCAAAATGCCGTTGTAAGCGCCGGCAGCCATCATCGCTTCGGCCAATGTCGGCATACTGATACTGGGGCCTGCAAAATAATATAGAACCTGTTGGTCGGCGCTTAGACCAATACCGGAACGCCAGGTGACAATGTCACCATTAATATTACCACCCCAGGTAATGATCGAGCCATTATAAACGCGGTCGTTAATTTCACCATTGTGGACGACCATTCGGGCATTTTGCCGCCAGGAAGTAAAGTCGCCATCGGGCAAGATGTCGCTGCCCCATTCACCAATCTGCACCTCACCGTTCTGGTAAATAGCGACCGTGCCATAGGGCGCTTTGGCAGGCAGGGCAGTAATGCCATTCGACATTGCCCCATATTCGCCATGCGTCGCCATGAAGCCGCCGTTAAAAGCAGCCAACAAAAGGTCAAGCTGCTTGTCGGCCGTCGGGATCATCCCATTCCCGCCAGGGCCATCAGCCAGCTTCGGCTCGTCAACGCCGAGAACGTAGTGGAGGCTGGTTTTGGTTAAATCGAAAGCGACAATGGCAGTGATGGCATACGGCCGTTCCGGGTCTGGCAAGAGAAAGGTGCGAACGGCAGCAACTTCGCCTGCTTGATTATAAATATAGGGCTGCCAGACCCCTTCCCCATCAAGATCGGTGAAGGGAGCGACAGCGGGGAGTGTCCAGGGAACGGCCGTTGGCGTCAGCGTTGGGCTGGGCGCCGGCGTCTCAGTTGGTGTTGGAGAAGGGAAACGAGTTCCAGGCGACGCAGAAACGGCCGATTCAATGACATTGGTCGGCGACGGCATAGGCGTTGTTGTAGGCGCGGGCGGGGCCGGTGTTGGCGGTGGGACAGCTTCGGCTACCTGCCAGGGAGCCTCCGGTTCGGCTAATCCCAGATGATAGGTAACCTGTTTGACGGTGTCCTGAACGGTGAACAAGACCGTTTCCAATTCGGCAACGCCCTGGTTGCCAATGATCTGGCGCAGTGGACGCGCAACCGCAGCCCCCAGGCCAGGCCAGAGAGACAAAACGACCATCCCCATGATGGCAATTAAGACAATAGTGATAAGGACGCGGGTCAGGCGTTTTAAGGGACGCCTCTTTGACCCGGATAATGACGCCATAGGTTCTCCATATGAGTTAATGCCAATCTGTTTTTATATATCATTTAAGGGATCATTGCACGTTTTGAAGCGTGTTAATAAAGTTAGCGGTGTTTGAGATAGGTGTGTTGAAAGATACCCCCTCTTGCAGCCGACAGTTGGGCGCGGAAGGAGATTGGTGTTGGTAAATCGTTTATGGGTTTTGATAGGAATCGTCTTTTTAATTGCCGCCTGTTCTCAGGAACCGGAGGTAGAACCAACTGTATCCCCCCCTGTGACGCCAACGCTGGAAACGGCCGAATCAGCAGCGCCAGCAACAACTGAACCAACACCACGACCAACGATAACGACGCCAGCTTCGCCAACACCACAACCGGTACCAACGCCTGCCCCCCTCCGAATCACGGCCGACACGGCCGTGCCGCAGGCCATTCAGCAGGCAGTACAGGAACTTGCCAACGCCAACCCTTCGCGCTTTCAATGGGTAGAAAGCGATGGCGATGTGACAATCAAAGTGAATGCGGGAGAGCCAATTGGCAGTTGGGTCTATGCGGCGGCGGCGCCATTTCCGACCTTTACGGACGAGATTGGCTCGGCCGACCTGGAAACAGCCTGGCAGGAAGGAACGCTGCATGTGGACGGGGAGACGGCGGCAGTGCTGGCAGCTCTGTGGGGCGAACCGGGCGTCTCGGCCGAGATAATATCGCCGGAAAATCTGGTGAGCGTCTTGTGGCAGGCACAAACGGCGTATGAAACGGCCGAAATCGCCCTCCTCCCTTTTGACAGACTCGTTCCTGAATTGAAAGTCCTGGCAGTAGACGGCTTTTCACCCGTTGCCACCGATTTTGATCCGGCGGCATACAGCCTGACAGTTCCCATTGGGCTGGTTGGGGAGCCAGCGGCAGTCGAGCAACTTCAGGCAGCCCTGACAGAACCGCTGACCAACCGGGATGACAACAAGATCACCCAGGTCGCCATGACCGGCCCGGCAGGAATGCGGCGGGCAGTGGCGGACCGGATGGAGAAATACGGGCTGACCTATCCGGCCGAAGAAACGGGGCCGGTGCTGCAAGGGGTAGACATTGCCCACATGAGCAACGAAAACGCCTTTGCCAACGATTGCCCCATGCCAGACCCCTTTGATAGTTCCAATGTCTGCAATCGGGATGAATACGTCGAGTTAATGACCTGGATGGGCATTGATATTAATGAGATGACCGGCAACCATTTGAATGATTGGGGGACAGACAGCCTGCTGCACACCTTTGACCTGTATGATGAGGTTGGTATTCAGACATTTGGCGGCGGGCGGAATCTGGCGGCGGCCCAGGAGCCGCTGCTCATTGAGCATAATGGCAACAAATTGGCCTTCGTGGGCTGCAATCCGGTGGGGCCACCAATTGATTGGGCGGGAGAGAACTATCCGGGGTCGCTGCCTTGCGGGGACTATGACTTTATTTTGAACCAGATTAGCGATCTGGACGCAGCCGGATATCTGGTTTTTGCAACGCTGCAATATCTGGAATATTATCAGTATGAGGTTTTTGAGGGGCAGCGGACTGATTTTCACAACCTGGCGGCGGCGGGCGCAACGGCCGTCAGCGGCAGTCAGGGACACCACCCCCAGGGATTTTCTTTCTTCGATGGGAGCTTTATCCACTACGGACTTGGAAACCTGCTGGCAGACCAGATGTTTAGCCTGGGAACGCGGCAGACGTTTATTGACATTTATACTATTTATGACGGCCGACTCATCAATGTGACCCTGTGGACGGGCTTGATCGAGGATTATGCCAGACAGCGCCTGATGACGGCCGAAGAGCGAGAAACTGTACTCCAATCCGTTTTTGAAGTCAGTGATTGGTCATGTTGTGGCTCATAGAGAAGGCACAAACACCATCAGATTTGCCCAATTTGGCACGCTAGATATACTTATAGTACCATAGTCTTATATTTACGTTTCTCACAGAATAACTCATAAGCTCGATTGTGCATCTGATCAACAGCTATAAATCAGGGTCAATGGTTTATTACTTGGCCGAACAATCATTTTCCTCACGGATATTTCTGAAAACCGGAACCTCAAACGGGTTATAGTCTTTTGCTGTCTTTACCAACTTCCTGTCAGGAAGCGGTATTTTTTGGTATTTGCCACTACTTTTTTCTACTTTGAACCAAATTAAGGAGGTGATGTTGAACAGGTTGAAATATCAAAAAATATCATTGTTTCGTTTATAAACTATTATCCATCCAAAAGAATCTCTAGGAGGAGAAACGTGATGTTGAAAAAGCAACTTTTACTAATCGTCGTGCTTGTAATAGGTGCCCTTGTGCTTGTTGCCTGCGGTGGCGGAGAAACGGTGGAAGTCACCAGGGAAGTCGAAGTAACCCGTATTGTTGAGGTTGAGGCCGCTGGTGGCGGCGCTACCGATCAAGAGCCGATCACTTTTGCTGGTGGCGGCGATACGCTGGCAACAGTCCAGGATCGGGATGTTCTAAAATGTGGCGGGAACCAGTCTGTGCCAGGCTTTGGTTACATCAATCCAGACACCAGTGAATTTGAAGGGTTTGACATTGATTTCTGCAAAGCCATTGCTGCAGCCGCGTTAGGGGATGCGACCAAGTTCGAAATTCGGCCGACTACGGCCAACGAACGCTTCCCGGTTCTGCAATCCGGCGAGGTTGATGTCCTGATTCGTAACACTACCTGGACAATTAGCCGCGACACATCCCTGGGCTTCAACTTTGCCCCCACCACCTTCTATGATGGTCAGGGTATGATGGTCCGCAAGGACAGTGGCATTACAGACCTGGCAGGGCTTGAAGGCGGCACCATCTGCGTCCAGTCCGGTACAACCACTGAAAAGAACCTGGCTGATGTCTTCCGCGCTTTGGGCATTGAATTCACCCCTGTTGTCTTCGACAACGCCGACGCCACCCGCGAAGCTTACGATGCCGGTCAATGTGACGGCTTCACAACCGATAAATCCGGGCTGGTCTCCCAGCAAATTCTGCTAGCTGAGCCAGATGCTCACACTATCTTGGACGCGACCATGTCCAAGGAGCCGCTTGGCCCGCTGGTACGACATGGCGATGACAACTGGTTTGACATCGTAAAATGGACGGTCAACTGCACCTTCCAGGCTGAAGAACTTGGCATTACCTCTGAAAACGTTGACAGCTTCGTTGACAGTGATGAACCTGTTATCCGCAATCTGCTGGGTGACGAAGGCGATCTCGGTCTGGCAATGGGCCTGAATGTTGACTTCTGCTACCAGGTTATCAAGCAGGTTGGAAACTACGGCGAAATCTACGACCGAAATCTCGGCCCGGATACACCCTTCAATCTGCCTCGCGGCCTGAATGCTCAATACACCGACGGTGGCCTGATCTACTCCCCGCCGTTCCGTTAGACCGATAAAACGCTGTTCAAAAGAAACTTTGGAGGTTCCATTCTAAAAAAGGATGGAACCTCTATTTGAAGAAACTTTTGAATAGCTGGTAGACCTTCCGCAAAAGCGTGAAGGGAGTCTTTGTGCCGGACGAACCCTATATCGTTTTTGTTTCTATTCCCTGAAAACTGCTGAAAAACTCAGCCCGGCGATGACTAACCGGGCTGAGTTTCCATACTGAATACTCTTAGGTTCCAGGTGAGAGGATAAAGCTTATGGCAGAACTAAGCCCCAAACCCCCCTATAGTGGACAGGAAGCGATTCCTTTTTGGCGGGACGGCCGTGTGATAGGTGTGCTGGCCCAAATTATCTTCGTAATTGTTGTGCTGGCCGTAACTGGCTGGCTGGTTAATAACGTTGCCGGTAACTTGACAAAGTTAGGTGAGAGCCAATTTTTATGCCGGGATGGGAGTTCCAGTTTCCGTTGCGCCTTCGATTTCCTGCGCCTGGACGCTTCCTTTGATATATCTGAATCTGTTATTAAATACGATCCCAGTGATTCATACGCCCGAGCATTGATGGTTGGCGCTTTAAACACCGTTAAAGTTGGCTTCTTCGGTATTGTCTTAGCCACAATTCTAGGAACTGTGACAGGCATTGCTCGTCTCTCGCAAAACTGGCTGGTCCGCAATGTGGCTGGTGTTTATATTGACATCATGCGAAATACGCCCTTGCTGTTGCAGCTCTTTTTCCTCTTTTTTGGCGTTATTCTGGTATTTCCAGCTATTAATGAGGCAATTCAACTATTAGGGCTGCCAATTTATCTGAGCCAGCGGGGCATTGACCTGCCTGGAATTGTCTTTATGCCCTCTTTCGGCATCTGGCTGGCCTTCATTGTCCTGGGGTTTATCCAGGCCCAGGCGATCAATATCTATCTGTCGAGGATGGAAGAAAAAACGGGCAAGGAACGCAATCGTCTGGCCTGGGCCATTGGCTCTTTCCTGATCGTGGCGTTTATTGGCTGGTTTGCCGCCAGCGCAGCAGGAGCAGACAACCAGGCAATTTTGGCCGTTAACACAACCCGAATCCGAGAATTTAGCGATATGGCGGACCAGATGGGCAACCGTTTGGGAATTGATTCGCTGGGCGATATTGACAGCATGGTAGCCAACGAAACGTTGAGCCAGGAAGAAATAGACGCAGCAGCTTATACCATTTGCGGAATACGAGATGATCCCGCGCTGGTCAATCTCACCGCTCAATTGAAGTCGCAGCACATCCCCTATACTTTGGATCGGCTCACCCGTGTTGACCAGGCCACAGAAGCCTATGGTGCCGGAGAATGTGAGATTTATGTTGCCAGCAAATCCACATTAGCGGCCGAACGCAATCTTCTCGAAAATCCATCCCTACACCGGTTGATCACAGTCCCCGAAACGCCGATAAGAATTGATATGCCCCAAATCGAAGGGCTGAACTTTGTGGGAGGGATTAAGCTGACCCCCAATTTCGCAGCGATTTTGATCGGCCTTGTTTTGTACACAGGCGCTTTTATTGCTGAAATTGTCCGGGCCGGTATTCAATCGGTTCCCAAGGGACAAAGCGAGGCAGCCAGGGCATTGGGACTGTCGGAAACACAGCGTTTGCGGCTGGTGGTGCTGCCCCAGGCTTTGCGGGTCATCATTCCGCCGTTAACCAGCCAGTATCTGAATCTGGTAAAGAATTCCAGTCTGGCAATTGCAGTGGGCTTCCCGGATTTGTGGTCTACCTCTTATACGACTATGAACCAATCGGGGCGGAATATTCAGGGCTTTGTTCTGGTCATGGGTACATACCTGAGTTTTAGCCTCTTTATTTCCTTTGTTTTGAACTGGTATAACCGTCGTATCGCTCTGGTGGAGAGATAATTATGTCAGCAATATACCAAAATTTACAGTCTCTAATAAGCGGCCAACGCGAGATTAAGTTCAATCCGACGCTCTTTGTACAGGAGAATCTTACCCGCAGTTGGTGGACGGCGCTCTGGTTAGTGGTGTTGACCTATGTGACGGTTCGGATTACGTTGGCACAGTTGGCGGCAACGCCGGTAACAACCATCATTGTGCTTGTGGTCTGGGCCAGCTCGGTAATCATGACGGCCATCAACGAGGTAACGCGCAGCCATTCTAATGTTTCCACCTGGTTAAAAAACAATCTGTACAGCTCCATAACCAATGTCCAGATTTCGTTGATCCTGACATTGGTGGTGATTGCGGCCGTTCAAGGGTTTATCAGTTGGGCTTTTTTGAAGGCCAGCTTCACGACCGATTCTGTGGCTGCTGCCCAAACACTCGATCAATTTGCTGAACCGGGCGCAAACTGGGGTGCGGTTGTTGATAACTTCCGCCTTCTGATGCTCTTTCGCTTTCCCCAAGATCAAACCTGGCGGATTTTTGCCGTATTGTTCATGCTCCTGGCGCTGGCTGTTCCTAGCTCCTTTGTCTATCGGGGCGATACCTACCGCCGGTCGCCCATTCGCCGCATCTTGACGATTCTGTGGGTGCTTTCACCGCTGGTCGCCTTCTGGCTCCTCAAGGGTTTTGGAGTCATATTAAACGACCTGAATCCCGACAATGCCTGGGGCGGCTTTTTGCTAACCCTGATCCTGGCCGTCTTTGGGATTGTGGCATCCTTCCCCCTGGGGCTGTTCCTGGCTCTGGGGCGTCGAAGCACAATTCGAGGAATTCCGGGCTGGCTGGCCTGGTCGCTTGCCACTGTGTTGACTGTCTGGGGGCTTTTAACCAGCACCCAAACTAATTTGGCACTGGCTCGCAGCTTTAGCGAGCGTATTCTCTCTTTCTGGCCGCTGGTGATACCGATTATTACTTTTCTTTTCCTTCGTTACTTTAAGGGCAATGTCGTGGCCCTGTTCTGCACCCTCTATATTGAATGTGTGCGCGGGGTCCCTTTAATTACCGTTCTGTTTATGTCCATCATCATCTTTCCCATTTTCCTACCCCCGAACGTTGAAATTTTGAATACCTGGCGGGTGATGGTGGCGGTGGCCCTGTTCGCGGCAGCCTATCTGGCGGAGAATGTGCGCGGCGGATTGCAGTCTATTCCCAAGGGGCAGTATGAAGCGGCCGATGCAATTGGGCTGAATACTTTGCAGAAATATCGGATGATTATTCTGCCTCAGGCACTGCGGGTCGTTATTCCGGCTATTGTGGGTCAGTTTATTGGCCTCTTTAAGGATACGACACTAATCGCAATTGTCGGTTTGATTGAACTGTTGGGGGTTGCCAACCTTATCTCTGCCCAGCAGGATTGGTTGGGCGTTCGCCGAGAGCCGTATGTCTTTATCGCCATCATCTATTTCATCGGTAATGCGTTGATGGCCTGGTACAGCCGCCGGTTGGAATCGCGGTTGGGCATTGGACAACGGTAAAGGTAATTGGTAATTGGGTAATTCATAGTGGGTTGATTAAGTAGTTTGCCATTTGCCACTTGCAACTTGCAACTTGTTCGGTAATTGGGTAATTGGAGAGAATTGAGATGGAAATGAGTGCAACGAAAACGAGTGACCGGTTAGCCGGTGCGGAAAGTGTGATTATTTGCCGTGAAGTGCGGAAATGGTATGGTGATTTTGAGGCGCTGCGCGGTATTAGCTTAGAAGTGAAGCAGGGTGAGGTTATCGTCATCATCGGGCCTTCCGGTTCTGGTAAGTCCACCTTCATTCGGACGATGAATCGCCTGGAAGAACACCAGGAAGGAGACATCATCGTAGATGGCATTACCTTGAGCCATGATGTTCGGAATATTGCTGAAATCCGGCGAGAGGTGGGCATGGTCTTCCAGCAGTTTAACCTGTTCCCGCATCTGACGGTTTTGGAGAATATTACCCTGGCCCCGATTAACGTTCGGAAATGGGGCCGCGATCATGCCGAAGAAGTGGCAATGAAGTGGCTAACGCGGGTCGGGATTCCAGAACAGGCTAACAAATATCCGGGGCAGTTGTCAGGTGGTCAGCAGCAGCGGGTGGCGATTGCTCGAACGCTGTCAATGGAGCCAAAAATTTTGCTCTTTGACGAGCCGACTTCGGCCCTTGACCCGGAGATGATTAAAGAAGTGCTGGACGTGATGCGCGACCTGGCCCAGGAAGGATACACTATTCTGGCTGTCACTCACGAGATGGGCTTTGCCCGCGAGGTGGCGGATCGGGTCATCTTCATGGATGCCGGACAAATTGTGGAACAAAACACGCCCGCCGATTTCTTCGCTAATCCAACACACGAACGGACAAAGCTGTTCTTATCACAGATTTTGCACCACTAGAAGGATTGGGGATTAAAAGTTGGGCGTACACCCAACTTTTAATCCCCAACTTTGGTAAACCAGGGGGTGCGCGGCCGTATTCGGGCCGCTTCTTGGGGGGAAAGCTCGCCGGAGGCAACGGCCGATAATTGTTCCCATGAAAAGAGAGATTGTTCGTCTATCGTGATCGGCCGTGCCAAAGGGAAAGCTGTTCGCATGGCATTGCTCAAGGGCTGGGGCAGGATAATCCAAAAGGCGCTCTTGGAAGCGACAGAAGGACGGGCCGGAATCAGGCGCTCCTGGCGGTTGAGATTCTGATAAGTGAGGTACTTTAGCCATTCCCAGGTGGCGCGGGGGTGGTCGCTGCTGCTGTTGATGAAACTCCCGCTGACAGCCAGGGGCGTGATCCCATCAAAGCGGTCGGAGCCAGGGAAAGGAACCACACCCAGCGGGTCCATGAGCAGGCGAAACTCATAATAGACCGGGGTATCCACCCAAACAACAGCCCGCCAGTTAAACTTCATGCGCTGGCGTTCTGAGGGTGAAAGCGTCGTTATGTCCGGCATCGTCTGGGATTGGTTTAACATCCCTTGATACCATTCCAGAGCAGCAGCAATCTGGGCCGTATCAAGGGGACGGCTGCACTGGATGGCGCTCTCCAACGTACAATCATTTTTCCAGTTGTAAGCGTATGAGTAAAGCGAATCGCGGGAAACATCCAAATATCCCCAGGACGTTCCAGGGCGCATCGGTTGGGGGATACTGAGCTGACTTAAATCCTGGGCCATCTCATCCCATGTCCAACGCAAAGAGGGTTCGGGCAGCTCTGCCGCGCGGTAGCTGTTCTTGTCATAGAAAAGAAGCTGCATGAATGCCCGTTCGGGCATGAACCACATCCGCTCCCGCCACCAGGCTCCGCGCCAGATTTGCTCATAAAAATCGGCCGGATCGAAGGTTGCATCTGTTTCCGTGAAATCGGTCAGGTCCAAGACCCAACCAGCAGCCAGAGCTTTTTCATCAGGCGTCAGGGCTGCGCCATCCATCTCATTGGCAACTACCCAGGCAACCGGCTCTTCCACTTCATCGGCAATAGGGACAATCTCAATGGTGATGCCGGGATGTTCGGCCGAAAATGTCTTGGCCGCCGAACGGTACGTAGGAGCAAACTGCTCCGAAATCGCATATCGGATGGTGACAGGCGCAAGATAATCTTCCAGAGCCAGTTGAAGCCGGTGCCAGAAAGGTTCCCCCGGCTGGCCGGATTCGTCTAAAGCCAACAGACGTGGGGAAGGAACGCGAAGCTGACTTTGAGCGGCGGTGGGAAAGGCATCAGCAGCAATGGTCAGGGAAAAATGGCTTTCACGGCCGTCACACCGGGGCGATTTCTGAACCTCGCAGATCCGGTGAATCTGATCGGCCGTAAATGTGACTATCTCCTCGCTCCACGCCTGATCTTGTTCCTGAATGAACAGGTCGCCCCACGCCTGGTGGGTGTGAACTACCTGACCCCAATAGGGTTGCACATTAGAAACGTGGATTAACTGCTCATCTTGCCACTGATAGAAGATGATGCGCTGCCACGTCTCGCCCCCTTCTGTCCACTCGATGTTGGTGTAGATGTCATTGCCATGTTGTTCGACCCTGGTAACAGTCGGCCCGGCCCGTAACATGGCAAGGTTTTGAGGCTGGAGCAGGGCCGAAACCGTTTCCGGTTCGGCATCGTAGTAGGTGAGGAACAGTTCGCCGTCATTGTCGCGCAGGGCTGCGTTCTCCCGGTCGAGAGCGGCCTGGACTTGTATTCTCAGGTCTTCTTCGGCTTCGGCCGTTTGTTTTTTACTGTACTGCCAGAAGCCAAAAGCGACAGCAGCCAGAAGGATAACAACCAGGATCGTGACAAGCGAACTAAAAGGCAGCCGGCGCTCTTTGACCTCTGACGGCCGATCTTCGTCTTCGTCAATTTCCCAGTTGAGTTTGATGCTCATTCAGGTAACCGCCACCCAATCACACAAATTATCACGAACCTTCTGACAATAACTTGTGGCTTCTTCTTTTTAAATAACCTTGTACACCTCCCCTAGAATATCATAAAACAGACTTGAGACGAAGGTTTTCGTAGAACGATTTATCAAATCGCGCTACTGTTCATAAGGCGCATCCCAGGCTGGAGACTTATGTACGTGAACGATCTTCCAGCCATCCTCCCCCCTTACCAGTACCCGGCTTTCATTGTGCTTGCTGTGGGTAATCTGATTGTCCTGCGCAACGGTCAGCATGAAAGTGTAGCTAACAACGGCCGTATCCCCATAC
>JBAPRX010000455.1:0-10721 GCA_049281335.1 Promineifilaceae bacterium (SeqCode)
CAAGAAGCGGGGGCCGCTACCATCAACTATGGTTTGTTTATCAACACGATTATCAATTTCCTAATCGTTGGCTTTGTTATCTTCCTGGTTGTTCGTACCGTGAACAAGAATAAGAAGGAAGAGGAAGCGGCTCCACCGGGACCGTCGGCCGAGGAAAAGCTGTTAACTGAGATACGGGATTTGCTTCGGAAGCAACAGGAATAGCGCAGTCGGCCGAACTGGATAAACTTTTATTATGGAAATTCTAGAAAATATTGAACAGTGGGAAGAACAGTATAATGAGAGTTGGCTGGCCCATTATTTGGCGACTGGAAAGCCGGATTGGAGTCAGTACCATCATCCGCGTAATGAAGCGGTCCCTGGCGTGCCGGGCGTTCGATTGGCGGAGAGCCGTCTGATGGTTATCTCAACTGCGGGAGCCTATATTCCAGGGGAACAGACCCCGTTTGACGCGCCTAATTTGATGGGGGACTATACTTTGCGGACGTTTCCTTCGGATTTTGATCTGGCGAGGCTGGCATTTGCTCACGAGCATTACGATCATGCAATGATTAACGAAGACGTGGATGTGGCTTTGCCTTTGTCGCTGCTGGCAGAGATGGTTGAGGCGGGGCAAATCGGCCGTCTTACGCCGTCCGTTGTTAGCATATCCGGCTATCATCCTAATTCGGCCCAGGTGGTGCGGGAGGTGGCTCCCAAAGTGGTGGCTATTGCCAGGGAGGAAGGGACTAACGCTGCGCTTTTAGCTCCGATGTGACCGATTTGCCATCAGTCCGGTGGACTGATAGCACGGGCATTGGAAATGGCGGGTATTGCGACTGTTATGGTCGCATGGAATGGGGGCCGCGCCCGGTTGGTGAATGTGCCTCGTCTGGTGACTACCCGGTTTCCACGCGGGACGGTTTTCGGTCGTCCGAATGACCGGGAACAACAGCGGCGGGTGTTAACGGCCGCGTTGGATTTGCTGGAACTGGATGCGCCTTTGGAGCCGGTTAATTTGAGGGAGACGATAGATAGGGTGGTGTGATTAGTGATCGGTGATTGATAATTGGGCGATTATTTATTCTCTTGTTCTTTGGCCTCTTCGGCTGCCAGATAATCATGGAGCGCTTTGAGTCGGCTGGCCCAGCGTTCATTTACGGCCGTGACCCAATCTACCGCTTCGGCTAATGGTTTGGGGGATAAGATGTAGAGCCGTTCTCGCCCCTGGTGGCGAGTTGTGACCAGGTTTGCTTCTTCCAGAATCTTCATATGCTTACTGACCCCCTGGCGGCTGATTGGCAATTCGTCTGCCAGGTCTGTTGCTGTCAGGATAGCACCGGCGGAGAGTTTTTCAATCACATATCTCCGCGTAGGATCGGCCAATGCAACGAAGACTCGTTGTTTTATGTCGTCCATACCTTCTTCCACTGGATAGTGAGAAGTAAGGAGTTATAAGTAAAAGGTGGTGGGTTCCTTGCTTCTCACTATCCGATAAAAACTGCCCGTTTCTAATTTTCTGTTTCGAGATATTCGACCAAATCACCCAATTCTGACTTCCATCCGCCGGTATTGTCCTGGTAGGACTTTTCCCGAATTGCTTCTGGCAGAGAAGCAAAACCGGACTCGATCAGTTCAAGGCGAGTGCCTTTTGCGGTTGGGGTTAGGGTAAAGGTTACGAGGGTGCTGTTGTTAGGGGTTAACGGCTCGTCTTCACTGACACCGGTTGCTCGCCAACGGTAAGCGAACCGGGTTGGCGGGTCGAATTGTTCAACGACGCCATCGGCGCTTCCGAATTCGTTCCAGACAAAATTAATTTTGCTGCCAACATCCGGTTTCATAGTTACTTTGTCGCTGAACCAACGGCTCACCTCTTCGGGGTTGGTAATTGCCCGCCAGACGCGATCCTGGGGGAAGGGAAGATCAATTGTTTGTTCAATCTTGTCAACGGTCATGATAGACACTCCATTCTTGTGATAAGCTCTGCGATACGTAACGCAACCAATAAGTTGCGTGTATAATAGCACAAATGTTCCTAACGTGCAACTATTTGGTTGCGCGAGTTTTTCGTTAAGCAAAATATGGGGGAATTCGTTCTCGGATTGCTTCGTCGGTCAGGCCGAAGTCGGCAGAATCGTATTGATGACGCCCGTGTTTGCCTTTTGGATTGTTGGCGATGTATTGGGCCATGGCTGCTTCAAATTCGGCCGTATAAAGGAGGTTGAAATGGTCATAAATCTTCTTAATCGTTCCAATTGGGTCGGCAATCAATCCCTCATATTCGATGTCGAGAATCCGATCGGGGTATTTTTTGCGTCCAGCCTCGTTTCTGGTGAGTTCGACAGTCATTAGTTCCAGGTTGGCCTGGGCCATTTTGTGTAAATCTAATTGATCTGTAACAACTTTTTGGGTGGTGGCAAGAAGGCTGTTGAGGCTGTTCATGCAGGTGACGGGGTCGCGGAGGGTCTGGATGATGTTGGCTTCTGGAACCAGTTCGAGCAGGTCGCCGACGCCGCCGGTGTGGGCAGGGGCTTTGAGGACGAGGTGTTTGGTGGGATCGACGGCCTGGAGCACCTGGAGCAGCCGCCGGTAGTCTTGATATTTCTTGTGCCGTTCCTGACGGTCATACCAGGCCACGTAACTATAAACGGGGGCTGTGACCCAGTAGAGCATAGTGTGGAAGGTCTGGCCTAGCATGAACATGCACTCTTCGGGCGAATCAGCTCGAATGAAGTGCTTATGGTCGAGGTTGTCGTTTAGACTAAGGCGGATTTTCATTTGCCTTTCCATCTTTTTGAGCCGTTTGGCCCGGTCGGTCGGATCGGTGAGGAGGTGGACACCTTTTCCTTCGGGGAGGGGGGAGGTTAGTTCCCACAGGGGGATGGCCCGTCCGTCGGGATCGGCCGCCAGCAGGCGGTGGAGATAGGTTGTGCCGGAGCGGGGAAAGCCGATGACGATGAGTGGGGAGTGTAACGGCCGTCTAAACAGGTCGGGAGCTTGTTTTTCCATCTCGACCAGCTTGAGGCGGTTGGCTAACTGTTGGATGATCCCTTCTCGCAGGCCATAACGGCCGAGGGTGTTGAGGTTGGCGTCTTGTTCGGCTGAATGAACCAACTGTTGCAGCCCTTCCCGAAAGTAGTCGTCTCCAAAATCAGATACGCTGGTTTGCTTGACGGCTACATGACACAGCTTTTCAGCATCCAGTGGCAGGATGTTGAAACCGGCGGAACGGAGAGAACGGCCGAGATGATTAAGAAACCGATAGCGACGAGGTATAGATTTGATGATCCCCGCCCTCTCAAATAGTGTGTAATTTTATGGGGAGATATGTTTGCAAGAGCTTGAAATCCTGACCAGTATCTTCATTTAACTGTGCGTTGAGCCTTATTATCATAACCTGGATTGTAATCAATTGTTCCAAACAGTTCCAATACCTGGCTTTGCTTACGGCGTTGAAAATATTCTTCCAAAGCTCTGGTGATAGTTTCTGTATTTAGTTGCTGTGGGTAAGAAAATCATCGCATTATTTCCAACCTCGTGGGAGTTGCTTTTTGGCTGCTTCAATTTAGACTAGGGATTATGTGTGCCCAGCATTTGATTCTCGGCCGTTATGGCGTTAATTTTGTGGACGAAGCCTTGATCGGTCAGGGGAGTATGGGGGATGTTTATCTGGGGATGGATGTTGAGACGAAGCAGCCCGTGGCTATCAAGGCACTCAAACGGGAGGTGGTGCGCCGGAATCCTGGTGTGGTGGAACGGTTCCTGAGGGAGGGGGAGGCGCTGCGGCAGTTGAATCATCCGAATATTATTGGGCTGGTTGGCGCGGAGGAACAAGACGGCCGATATTATCTGGTGATGGAGTATGCTTCGAGCGGCTCGGTTCAGGATTTGTTGGACCAAGAGGGCCAACTACCTCTGGAAAGGGTGCTTGGTCTGGGGGTCGAACTGGCGGATGCGCTGGCCCGCGCCCACCATCTCGGCATTGTTCATCGTGATTTGAAGCCAGCGAATATTTTGTTAGATGATGAAGGCATCGTACGGTTGACGGATTTTGGGATGGCGCGGATGGTGGACCGATCCGGGTTGACCGACAGCGGGGTCGTGGTGGGGACGATCAAGTATCTCAGCCCGGAGGCGTGTAACAGCCAACCGCTCGATCAGCGGACGGATATATGGGCTTTGGGGGTGGTGTTGTTTGAGATGTTGGCCGGACGGCCGCCTTTTATGGGGGATAATGTTGGGGCGATGCTGAACGCCATTTTGAGGGAGCCGACACCGGATTTGCAGGCGTTACGGCCGGAGGTTCCGGTTGAGCTGGCGCGATTGATTTACCAGATGTTGGAGAAGGAGCGTGACCGACGGCTGTCCAGCGCCAGACAGGTGGGGGCGACATTGGAGATGGTGGCGGCCGAATTGGAGGAAGAGGACGGCCGTTTGGACCCACTGATGAAAACGAGGACGAGAGCCGCTCCGCTGCCGATTTTGGTTGCGGGGGAACGTCAAACTAGACGAAGCAGCGACCAGCTTATTTTGTTGGAGAAGGTCGGCCGTTTCTGGGTCCAGGGGGTCCTGGCACGGGCGGCGGACCAGGCGGGGCTTATCCGGCTGACGCGGCAGCGTTATGATCAGGCGGTTGATCATCCCTGGCAGGATGTGGTCGGCCGAGATTATTATCAGAATAAGGGCGGGGAAGACGGCGGTTCGATAGAGGCCGTTTACCGGGCGGCGGACCAGGCGTTGTTGATTTTGGGGGATGCAGGGGCGGGGAAGACGACGACGCTTATTGCTTTGGCGGAGCAGCTTTTGGCAGCGGCTGAACGGGATCGAGAACAGCCGCTGCCGGTTATTTTGAATCTTTCCTCGTGGGCGGAAAGACGGCCGACTATCGAGGAGTGGGTGGTGGCGGAACTGCAAGCGAAGTACCAGATTCCTCGTGCCTTGGGACAAAGCTGGCTGGCAGGAAATGAGTTGGCGCTGCTGCTGGATGGCCTGGATGAGTTTCCATCGTCGCTCCAACCGGCCTGTATTGAGGCCATTAATCATTTTCGACTGGAGCATGGCCTGACCGGGATTGTTGTTTGCTGCCGACTGGATGCTTATGAGGCCAATCCGGCGCGGCTGAAATTTAGTGGGGCGGTGCGGCTGGATTCATTGACAGCGGCACAGGTAAATGCCTTTTTGGAGCAGGCAGGAGAGGCGTATGGCGGGCTGCGACAGGCATTGAAGCGGGATGCGGTGCTGGCGGAGATGGCCCAGTCGCCGTTGATGTTAAGCGTGATGTGTCTGGCTTATGAGGAGGCGGGGAATGGCCGGGATGACCTGGCGATTACGATTGCCCGGCCAGGAGGGCCGGATGCGGTGTCGCCTGAAGCACACCGGCGGCAGGTTTTTGAGGCGTATGTGGCCCGGATGTTTCAGCGGCGGGTGGCGAATGAGCGTTTTTCGGCCGAAGAGACGATGAAGGGGCTGTCCTGGCTGGCACAAAAGATGACGGCCCACCACCAGACGGTTTTTCTGATTGAGCAGATGCAGCCGGATTGGCTGCCGATGGGCGGCTGGCGGTGGCTGTATTTGCTGCTGTCGCGGCTGCTGGCTGGGTTGGGCGTGGGGTTGTTCGTTTCCCTATACCGTTTTGATTTTCGTTTTGTGCTGGTTGATTTGCTTTTGGGGCCGGTGCTGGCGGTTTTTCATGGACTGCTTTTTGATTGGCGTGACAGGCGAGACGGTTTGGAGCGGGTTCCGAAGGTTGGGATCAGCATTGGGGTTGGGGTATTGGCCGGGGTGTTGACGGCCGTGTTTTTCGTATTGACGGATTCGGCCGTTGGTCTGGCGACGGCGATTTATTGGGGTCTGTTGAATGGGATTGGCTTTGGTCTGGCGAATGGATTACTATTCGGTATTTCGTATAGTGACGATGTACACACGGTGGAATCGCTGCGGTGGGACTGGAAACAAGGATTGAGAGCGATCCCGCTGGCGCTGGTATTGGCGGTCCCGTTGGGGTTGTTGGGTGGGGTGGCGTTTGGATTTACAGACAGACAGCGGTGGAATCTAGCGGCTGAGATTGGTCTGGCCTTTGCGCTGTTTGGCGGGTTGAGCGGGGGGCGGTTGGAACGGACAAGTCGGCCGAACGAGGGGATCCGGTTGTCGCTGAGAAACGCAGTGAAAGCGGCTGTGTTGTTTGGGGTGGTGATGGGGCTGCTGCTGACGGTTTCATCAGGGACGGAGTATGGGGTGCGGCGGCTGATTCAATTTGGCGTTGGCGCGGCAATGGGGTATGGAGGGCTAAATGTGGTGAACCATTTCATCTTACGTTTTTTGCTTTGGCGGCGCGGAGAGATTCCGTATCATTTAATAGGATTCTTGGACCATGCGGCGGGGCTGGTTTTCCTGCATAAAGTTGGCGGGGGATATATTTTTATTCACCGGTTGCTTCAAGAGTATTTTGCAGGGCAAGAAGACATGTGACAGGGGAGGTTTAACATCCCGATTGTGACAAAGCTCGTGAACAAACACTACTAAAATCACTACTTTCTCTTTGATGGTTTACCTATACTGGGAGAGATGTCTGGCAATGATATTGATCCTTCATATGTAGTTTGAAGATAGATAGGTAGCCCATGATAGAAAAAATACAAAAAGTTGACGGCCGTCCTGAAGAAAGTCCGGCGTGGCAAGATGTGAATCGTGCCTTAAAGCGGTTTGGCTATCGTCAAGATGCGCTCATTGAAATATTACATATTGCCCAAGAAGGTTTTGGGTATCTTTCGCCTCCTGTTCTGACGCACATTTCCCGGCAGCTTAAACTGCCGTTAAGCTGGGTTTATGGGGTTGCTTCGTTTTATCATTTCTTCTCGTTTCAGAAAGCGCCTCAGCATTCATGCGTTGTCTGTACGGGGACTGCCTGTTATGTCGAAGGGGCGCAGGAGATTATCAGCCTCCTTGAAGAAGAGCTTGGCATTAAGGTGGGCGAGACAACGGCGGACGGCCGATTTCGTTTGATTGACTTTCGCTGTCCCGGCAGCTGTGGTCTGGCGCCGATTATGGTACTGGACGGGGAGATGCTGGGCCGGGAGACACCGGCGTCGGCTCTGGAAAAGGTGAGGGCTTTATTGACAGTGGATGCGAAGGAGGAAACGGCCGAATGAACCGTCAAGATTTGAAACAAATGGCTGAAGATGAACGGCAGCGGCAGCAGCAGTTTCATTGTCGCTTGCTTTGTTGCACCAGTACGCCCTGTCTGGCGTTGGGAGCGGACAAAGTTTATGATGCTTTGCGAACGGCCGTAGAAACAAACAACCTTGCCGCAAAGGTGGAAACAGTCTCTACCGGCTGTATGGGGCCTTGCAGTCACGGCCCAATTATTCGGGTACAGGAGGCCGGTAAGGAAGACTTTTTATATGAACGAGTCACACCCGAACTGGCGCGGGAGATTGTTAATAAGCATGTCTGCCAGGATACAAGGTTGGAAAAAAATATCCTGCCGCTTGATATTCCGTTTTTCACCAAGCAGAAGAAAGTTGTTCTGGAAAACAGTGGTCTGATTGACCAGGAGAGCCTTCCCGCCTATGTAGAGCGGGGTGGTTATACTGCACTGGCAAAGGCGCTGCGCGACATGACACCTGAAGAGGTGTGTAACGAAATCACCAACAGTGGTCTGCGCGGACGCGGCGGCGCAGGCTATCCATCCGGGTTGAAATGGCAGCTTGTACGGAAAGCGCCGGAAGGACAGAAATATGTGATTGCCAATTGTGATGAGGGCGATCCTGGAGCTTATATGGATCGCACGCTGGTAGAAAGCGACCCCCATAGACTGTTGGAGGGGATGGCGATTGCCGGTTATGCAGTGGGGGCTTCGCAAGGTTATATTTTTGTTCGCGGCGGCTATCCTGGGGCGGATAAACGGCTTAAGCAGTTGGAACGGGTGATCCGTTCGGCCGAACAGTATGGCATGTTAGGCAGCCGGGTTTTGAGCAGCAATTTCAGTTTCCGAATTGATATTCGATTGGGGGCCGGTGCATTTGTCTGTGGGGAGGAGACAGCCCTGATGCGGTCTATCATGGGCCAGCGGGCGCAGCCGGTTCCGCGCCCACCGTACCCTGCCCAAAGTGGTCTGTGGGGACGGCCGACCCTGCTGAATAATGTGGAGACTTTTGGCAATATCGTGCCCATTATTCAAAAAGGCGCCGAATGGTATGCCAGTATTGGTACGGAAAAGAGCAAAGGCACGAAGGTCTTCGCTATGACCGGCTCGGTGAAGTATGCCGGGTTGATTGAAGTGCCGATGGGGATTTCGCTGGAGGAGGTCGTCTATGAGATCGGGGGAGGGACATTGGAGGAACGGCCGTTGAAAGCTATCCAAACAGGCGGCCCCAGCGGTGGCTGTATACCTACTTCTCATATTGATACGGTCGTGGATTATGAAGCCATGAAAGCATTGGGATCAATCATTGGTTCCGGCGGCCTCATTGTGTTAGATGACCAGACCTGCATGGTGGATTTGGCGAAATTCTTCATGGCTTTTTGCGCCGATGAAAGCTGTGGGAAGTGCGTTCCCTGCCGGGTCGGTACTGTTCAACTGGAGCGGTTGTTGGAGCGTATCTCCAACGGCAGTGGCACGATGCAAGATTTGACCACGCTGGAAGAGCTGTGTGGTCTTGTGAAAACGACGAGTTTGTGCGGGCTGGGGCAGTCGGCCCCTAATCCTGTTTTGAGTACGCTGCGCTTTTTCCATGAGGAATATGAGGCCCATTTGAAGCAGCGACAGTGTCCAGCCGGAAAATGCCAGATGAACGAGGTGCCTGTTTTGGCGCTTCAAGAAAGTCTGCCGCGCCAGATTCAGTCAGAAAGAGAGGTAGCCTGATGTCTGTTATTACATTGACAGTTAACGATGAATTGGTAAGCGGCCGTAGTGGACAATCGCTTCTGGAAATCATTCAAGAGCATCACATCTATATTCCCACACTTTGCCATATGAGCGGCCTGAGCGAAAGAGGTGGCTGTCGGCTGTGCATGGTAGATGTTCAGGGGCGGCTGGTGGCAGCCTGTGTGACCGAAGCGGTTGAGGGAATGGTGGTGAAAACAGACACACCGCAGTTACAGGAATATCGAAAGATGACTCTGGAACTGCTATTTGCCGAAGGCAATCATGTATGTGCGGTTTGCGTGATGAATGGTCACTGCGAACTGCAATATATGGCGGCCAAAGTCGGCATGGATCATGTTCGTTATGATTATCTTGTCCCCGATCTACCAATGGATGCCAGCCACGACCGATTTGTTATTGACCATAACCGCTGCATTCTTTGCGCTCGCTGTGTTCGGGTCTGTGACGAAGTAGAGGGAGCGCATACCTGGGATATGGGCGGACGCGGGATTAACACCCGCGTTGTGACCGATTTGGGAACGCCCTGGGGCGAAAGTCTGAGCTGTACCAGTTGTGGTAAATGCGTTCAGGTCTGCCCAACGGGGGCGCTCCACTCTAAGGGAACGAGTGTTGCTGAAATGGAAAAGCGGCATGATTTTCTGGGTTGGATTCTTGGCGGGCGAAATGATAACGAGTGGAATTGGTAATGGGAGAAGAAATAATGGCTGAAAAGCAACGAAAAATTCGCCTGGCAACGGCCTGGTTAGGGGGATGCTCCGGTTGTCATATGAGCTTTCTTGATTTGGATGAGAAGCTGATTGATCTGTTTGCCGCTGCTGATCTTGTTTATAGTCCAATTGCCGATATTAAGGAATTTCCGCATCATGTGGATGTGACCCTGGTGGAAGGGGCGGTAGCTAATGTAGACCATTTGGAGTTGGCGGAACAGATCCGCGAGCGAAGCAAGATTGTGGTCAGTTTTGGAGACTGTGCGGTGACGGGCAATGTTCCGGCGCTGAGGAATAAGCTGGGGGTGGCGGACTTGCTGAATGAAGTGTATCGGGAGGGGCCGGGAAGTGTGCCGCGAGGCGGTGAGGCGGACAAAATTGTTCCGATTTTGATTCCACGAGTCCTGCCGCTGCATCAAGTGATCCCGGTTGATGCTTATGTGCCGGGCTGTCCGCCCGATCCGGAAGTTATCTGGACGGCCGTTTCTGCTTTGCTGGCCGGTAAACGGGTTGAACTTGATGAAACAATGCGCCGCTTTGGTTAGGCTGGAGATGATCTGATGCAAACAATTACCATTGATCCTGTCACTCGAATAGAGGGACACGCGAAAATTACGATTCATCTGGACGACGAGGGAGCTGTTGCCGATGCGCGATTCCACGTAACTGAATTCCGAGGGTTTGAGAAGTTTTGTGAGGGGCGAACCTTTAGCGAAATGCCGGGTATAACGGCCCGAATCTGTGGCATTTGTCCGGTTAGCCACCTGATAGCGTCGGCAAAGGCCGGGGACGCGATTTTGGGGATACGGATTCCCGAAACGGCCGTGAAACTGCGCCGCCTCATGAATTGGGGCCAATTGGTGCAAAGCCACGCCCTTAGTTTTTTCCTCCTGAGTGCGCCTGACTTGTTGTTAGGGATGGAAAGCGACCCTGGCCAGCGTCATGTTGTTGGCCTGATTCAAAAATATCCCGAAGTGGCCCGTGCTGGTATTCGCCTGCGCCAGTTTGGGCAGGACATCATCCGTATGTTGGGCGGCAAAAGCGTCCATCCAGCCTGGACTGTGCCGGGCGGCGTCCGCGAACCACTCCGTGCGGCGGACCGGGAAGAAATTCAACGCCGCCTGCCCGAAGCGTTCGATACCACCTAC
>JBAPRX010000456.1:0-3838 GCA_049281335.1 Promineifilaceae bacterium (SeqCode)
TTTCCCCGGCCTGATCATCATTGGTGAGTCCCAAAGCTTCCTCCACAAACCTACCATCGTCCCCCTTTCCACCTCTTAACTCGGCCGAAAAAAAGTAGGGGACACAGTAGTTAACAACGGGCAAGCAACATAAAACAAAAACCACCCATGCAGTCCAAAAACTGCCTCAAGAACGGCCGTATTGATTTCAAGGCTGTCAAAGAATTCCTTCTCTGATTTTCCCCCTTAATCATTCCCGTGTTAAAATGGCTTCGAACAGAAACTTGGTGGGACAAATATCGAACTCATAACGGCCGATGGCGTGAAGGTCAACCTTACAAGGAGCTTATTATTTACGGCCGTTTTTCAACAAGACCACGCTGCGACCGGTACAACTCATTAAACCGGTACTTGCTTTGGAGAAAAAGTGTCGATGAAATTATCATTTCGACCCAACTCTTACCGCACTTTGGTGGTTTGGTTGGTGGCGTTAGGATTGCTGTTAGGGGCTGCTACCCTCTTTTTGGAACTGGCCGAAGATGTCTGGTTGAATGAAGGTTTCACCTGGGATGCCACAATAATGTTGGACATTCACAGTCTGAGCCGGCCATGGTTAGACAAACTGTTTTGGTTGATCACCCAAACGGGTGGGCCTTTGATCATCCTGCTGGTGGTGGGAACGGCCGTTTGGTTCTGGAAGCATAACCAGCCAAGGGAGGTATGGTTGGTCCTGGCTTCTTCTGGGGGCACATTCCTGCTTAACAGCCTGCTCAAACTGCTTTTTGCCCGCCCCCGCCCAAACATATTCCCTCCCTTGATAACCGAGACCAGTTACAGCTTCCCCAGCGGGCACACGATGTCTGCCGTGGCTATTTATGGACTGCTGGCGCTCCTACTCTGGCAGCGCGGCCGGTACGGCTGGGCGGTGCTGGCCGGATGGTGGGTGCCGATGGTAGCACTCAGCCGGGTTTACCTCGGCGTTCATTATCCCAGTGATGTGTTGGCTTCGCTAGCCCTGGGTACAATCTGGTTGGTCATCGTCTGGTTCACGCATACAGGCCAACACGTAAATCATCAAAGCTGAAGGGACGATCTATCGATAAGTGGCGACAGGCCGTGAAGCGCTTGAAACAGGAACCCTATGCCCTGTACATGACTTTCAACGACCGTTCTGCTCTAAAAGATTTACCCAAATAAATCTATGTCTGGCACTTTTCAGGGGTAAATACACAATCAGAAAACAGCCCAGAATACGGAAAATGCGTTGGGGAAGGATTTACCCATTATTAGCAAGGATGCGGCTTTTAACTTTTATACAGTTCAACCAGTTTGGTAAATCTATTCTGACGAGACCACCACTTCATAAAAACACAGCATCGTTCGGCCGTATTTCCGTTGGTCATATAGTTCTAAATTCTTTAGGGGAAGCTCCTGATACTCCTTCGGGTCAATCTGTACGGCGACAATGCCCGATTCCTCCTCTCCCATTGTGATATAGCGCGTTGGTTCCTTGTCCAATGTTTTCAAAACCTCGCTCCAGATGTCTTGGTATTGCGGCGGGGCTACATAAATCAGGTCAAACGGCCGTCCTACACCTCGCTCCAGATAGTTAAAGGCATCCATCCGCAGCACTTTCGCGCCGTCTGTCAGCTTCGTTAGCTCTAAATTCGCACTCACCGTCCGAATTGCCGGCAGCACCGAGTCAACAAAGACAACCTCCGACGCCCCCCGACTCAAAGCCTCAATGCCAACCTGCCCCGTACCGGCAAACAAGTCCAGCCAGCGTGTCCCAATAACCCAATCTCCCAGGATGTTGAACAGGTTTTCTTTGACCCGATCCATAATCGGCCGAGTTGTATCCCCCGGAACCGCCTTTAATTTTCGTCCCTTTGCTTTTCCGCTAATCACCCTCACGAATCAACCTCCACCTGCCACACCTTCACTATAAAATTATCCCCAATCTGCGAATGGTTATCATCCAACAACGGCAGCCGCCAGCCTTCCGCCTCCACCCACAATCCAACCGAAAGCGTGTATGTTCCCGGCGCTAAATCGGCGGGAATTGTCAGAAAATGTTCATCCCGCACATACTTGTCTAACGGCCAGCGCTTCGTCGGAAAATCACCTGGATTCAACTTATCCGACTGCGTCACCAGTGTCCCATCTTCCGCCATCAAATGCACAAACACCTGATAATTAATCGTCACCTGCTGTTGGGCCTGCCAGTAAAAGGTTACATCCAACTTCTCGCCTGGCTCCAACATATCGGGTATATCATACCCTATGAGTGCAATCTGATCCCCAAAATTTTCATTCGTCTTATATTCGGCCGATTCCGCCACAAAATTTCCCGACTGATGTCGCAGCACTCCTGAAGGTGACAGTACCAACGCATACACCCCCAAAACCAACAAAACTGCGCCACTTACGACCCAGATCGGCCGACCTTCGACGCTAACTAAATCCTTTGCCCCTCTGCCTCTCTGCGCTTCCGCGTTAGAATCATTCCCCATCCGCCAACCGACCACCCCCAGCCCCACCAGCGACAGTCCGCTGATTAGCGCCGCCGCCAGTCGCACCGGGGTGTTGCCAAATTGGACATCAACGGTATGGACGCCTGCCGGAACCGGCACAATAATAAAGCCTTCCGGTCGTGCCAGCTCAATTGTCACCGGTTCGCCATCGATCTTTGCCTCCCACCCCGGAAAATCAAATAAAAAGAGGCGCAGCAGATAATCCTTGTCCCCGGTCGAATAGTAGCGGTGGTGCAAGGGCGTCACCTCCTCCGTTGCTACCTCCGTCCCTTCCGGCAGCGTGGCCCGGTTCACCCGGTCTGGCGGCTGATCTGCAACCAGGTCATCAATCAGGAACTGCTGTGGCCTCGGCAGCACCTCAATCGTCGCCGGGACGAAGTCGGCCGTTGAGGTCGTTCCCAACCAACGCCCGCTTAACTCCACTTCCGCCACCCGCCGCATATCCGTCGGCCCAAAATCATCCGGCCAGGGAGGCACTTCCAACAAGGGAAGTGCGGGCAGCAAAACGGCCGCAATCAGTCCCCCGGCCACGTAAGGAACAGCGTTTCGGGGCAGCATTCTCACAAGCCACTCTGTCGCCACCCCGGCCAAAACAGCCAGCACCGCCGCCGCCGTCCCCAAAAACCGCCAGGGAAACTGCAAATAAGGCAAATAGGGCAGCTTCTCCCACACAACAGCCGAAATCGGGAGCATTAGAAACAAAACCACCACCGCCATGAGCGCAAAATATCCTGCCCGCCACGCAGCCTTAGCCTTACCAGCCAGCAGAACCACCAGACCCACCACCCCCAACAGCCACTGTCCAACGCCAAGATTCAAGCTGAAATCTGGCTCTGTTGCCCCCCAATCCAGCAGCTTTGGCAGCGCCAAAAGCTCTCTCAAAGATAAAAAATGATTCCGAAAATCAAAATGACTACCCGGCCCAATCAGGCTGCTCAGATTAATGTCGCCTTGTTCCAAAGCCACCGGCAGCCAAAATATAGCCGCCAACCCTACCCCCAATCCCAGCGCTCCCAGCAACCATACGAACCTCTTTCTCCTCTCCAGGCCTCTGTCCCTCTGCCCCTCTGCGTTAAAAAACAGCCACACAACCCAGGCCACCAGCATGGCAAAGAACACCATTGCCATCAAATTGTGAACCAGAATAACGGCGGCAGCGAACACCGTCGCTCCGATCCAATTCAAGCGGTTCGGCCGTTCATACAGCCGGGTCACAAACCACAACGCCAGTGCAAAAAAGCTAAAACTCAATGACTCTGCCAGATCGCCCCTGGCGTGAGGGTCTACAAACATGATATAAGGGGCAGAGACATAGGCTGCCGCCG
>JBAPRX010000457.1:0-4886 GCA_049281335.1 Promineifilaceae bacterium (SeqCode)
CCTACGCCTAATCCTTTTAGATAATGGGCCAACCGGTTGGCCCGTTCATTCAGTGTTTCATAATTGTAGGTCTGGACGGCGTCCGCTACCGCCGGAGCGAGCGGCGTCCGCACGACCTGCTCTTCAAATAGTTGGAAGAAGGGCTTGTCGGATGGATAGGCGGCCTGGGTCTTGTTCCAGTCAACCAACAACCGCTGCCGTTCGCTGTCCGGCATCAGTTGAATTTGGGAAAGCGGCCGTTCCGGCGCTTCTACCACCCCGGCCAACACCATTTGCAGATGGGCCAGCATCCGTTCGGCCGTTTCCGTGTCGAAGAGGGCGGTATTGTAATGGAGGGCGGCTGCCAGTCCTTGCTCGACCTCGGTCATCATCAGGGTCAGGTCGAACTGGGCGGGCAGGCTGCCCAGCGAGAGGGATTCGGCCGTCAGTCCTCCCAGTTGAATCTGCGCTCCCGGCAGTCCGAGAGCCAGGGCGTTCAAATTGTCACCCATTGCGGAATAAGTCGCGCTCTGCGCCCGCTGCATAATAAACATCGTCTCAAAAATCGGCGGGCGGCCCGGATCGCGCCGGACGTGCAACTGCTCCGCCAGCAGCGGCAGTGGGTATTCCTGGTGGTCAAAGGCGCCCAAGACGGTCTCCCGCGCCTGGGCCAGCAAATCGCCAAAGGTTGGATCACCCTCAAAATTGGCCCGCATGGCAACGGGGTTGATGAAGTAGCCTACCAGTCCGGCCAGTTCGGGGCGGTCGCGCCCGGCCAAGACGGAGCCAACCAGTAGATCATTCTGGCCGGTGTAGCGGTGGAGCAAGGTCTGGAAGGCTGCCAGCAAGGTGGTGTAGAGGGTTGTGCCGTATTCATGGCTCAAAGCATGTAACTGGTCGCTTAATTCTTCCGGCAGCGTCAGGTGGGCCATTTGCCCGTCGAACTGTTGGGAAGCGGGTCGCGGCCGATCTGTGGGTAAGTCCAGCAGGGGCAGTTCGCCGTGCAGCTTTTCAAGCCAGTAATCACGCAGCCGCTGCCCTTCCGCGCCGTCCAGCCGTTCCCGACCCCAACGAGCGTAATCGGTGTAGCTGATTGGGAGTTCCGGCAGTGGGACGCTCTCAATGTCGCCCATTTCGGCGGCATAACGGCCGTATAACTCCTGTACGATGACGGACATTGACCAGAAATCGGCGGCAATGTGGCTGACGGAGAGGAGCAGCAGGTGTTCCTCGTCTGTTCGGCGCAGGACGACCAACCGGAGCAGGGGGCCATGTTCCAGATCAAAGGCGCGATGGGCCTCTTGTTCCAGGTAAGCGGCTATTTTGGCTTCGGGCCAGTCGGCCGCATCCACCACAAAAAATACCTCATTCGTTTGACTTACCGTTGAGCGATTTGGCAAATCGCTCAACCCCACTTCTTGAACGGGGAGGCCATCTAGCAGGGTATAGGTGGTTCGGAGGGCGGGGTGGCGTTTGACCAGCCCAACCACTGCCTGCCGCAATGCGGCCGTATCCAGTTTTCCGGTTAATCGCACCGCACCGGAGACATTGAGCGAAAGTTCGTCCGGCAGCAGTTCATGGAGGAACCACATCGCCTGTTGGCTGTGGGTCAGCGGGTGGGGGCCGTCGCCCTCATACACGGGAATGACATCCAGGCCAGCCCCGTCGCCCAGCAGTCCTTCAACTCGTTCTGCCAGTTCGATCAGGGTTGGGCCTTGTAGAAATTCGACAACGGGCAGCGTTACTTGCAGTTCTCTCTCGATGGCGCTTCGCATCTCAATTGCCATGAGGGAGTCCATGCCGAGGCTGTCCAGCGGCCGGTCTTGGGGAAGCTTTGCCAGTGGCAGGCCCAACGCCACCGACGCCTGTTTGGTTAGAAAGGCCAGCACGTCCGCCGCTTCGGATTCTTCCGCTTCGGGCTGTTCTTTGAGCGCGTCCTGTTCCACCACAGGCGCATCCACTTGGCCGCGCACCAGTTGGCCGCTGCCAATGACCTGCCAGCCGTTTTCCTGCTGGCGGAATAACTGCACCGCTGCGGCTCCTTCGCCCAACAGGGTCAGACTTAACTGGACTCGAATTTGGCCGTTCGGCCGTTCGGCATCGATCACCATGACATTGGTCTGGTGGCTGCCCGATCCCCAAAGATGGTTGGCAATCACGCCCAGCACCCGGTTGTAGGCCGCTGTCCATTCTTCCTGCGGCCGTTCTTCTAACAACGCTTCGTAAAGGGGTACGGCCGTTGCCAGCCGCACAACTTCCAGGCCCGGCCCGGAATGGAGCCGTTCGCCGCCTGTGGAGGGCACAGTGGCGGCCTGTTTATCTGTTTCCAACCAGTAGCGATCCCGATCAAAGGCGTAGGTCGGCAGGCTGACTTTGCTGCGGGTATAGGGAGCGTCAAAGCCGCGCCAATCTACCTCGAAACCGGCCTGATAAAGACGGCCGAGGCTGTCCAACATCACCTGCCAGTCCCCCTTTGGCGGGCGTAAGGAGGGCAGCCAGGTCATAGGCGTCTCTGCCTCCTTCTTGGTCAGGCAGCGACGGCCCATGCCTAAGAGGTGGGGCTGCGGCCCGACTTCCAGAAAAATTCGAGTCCCCTGGTCAAAGAGGGCTTGCATTCCTTTGGAAAAATAGACAGGACGGCGAATATGTTCCCGCCAATATTTGGCATTGGGGGCTGTTTCCATCACTGAGCCGTCCAGATTCGAGATGAGGGGTATTTGCGGGGCATGGAAGGTGATGCCGTCGGCTACTTCTTCAAATAAATCGAGAATGGGATCCATGAGGGGGGAATGGAAGGCGTGGGAGACGACTAACGGCCGTGTTTCTACCCCCTGCTCGCCTAACTGACCCATTGCTTTCTTCACTGCCACTCGTTCACCGGAAATGACGACGCTTTGGGGGCCGTTGACGGCGGCGACGCCAATCATGGCGCCGCTGACGGTTGACAAGGTTTCCAGTACGACCGATTCGGGCGCAAAGACGGCGACCATTGCTCCTTCCTGGGGCAGCGTTCCCATTAACTGGCTGCGGGCGGAGATGAGCTTGAGGCCGTCTTCCAGGCTGAAAACACCGGCCAGGCAGGCGGCAACGTACTCGCCAACGCTGTGACCCATGACCACATCGGGCCGAATGCCCCAGGAGAGCCAGAGTTGGGCCAGAGAATATTCGAGGGCAAAGAGGGCGGGCTGGGTAAATTCGGTGTGGTTGAGCCAATTGGCGGCTTTGCTGTCCGGCTCGGCAAACATGATTTCCAGAAGCGGCCGTTCCATATAAGCGTCCAGAATCTCGGCGCAGCGCACCAGGGCCTCGCGGAAGACGGGCTGTGTTTCAAACAGTTCCCAGCCCATTCCGGCAAATTGTGCGCCCTGCCCGGTGAAGAGAAAGGCTATCTTCTCGGTACTTCTCGCTGATTCAGCGACGGCCGTTTTACTCGACACAGCCGCCATTAACTTTTCCCGTACCGTCTCGCTGTCCGCCCCACTCACCGCCAGCCGGTAATCAAATTGTTTGCGGCTGGTATTGGCCGAGTAAGCGACATCGGCCAGTGACAGGTCTGTTTGTTGCTGGAAATGGCCGGCATATTTACCCGCCAACTGGCGCAGGGCATTCTCGCTTTTTGCGGACAGCGCTAACAGGTGAAGGGGCCGTTCCATGTGTTCCTCCATGTCGGAAGAAGCATCGGGGATGTTGGGTGTGGGGGCTGGTTCGGCCGTATCCACATACTCGCTCACGACCAGATGGGCGTTTGTGCCGCCAAAACCAAAGGAGCTAACGCCCGCTATACGAACTTCCTCGCCTTCTGACCAGGGTGCGCCCTCTCCGGCAATCTTGAGAGTTGAGTTGGTCAAATCAATGTAGGGATTGAGTTCGGTGTAGTTCAGATGGGGGGGAATGCAGCCATGCCGCAGGGACAGGATGACCTTGATTAACCCGGCTATACCGGCGGCCGACTCCAGATGGCCGATGTTGGTTTTGACGGAGCCGACGTAGATGGGACGGCCGTTTTTCTGCCCATCCAACACTGCCCGAAGAGCCTGAATCTCAATGGGGTCGCCTAAGGGGGTCCCGGTTCCATGCGCTTCAATATAATCAATTTCGGATGGCTCGACTCCGGCGTCGTCCATTGCCTGCCGGATAACGGCTTGCTGGGCGCGGCCGTTGGGGGCGGTCAGGCCATTGCTGCGGCCGTCTTGATTAACGGCCGAACCGCGTAATACGGCCAGAACCGTATCGCCGTCTCGTTGGGCGTCGGAGAGACGCTTCAAAACAACGACTCCGCAGCCTTCGCCCCGGACATAGCCGTCGGCTTTGGCGTCAAAGGTCTTGCAGTGGCCGTCGGAGGCCATCATGCGGGCCTGGGAGAAGGCAATGGTCAGTTCGGGCGACAGGAGGAGGTTGACGCCGCCGACCAGGGCCATGTCGGACTCGCCGCTCCGCAGGCTGCGAATGGCTTGATGGGCTGCCACCAGCGAGGAAGAACAGGCGGTATCAATCGCCATACTTGGCCCTTGCAAGTCGAGGACGTAAGAAAGGCGGTTGGCGGCAACGCTGTGAGCATTGCCCGTTCCGGCGTAGGCGTCTACCAACTCGGCCGAACTAAATTGGAGGTGGGAGTAGTCATAGCTGCTGATGCCGACAAAGACCCCGGTTCGGCTGCCCGCCAGTGTATCGGGGTTGATGCCCGCATTTTCCAACGCTTCCCAACTTACCTCTAACAGGAGCCGCTGCTGGGGGTCCATGCGGGAGGCTTCACGGGGGGAGATGCCAAAAAATTTGGGGTCGAAGCGGTCAATGTTGGAGAGAAAGCCGCCCCAACGGGTGCTCATCTTGCCCCGCTTACCATGTTCATCGTAGAAATCGGCCGTGTTCCAACGGTCGGCGGGGACTTCGCTGATGCTGTCTATCCC
>JBAPRX010000458.1:0-2111 GCA_049281335.1 Promineifilaceae bacterium (SeqCode)
TATGTCAGTCCGGCCACTTTTGAGGAGGCTAATTATTCAAATGCCTCAATCATCCTAAACTAAATGTCCACGAAAATGGGGAAAGATCAGCCGAGACGTCACCTTACGAAAGGATTCAACTCATACCAAGCAACCGATGTTGGCCAAAACCATTGCCACCATCAACAATTTCGTCGTTGGTTTGTCCCAAAAGCTTGGCTACACCAATCTCGCCTCGGCTCGTCGCTTGTTTAGTGCCAGGATTTCAGCTCAGCTTGCTGCTTGAGTCTCGACTGTTGAAAAACTCTGAACCATCTATTCGAACGTTTGCAAACCATATCCAAACGAGAAAAGGGGATCAATCTCGACCGTAAAATCAAAGGGTAATTGGTCAACCGAGCGAGGCCAGGTGTAAGGCAAGGTTCCCGTGAAGGGTTGAAGACCAAAGAGGACATCCGCTACGCCCTGACCTTCAGTCCCAGGCAGCCAGGCTGCCACTAAAGCGTCCCAATCCTCCATCAAGTCGGTGATAATAAGCGGCCGTCCTGAAATCAGAACAACGATGAGGGTGTCACAAACCTCTTCCATTCGAGCCACGGCGCGCAAATCGTTAACCGGCAGCCGCAAGTCAGCACTATCACCCAAACCTTCAGCATACGGCCGTTCACCCAAAACGGCAATACAGGTGGTCGGTTGACCGGCCGGCAGCTCTTCATAACGGCCGAATTCGTTATAAAGGACTGTCGTATCTGGTGACACCGTCTGTTCAATTGCTTCCAAAATTGTAGTACCGGCGGTAATGTTGCCCTGTTTCCCCTGCCATTCGATGGTCCAGCCGCCAGACTGAATACCAATATCATCGGCCGCAGCGCCCCCAACCAACACCAGCGGCAAATCGGGGGACAGTGGCAAAACATCGCCCTCATTCTTCAACAGCACCTGGGATTCAGCCACCGCCTGCCGGGCCACAGCCCGGTGCTCTTCGGAGCCAACCTGGGCTAAAAGGTCCGGATCAGAGAAGGGATGTTTAAAAAGGCCTAATTCAAACTTAACGGTCAAAATATTTCGGACCGCCTCATTAATTCGCTCTTCCGAAATATCACCGTTCGCAACCGCTTCCAGGGTGGTATTCATGAACCGCTTGTAGTCGGAGGGAACCATATTCATATCAACGCCCGCATTAATGGCGGTGACCACGGCTTGGTAATAATCGTTGGTAATCTGGTCGATGCCGCCCCAATCTGAAACGATGAAGCCGTCAAAACCCAATTCGCCCCGGAGGACATCGCTGATGAGATATTGCTGGGCGTGCATTTTGAGACCGTCCCAACTGGAATAGGAAACCATTACGTTTTGAGCGCCGGCCTCAATAAGGGCCGCATAAGGCGGCAGGTGAATGGCCCGCAAGGTACTTTCATCCACTTCGGTCACACCCTGATCAATCTGGTAGCTACCGGTGGTGGAACTTCCCCAGGCAGTGCCCCCGTCCCCAACAAAATGCTTCGCCGTTGCCAGGACTGTGTCCGGGGCGGACAGATCATCTCCCTGTAAACCCTGAACGAAGGCAGTTGCCAGCGTCGAAACCAAATTAGTATCCTCGCCGTACGCCTCATAAGTCCGGCCCCAGCGAATGTCTTGGGGAACCGCGACAACCGGTGCATAGTCCCAATAAATACCGGTAGCGATCATTTCCTGGGCCGTCACCTGACCAATCTCAACCATCAGTTCCGGGTCGTTAGCCGCTCCCAAGCCGACGTTGTGAGGAAAGATAACCGCGCCGTTGACATTGTTGTGACCATGAACGGCATCAACCCCGTAAATCAATGGGATGCCCAGGTAAGAGTCGAGGGCGGCAGACTGGAAACCATCAACCATTTCAGCCCAGCCCTGTGGGGTATTGTTGCCAATAGGATAACCACCGCCGCCGCTGAGCAGGCCGCCAACACCATAGAGACTGATGTCCTCCCTGCTGATGCTGTTCTTTTCCACCAACGTCATTTGAGCCACTTTATCCGCCAGCGACATCCGGTTCATCAAATCTTCAACCCGCTCTTTTACTGGTAAATTCGGGTCTCGAAAAGCCGGATTGTCTTCAATGGGCATCCGGGTTGGGGCCGGGGTAGGTTCCGGAA
>JBAPRX010000459.1:0-28226 GCA_049281335.1 Promineifilaceae bacterium (SeqCode)
ACTATGTCGCATACTGCTCCCCAATCTAAATTGGGAGTGCTTTCACCAGTTTCGCGAGTTGGAAGAAATAGCCATTCAGGGCATTCCTTTACAAATGTCGCTGTACTTGTTTCTGCATCGAATAGTACCAGGCCGTCTAACCGATTTGCGTAGTCTGGTTGATAATAATAGGCTAATTGATTTTCACCCTGTTTCCATTTAAATACGGTGAACTGTGTCCATTGATATTTATAACCAGAGTAAGGGGGAGCCCCTCTGCCGTTATCATAAATCCGAAAGTCTATTCTTTCGCCATCGATCATACGCCACATCCTAAAACCCTTGAGACACCCTGGCGAATCATGCGTCATCCCTTCACAGATGACGGCGTATTGATTGTCATATGACCACCAGATACCGGATCCATCAGAACTTATGCCATAAGGTACTTGATTGCCATTTGGATATTGCAGAGCGCAAGTTAATTGTCCCCAGTCCCAGCAGTTTAATAAAAACTCCCCATTTGGTGTTGATGCCGTAGTAGTAAAAAATCCAGGCGGCGTTGGTTGTGTTGGTGTTTCGGCTGCTGGAGATTGATTCGTTTGAGGGACTTTTTTGCGTTGGCAGCTTGTTAGAATTGCAACAATGAAGATGAAGTTGAGAAAAAGTATAACAAGCAGAATTTTCTTCATCTAAAGTTTTTCTACTCCATGCCAAGAATTGTTTCAAGAAGTCAAGGAGGATAGTCAAGTCTTTCGGGGACGGGTTTTCTGAACTGCTTCATCCACAAAATCAGCGAAGCGTTCTTTTGAGGGTGATTCAGAAATCCAGCCGTCCGGATTGAACATCGGCCGTACTGCAGCGGCAAGTTCCCAAAAACCAAGATTTGAGACTGACCGACCCATTTCCTTTTCATATACTGCTAAAAAAGTATCGGCCGCTTCCCTCATACCGCATAAAATCATATCCATTCTGCAATATGCCACATCAATACCAGGGTCACCTTGAGCCGCTTCCTCCCAATCTACTACCGCAGAAATAACTCCTTTGTCCCATAAGATATTGCCAGACCAGTAATCAATGTGAACTAGAGAAGGTTCAACACTTATCAGGTTGGGAAGATAGTCTAACATTGCTCGCCACAAAGCGTCTCCCTTTTGGTGAGCGTATATGTATTCCGGCATTGATTCTTTAGCCTTCAAGAACCAGAGAACTTCGCTGTTCGCATCTAGCAAAAAGGACGTTTCTGAAGCATTCATCGGAACGGTATGAATACGTGCTAATGTTTCTGCGAGCAGTTCTGCCCATTGTGCCGGATACGGCCGCTCCATATGCAATTTTCCAGGCACATAACGAGTAACAATGCCAGGTGAGCCTAATATTCTTCCAGTATCATCTAGATATAAAGGGTCAGGCACGGGTAGGCCATGTTTATTTAGAAGCTGTAAAGTCTTGAACTCCCGGCGTGCTTTTTCTCCGCGATCATAATCACCATATATAGCGTACCGTCTTGTTACAACCTGAAACAAAGATCCATCTGGTGCTTTACAGTCCACAAGGTGGGTGAAATTTGAGAAATCACCTTCCAGTGGATGAATTGCAACAAAACTAGAACCCGCTGCAATAATATCCAGCAAAGTTTGGAGAGACCCTGGTGCAGGAGTAATGTTGTCTCCTTTTATCTTGTCCTAGTGAAAGTTACTGAGACTGCTGTGAATACAGCTTCCAACCATTCAACAACCTGTTCTGGAGTAGGAGAAGAAATATGTAGCTGAGACACAATTTTCCATAATGCTCGTAGATACGTTTCTAGGGATGATAAGGTCTTTCCATACTTAACTTTGAAGCCAGTTACCAGAAGATAAATATCGCGGTTAGCCATACTCCATAGGTCTTTATTCATCACAATCAAGCAGAAAAAGATAATCTCCCTCAAACTCCCTTTAATAATAGCAGATGTTCCTATAGGTCCAGAACGCCATCTCGAATGACGGTTTGTTTGGTGCCGTCGGGGAAGATGAAGTCGAGGCGTTGGCAGACGATGGGGCTGCCTTTGGCGTAGACGATGTCCTGATGGGCGACTTTGTTGGGGGCGGAGAAGTCTTTGGGGCCGATGGTTCCGCCGAATTGGTCGCTTCGGCCGTATGCCCAATGGAAGCCTGCTTTTTCATCTTCCAAGACGTTGCCGGTAACGGCCGCTTTGTCGTTGCAGCCGATGGCGACTTCGGCGACGTTGCGTAAGGCTTTCTCGTCGTTGAAGGTTTGGCGCATTTTGGCGGCCATTCGGCCGTTTCCGATGACGTCAACGATCTGGTTGTGTTGGACGACGAATATTGTGGTTTCGCTGCCATACTGGACGGGAATACGGCCGTTGGTTTTGCTGTCGGGCGATTCGTTGGGCAGGATGAATACTTCGCCGGAGGGGAGGTTGATGAGGCGGAAGTGGTTATTGTCTGTGCCGGGGCGGAGGCTGCCAGGGGGCAGTTGACCGTTGTCCTGTTCGGCCGTGTGTCCGGCGATGTCGAAATAGCAGGTGTCGCCGGTGGAAAAGAGGACTTCGACGCCATCGGCCCGGTTGAAGAGGGGGGCTAGTTGGGCGCAGACCTGGGCGATTTTATTGTAATCGGCGGCGAGACTGGTCTCTTGCATGGCTTTGGCGACGGTGGGCAAGCTGGCGACCCGGAGGTTTGCAAATTTTCGTGTGAAGCCGATGAGGGGGGCTGTTGCTGAGAATTGGGGCATTGAAATGAGGATGGTTGTATTACGGCCGATTTCTTCGAGGCGAATGGGTCTTTCTTGGGAACGGCCGTGTTCTGGCAGGTCGCTGTTATGGACGCCGGTGGCGTCATAGGTGACGATGGGGTTGATTTGTATGTTGTACCTGGCGGCGAATTGGGCAATTTCCTGCTGCCATTCTTCGGCCATCTGGCGTCGCTCTTGCCATTCGTGGGTGTCTTGAATACGGCCGTGCGGTACGTCGTACATGATCGTGACGATGTCGCCGCTTTGGGGGGCGAAGACGTCTATGAATAGTTTTTCGAGTGAAAAGGCCATGTTTGTTACTCCTCTATCAGCCGTTTCGGAATGGCTAGTATAGGTTAGCTATTTGCTGGACAGTGGCGTCTTTTTTGGGATTGTAGAGTGGAGCGATTTGCCAAATCGCTCTACATATCGCTAGTGGTGATGATTTTTTTCTAAGCTCCAATCATAATATATTTGTTATTATAGAGAAAAAAGCTGTCCCGTGTAGGCAACGGCCGTTCCGCTTGATTCTACCATTTCTCTCTCAATACTTCCCTGGTCAAGAACTGGATTGGTGTGGTTGAGGTGGGTTAGGATGAGCTGGCAGGGGAGGTCGGTGAAGAAGGCGAGGGTTTCGGGAACCATCGGGTGGACGGCGATGGATCGGCCGCCGACTTCGGCCGTGCTGTAAAAGGAAGCATCAGCCAGGACAACATCTACCCCTGAAAGTGTTTCTCGTGCTTCCGGCCACAGTTCCCATTTGTCAATATCGGGCAAGTAGAGCAGAGATTGGGATGGTCCCTGAATCTTGAAGGCAAAGGTTCCAGCGCCGAGTTCGTCCCGGTGGGGTACGGGGATTGGGGTCAGGGTCAGCCCCGGAACCAGCGTTAACGGCTCTCCTGGCAGCAGGGTATTTAGTTGGAGATTGCCTACCAGCGGCTGCCACAGCCTTGTTTGCTCCAGTATCTCAACCAGTCCGGCCGAGGCGTAAACAGGGAGTTCCTTGACGGCCATTCCTTCGGGGCCGAGTTCGGCGAGTCCGGCGGTGTGGCCCATGTGGGCGTGGGTGAGGAAGATGGCGTCTGGTTGGCGGAGGCGAGTCGGCCGTTCGGGGTTTGTTCCGAGATAGGGGTGGAGCAAAAAAAGCTGGTGGCGGATATCGGGGGTGGCGTCAATGAGCCAGACGGTCGGTGGATCGCTGCGCCTGTCTACAATCCCCAGACAGGCGGCGTACTCAGGGGCATGGTTCTCAATGGCCTGGAGACAGCGTTGACAGCGGCAGCCGATATGGGGCAGTCCTGCGTCTTGCATTATTCCCAGGATAACGGCCGAAATCTGGTTGGGTGGTAAAAGAACCGCCATCTCAAACACCTATGGGGTTGGTTAATTTTAACAACACAGTCTCAAAAAATTTGTACAGTTTACATCAAACTTCTTTTCGACAAAGGGTAAGCCTCTGCTAGAATAAACGATTGGTATCTATTTGCAAGGTAGCAAGGTGACAGGCACTTCGATAAATTACCTTCCACCAATCACCTATAGAACAAATTGCCTTGTCACCTAAAGAATGAGAAGAGGAAAGAGAATGCGTGAATTATCCAATCTACTAAGCAGTATCCCGGCCTCCGTCACACTGGCTGTGAACGATAAAGCCAAGGCGCTTCAGGCCGCCGGACAGGATGTTATTGCCCTGGCCGGGGGCGACCCTGATTTCGATACGCCGCCGCATATCGTCGAAGCTGCGATTGCCGCTATCAGACAGGGCAAGACTCATTATCCGGCCCCAACCAAAGGCACGACGGATGTCTTAGAAGCCATTGCCGACAAAATGGCCCGTGAAAATAATGTTCATGTGAACCCCAAGACCGACGTTGTGGTCACGCCGGGCAGTAAGTGGGCGTTGTTTATTGCCCTGGCGGCCGTTTTGAATCCCGGCGACGAGGTTATGTACCTGGAGCCGGTCTGGGTTTCCTATCCTGCCATGATCAAGCTGGCCGGTGGCATTCCTGTCCCGGTTACGCTGCCGACCGAGACAAACTTTGCGATCACGGCCGATTTGCTCAAAGCAAAATTAACCCCCAACACCAAAGCTCTGATGGTTAATTCTCCCACCAACCCCAGCGGGCGCGTTCTGAACCGCCAGGAGATAGACACCATTGTTCAGTTTGCGACAGAGGCCGACCTTTACGTCATTACCGATGAGGTTTACGAGAAGCTGATCTTTGACGGCCGTACCCATTACTCCCTGGCCGCCGAACCGGGTATGGCAGAGCGCACCCTGACCACCAACGGCCTCTCCAAAGCCTATGCCATGACCGGCTGGCGATTGGGTTGGCTGGCAGGCCCGACCCCCATTGTCAAGCTGGCTGCCAAGATGCACAGCCAGGCCGTGACATCGGCTGCAACCTTCACCATGAAAGCGGCCGTGGCCGCCCTAAACGGCCCCCAGGACATCGTTTACGAGATGTGTCAATCCTACCAGGAGCGCCGCGACTTCATGGTCAAAGCCCTGAACGAAATAGATGGTGTTGCCTGCGCCATGACGGAAGGAACCTTCTATCTCATGCCCAGCTTCCCCAACAGCGATAAAAACAGCCTTCAGTTGGCTGAATTTCTCTTAGAAGAGGCTGGCATCGCCGGAACCCCCGGTATCGCCTTCGGCCAAAGCAGTGAAGGCCAGGTGCGTTTCTCCATTGCTACTGCCTTTACCGAGCTTGAACGGGCTGTTGATCGCATTGCGAAGGTCGCGCACCGTATTTGAGACCAGTGAAAAGTTAAAAGTTGGCAGTGAAAAGTGAGGAGTGAAGCGGAGCGCACTTTTTACTGCTTACTGTTCACTATCTTCCTTGTTTGGGCGATGTCGGCGTGGATTTGGGTGACGAGGGCGTCCAGGCCGGGGAATTTTTGTTCATCCCGAATACGGCCGATAAAGGCCAGCGTCACTTCTTGCTCATAGAGATCGCCGTCAAAGTCCAGCAGGTGAGCCTCAACGGTTTGATCGTGTCCCCCGACTGTCGGCCGAACGCCAATGTTGGTTGCGGCCGTATACGACCGACCCCCCACAGTAGCAACGGTGGCATAAACGCCGTTGGCGGGTAAATACTGCTCCTCCCACAAATGGAGGTTGGCGGTGGGAATACCGATTGTCCGGCCGCGTCCCTCTCCCCGGATAACTGTTCCTGTCAAGCTGTATGGACGGCCGAGACAGCCATTCACAGCCGTGATATTGCCCGCTGCCAGTTCTCGCCGGATGCGGCTGCTGCTGATCCGCTCCCCTTCCCATTCCAGAAGTGATTGATAAGGATGAACCGAAAAGCCCTTCTTCTCGCCTAATGCCTGTAGAAAGGGCAAGTCTCCTTCCCGGTTATATCCCAGGCTGAAATGGCCGCCCCATAATTGAACCATATTCAAATGGTGGCATAACTGGTTCACAAAGTCGGCCGCTCGCGTTTGTCGCACCGTTTCGTTGAATGGGTGGGTGATAACCAGAGAGATGCCCTGTTCGCGCAGCAGCACCACCCTCTCTTCTAACGTCGAGAGGTAAAGTCGGCCGCTTTGGGGCCGGATAACGGTAATGGGGTGGGGGAAGAAGGTCAAAACGGCCGTTCGGGCCTTCGCCGCACGGGCCGCCGCAGCCATCTCTTGCAAAAGCGCCTGATGGCCTCGATGCACGCCGTCAAAAACACCAACGGCCAGAAAGGTAGGGGACTTTTCTTGAACTTCTGCCAGACTCGATACACGCTGGAATGATTGGGTCATAGTTGGTTGCATTGTTCCTAATATGGTACAAGGATTTTTCGTGGCTGCCAAAAGTCTGCTCTGGCAGCGATGATGCCGATAAAAAGGCCGTTCTCATCATAAGCGCGGGCCAGTGTATCGGATGAACTGTCAGAAGCGTCCCCCTCTCTGGCGACCCGTTGGCCTTGTTGGAGCGCGGCCGTTTCTTCAGTTGAAAACGTGATGGCAGGCAGGTGGGCAACGGCCGTGTCGGCCGGTTGCAGATGTTCCAGCCAATTTTCGGCCGTTAGTGATTCCAGTGAGATGGCTTCCTCTACCGAAAAATGGCCCACCGCTGTGCGCCGCAGCGCTGTAATATGCCCGCCACAGCCCAGGCGTTGGCCCAAGTCATGGGCCAGAGAACGGATGTACGTGCCGGAAGAACAGGTAACATCAAGCCGTAAATCAGGCGGCGTCCAGTCTAACAAATCCAGATGGTAAATCGTGACCTCCCGCGACGGCCGTTCCACTTCAAGGCCTTTTCGGGCCAACTCATACAGTGGTTGGCCGTCCTTTTTAAGGGCTGAGAACATCGGTGGAACCTGGGAGATAGGGCCGCGAAAATGGGAGAGGGCTTTTTCGATTGTCTCTCTATCCGCCGTGACCGGCTTTTCGGCCGCAATCTCCCCCTCCGCGTCGTAGGTGTTTGTCTCCTGCCCCAGCCGGACAACGGCCTCATACCGTTTGTCCTGCCCGATTAAATATTCACTCAGGCGGGTTGCTCGGCCGATACAGAGCAGCAAAACCCCCGTTGCCAGGGGGTCTAACGTTCCTGTATGACCAACACGCCGGATGAGGGTCAGACGTCGCACAGCAGAGACGACGTCATGCGAGGTCATTCCGGCCGGTTTGTCCATATTCAGGATGCCGCCCAGGTCAACTTCGTTAGAAATAATTTGCTGGTTGGCCCGGCTCATTTCCCTGTGTGCTGGCGTTGTTCGATCTCTTGGCGGCGAAGGGCTTCTCTGCTCTTGGAAACAACCAGTGTGGTCACTTCTTCGAGAGACCCTCTGATGGTGCAGCCAGCAGCCAGGTGATGTCCACCGCCCCCCAATTCGGCCGCAAGCTCCGAGACGCTGAAAGGTGGCTGGCTGCGAAAACCGACTGTGACACGGCCGTCCGACAACTCCAACAGCACGGCGCTCATATGAATGTCATACACATCGGCCAGCATATTCCCCAACCCATATGTGCTGAATCCCTGATGTCCAACCTCTCTACGATCCTCATTGGTAATAACGGTCCAGATAAATCCATCCTCAATCTGGGCATTATTCAGCCCCTTTTTCCAGAGCAGCAGCGTGGGCAGCTCTTTTAAGGTCAGGGCTTGCGTGGTCGTATGGTGGAGGTCAACTCCGGCTTCCACCAGCGTTGCGGCCGTTCGCAGCGTCTGTCCGGTCACATTCGCCGTCCGAAAATCCAGGGTATCCGTAATCAACCCGGTTAACAGACATTCTGCCAGAGCAGAGTTGAGTGAAACCCCCAGCTCCGGGAGCAGTTTGAAAAGGATTTCAGTTGTGGAACAGGCTGCCTCGTCCACCAGATTAATCTGGCCGAAGCGGGTATTGGTCACATGGTGGTCAATATTTATAATCGGCGGCAGGGGTTCGGGAAACTTTCTAAATACTTTTCCTACCCGCGTTAGATCGCCCGCATCCAGGGCAATGAATAGATCGTATTTTTCTTCGATGGGCGGCTCCTGCACCACTGTTTCGCTCAAAGGTAAATAGCGGAATCGCTTGGGGACGCCGTCATCGGAAATTAAATCAACGTGTTTCCCCATTCTCTGCAATATCAGCCCCATTGCAATTAAAGAACCAATGGCATCTCCATCGGGTCCGATATGCGTCGTGACAAGAATCTGAGAGGCTTCATTGACGGCCTCGCGAATTAGTTGAATCGTCGTGTTGGGCAAAATTAAGCCTCTGGTGGGTTGTCATCTGTCTCAGATGGAATTTCTAGGTTGTCCAGCAGTTCGCTAATTCGTTCTGCATGGGCCAGCGTCGGGTCCCAATGAAAGTGAAGCTGTGGAACCGTTCGTAGGGATAACTGTCGGGCCAGGTCGCGCCGCATAAAGCCGGCTGCTTTTTCCAGGGCAGCCATTACTTCTTCTTCTCGTGAATCATCTCCGAGGGCGTTGATATAGATATCGGCGTATTGCAGTTCCCTGTCTATCCGAACATCGGTAATTGTCAGCCCTTGCAGGCGGGGGTCGCGCATATCACGAACCAGCAGTTCGCTCAGAATGGTCTGAATATGATCGGCCGTCCGTTGCTGACGGATCTTACTCATCGTTCAACTCGCTTGTTGACATAAAATTCAAGGATGTCTCCCGTTTGGAAGTCATTGAACCCGTTGAGGGAAACCCCGAATTCAAACCCGGCCTTCACCTCTCGAACATTGTCCTGAAGATGCCTCAAGCTGGAAACATCACCCGTAAAGAGGAGTGTTGTGCCACGAATCACACGGCATTTGGCATTTCGCCGCGCTTCGCCGGTTCGCATGTAGCTTCCGGCAACTGCCCCGGCACTACGGATTCTGAACACCTGCCGCACTTCGGCTCGGCCGATAATGACATCTTCAAAGACTGGAGCCAGCATCCCCTTCATGGCCTTTTCAACGTCTTCGATGAGCTTGTAGATGATGGAGTAGGTATTGATCTCAACCTGTTCAGTGCTCGCGGCAACACGAGCGGCCGAATCCACATCCACATTGAAACCCAATACAACGGCATCAGAAGCCGTTGCCAGCATAACATCGCTTTCAGAAATGTTACCGGTAGCCGACCGGAGAATGTCAATCGTGACCTCATCACCCTGAAGTTTATTCAAAGAGTTGATAATTGGTTCCAGGGAACCTTGTACATCGGCCTTGATAATCAAGTTGAGTGATTTGGTGTCGCCTTCTTGCAAGCGGCTAAAAAATTCATCCAGGCTGACCGGCGCACGTCGTTCTTCACCGGTAAAAGCGGCCGAAATTTCCTCTTCAATAATCCGGCGGGCCTCTTTTTCGCTGCTGACCACTTCAAACTGGTCGCCCGCTTCTGGTATGCCGTCCAGTCCAGAAACGGATACCGGGGTTGCCGGACCGGCAGCCTCTACAAGCTGCCCCGTATAGTCAAACATGGCCCGAATGCGGCCGTAATGCTCACCGATTATGAGGGTATCTCCCTTTTCCAGGGTGCCATTCTGAACCAACACCGTTGTCATAACGCCGCGCCCTTTAGCCATTCGCGCTTCCAGAACAGTTCCCGTTGGCGAAGCCTTAGGATTGGCACGCGGTTCAAGCTCTTCGGCCACCAGCAGAATCGCTTCAAGCAGATCATCAATGCCTTTACCCTGCTTGGCGGAAACGGGTATCACCAGGGTGTCGCCATCCCATTCGTCAGGAACCAGCCCGACTTCTGCCAGTTGTTGCAGCACCTTGTTGGGATTCGCCGCAGGTAAATCAATCTTATTCATGGCGACGATAATCGGAACACCCGCTGCCCTGGCATGGTCAACCGCTTCATAGGTCTGAGGCATCATCCCATCGTCGGCTGCGATGACTAGAATGGCAATATCTGTTGCCTTAGCCCCACGGGCACGCATCGCTGTGAAGGCTTCGTGACCTGGTGTGTCCAGAAAAGTGATTCTCTGACCATCGTGTTCGACTTGGTAAGCGCCAATATGTTGGGTAATGCCCCCGGCCTCACCGGCCACAACATTCGACTTGCGGATCATGTCCAGCAGCGAAGTTTTGCCGTGATCAACGTGGCCCAACATCGTAATAACCGGTGGACGCGGTTGGAGGTCTTCTTCTTCTTCTCCGGCCAGGATCTGTTTCCAGATCGGCTTATCAAATTCGTCTTCCTCTTCGGCTTCCTCAACCAGTGGTACAACGTCGTAGCCCATCTCGGCGGCGACGATTGCGGCCGTATCAAAATCTATTTGCTGATTGATATTCGCCATGATGCCATTATTCATAAGCTGTTTAATGACATCAATTGGGCTGGCGTCTATCTCGCCGGCCAATTCACGCACAGTTATAAATTCTGGAATCTGTATAAGTGTTTTCGTTTCTGACATATATTTAGTGTTCCTCTCCCAGGAATAACCGATGCGATCTTTAAAGAATTTCCAACTCTCATGGAGTTTTGGAGAAAAGGCGCATTACGTTTTACGCATTACATATTACGCTTCTCCCAACCACATCTATTCTCAAAGTCTCAATCCTAGGGCTGATATTCGATAAGCCGCTGTTTTTCGGCCGTACTAATTTCGGCCCGAAGTGCCTGGTCTAACAGCCGGGTATTGATTGCTTTTTCCCAGCAGGCCGGGTCGCTACACAAATATGTTCCTCGGCCGTTTCGCTTGCCGCTGGGGTCAACAACCAACCCTTCCTCAGCCGAATTGACCAGACGGGTCAACTGTCGTTTATCTACCTTCTTTCGGCAAGCTGCACAGGTTCGTTGGGGGATATGTTTTTGGTGCTGATTTTGTTTAACCTTCATATCCCTAAAAATTGGTTGATTGGGTTGATTGTCGAATCAACCCAATCAACCATTAATTAAAATTCCTCATCCAGCACGTCCTCAACGTCCATATCCTCAAAGTCTTCCCACTCAGGACGGCGACGACTACCTTTACGCTTGCGTTTGGTAACAACACGCCCTCGTTCTTCATCGAAGACTAGCTGCTTGCCTTTATTGTGTCGTTTTTCAGCATCTTCATCGTCTTCTTCCTTCGTTGGGACTGGCTGGACAACAACAACCTTTTTCTTTTCCTTCTTCTTTTGCTCTTCTAGCTGAATCAGTGGGGTTGCCAGATCATCAATGGCTGCCAGGAATTCGCCTTCCACATCCTCTTCTATAGGTTCTTCTTCAACAACCGGTTCGGCTTCCGCTTCGGCCGTTTCAACCTCTTCGGCCGTTTCAACCTCTTCGGCTGTCGGTTCTTCAACCGCAGCCGCCACTTCTTCCGCTTCCCCGGCCGCTTCTTCCACTTCTTCGACCGGTTCGACTTCTGCTTCAACAACTGCTTCGACGGCCTCTTCAACAACCGGTTCGGCTTCCGCTTCGGCCGTTTCAACCGCTTCGGCTTCTGCTTCACCTTCTTCAATGGCGCGTGCCATTGCATCGTCAACGGTTGTCTTTAGTTTCTCAATGGTGTCTTTGTCAAAGTCTCTGATACGCAAAAGCGTTTCTTCGCCAATCTCCAGCTTGAGCAAAATGTCTCCAGCGGTCTGAATATCTTCTTTTTCCAGTTGCTTTTGCATCTTGGCCGGAAGACCCAATGATTCGACCGGAATATTCCAGGCCTGATCCGGAACCAGTTTGCGAGCAGCAGCCCGGTCCTTCTGGATCTGTTCAAATTCGATGGCCCGTTGGGCAACAATTCGCCCTTCGATTCCGGCGACAATCCGGTTTAAAAGCATATAATCTTCAGATGTAATCGGGCGGTTCGCTTCTTTCTTAGCCAGAATAAGCTCTGCCTGACTGAGCAGCTCGGTATTCTTGACGATAGCCGGGTCAACAGCCGGATCGCCCAGATTTTTCATGGATTCTTCAGCCGCTTCTGTCAGGCTCTTGATGTCAATGCGCCAGCCGGTCAATTTAGCCGCCAGCCGGGCATTTTGCCCTTCACGCCCGATTGCCAGGGATAACTGGTCATCAGGAACGATGACGCTGGCCGTTTTCCCTTCGTCCGGGTGGTCTTCCAGAAATACCTGAGACACGCGGGCCGGACTCAATGCCTTAGCGATAAAGGTCTTCTGATCCGAATCCCACTCAATAACGTCAATCTTCTCGTCATTTAGTTCCCGAACAATGCTCTGGATACGCACCCCGCGCATACCGACGCAGGCGCCAACCGGATCAATGCCGGGCTGCAAGGCCATGACGGCTACTTTCGAGCGAGCGCCCGCCTCGCGGGCGATGCTCTTGATTTCAACCTGGCCGTTATAAATTTCCGGCACTTCAAGCTCTAACAGGCGGCGCAATAAATTGCGATGGTTGCGGCTGACGAAGATTTGAGGGCCGCGATTGGTGCGTCTGACTTCGAGGACATAAACTCGAATTTTGTCATGCGCCCGATACCGTTCAGATTGAACCTGTTGGCTCTTGGGCAAGACAGCTTCCGTTCGGCCGAGGCCAATGGTGATATTCTGGCCGCTGACGCTCTGCACCGTGCCGTTGACAATTTCACCTTCACGAGCCGAGAAATCCTCATACAGCATTTCCCGTTCTGCTTCCCGAACGCGCTGCAAAATGACCTGTTTGGCAGTTTGGGCGGCAATACGGCCGAAATTGGCGGGCGTACTTTCCACCATCACTGTGTCGCCTAAAACGGCATCGGTGTGTCCGGCAGCGTGAGCCACCCGAATAAGGACTTCCGTTCGGGTATCAATGATGGAATCAACCACTTCTTTTTCTGCATAGATGGTTGGTTCGCCTGTACGTTGATCAATTTCAGCAGTTACCTCTTGGGTATTGCTGACATTTGTGTTGCGGCGGTAGGCGGAAACCAAAGCCGTTTTCAATGCGTCAATAACGACATCTTTTGGGAGGCCGCGCTCTTCGCATATCTCGTTAAAGGCTATCATGAATTCGCTTTTCATATATCTTACCCGGTTATTTTGCCTCGATATTTTCTCAATAAAAAAACAAAAAAGTGGGGATCGCCCACTTTTTCCGCACTATTGGTTATCTGTCCAATCACACATAACCGCTAAACTATCTATGGTAGATTATATCATGCCTGTACTTTGATCGCAATAGAATTGGATTAACATTTATCGGAAAGGTTCTCTGTTTCTAGGATGGTTGATGACCACCGATTACAGGCTTGCTGTTTAGTAATGTTCTTCTTGTTTATCTGTTATAATAAATCATGTAGCGATTTCATTTATCATCATCTGGACAAGACTACATGATAAACTCCCAGACTTTACCTTTTCTCTCCGGCCGTTTCGGCCGTCGTGCCACGATTGTTCTGGTTATATTGGGGGCCTTACTGGTTTTAGGTATCTACACCGCCACTGATGTAGACCGGCTGGCCCATGATCCAGCTCTCGGCGTATTGGACTACGCCGGATATGCCATTTGCCATCGCATAACCGACCACTCCCTCAGTATTGCCGGACGCCAGATGCCGCTTTGCGCTCGTTGTACGGGTATGTATCTGGGCGTTGTGCTTTCGATTGTGGTGTTGGGGTTGGCCGGACGGTATAAGTGGGCGCAGCTTCCGCCCGCCAAAGTGATGGGTGTTCTGATTGGTTTTATCGCGCTCATGGGGATTGATGGTATTAACTCATACAGTTTCTTTTTCCCCGATTTTCCTCATCTATACCAACCTCAAAACTGGCTTCGGCTGTTGACCGGCATGGGAACCGGGCTGGCGATGGGCGTCTTTATTTTCCCTGCTCTGGCCCAGACGCTATGGCGCGACTTCAAATGGCAGCCCGCTCTCAGCGGCTTTCGAGAGCTGTTCTGGCTGGTCGTGCTGGCCCTCATTGTCGTCCTGCTGGTCTTGAGCAACCAGCCGATTCTTTTATACGTATTGGGTGTTATTAGTGCTGTCGGTGTGGTCGGTATTCTGACGATTATTAACACGATGGTGCTCTTGTTAGCAACCCGGCGAGATGCCCGGTCAACTGCCTGGCGGCAGGCGGCCGTTCCTTTGATGATCGGTCTTCTTCTGGCTGTTACTGAGATTGCTGCTGTCAGCTACTTCCGCTTCAGTCTGACCGGAACAATGACAGGATTCCCTGGTATATAGTAGTAGTTAATAGGTATTTGTGGAGATTTTATGGACGTTATTACAGCATTAGGCGGAATTGGGGCGGCTTTCGGCCTATCCGGCAGCGCCGGGCTGAACGCCTACATTCCTCTCCTAATCGTCGCTCTCGCCGGTCGTTTTCCCGTAGACAATCCCCTGATTCATCTCGCTGAACCGTATGACGTCTTGACCAGTTGGTGGGTCATTGGCGTTTTAGCTGTTTTGTTGCTGATTGAGATGTTTGTGGATAAAGTACCGGCGGTTGATTCAGTCAACGATGTCATTCAAACGGTGATTCGGCCGACTGCCGGGGCTATTTTATTTGCCGCCAATGCCCAGGTCATCACCGACATTAATCCAATCATTACTATTATTGCCGGTCTCTTCCTGGCGGGAACCGTTCACGTCACCAAAGGTGTTCTTCGGCCCATTGTCACCGCCACAACCGCCGGAACTGGTAACTGGGTGGTCAGTATCATTGAGGACATCATTGCCTTCTTTGTCTCAATCTTATCGATCCTCATTCCGATTCTGGCCTTGCTATTAACAACGGTCTTTTTGTTTCTCGGCTTCAACTGGCTACGCCGTCGTAGGCAAAAACGCAACTACGTCTATCGGCCCCAATAAATCTTTAGGAGGACTTTTCACATGGGAGACAATCGTAATCGCAACATCATCATCGCTGTTGTCGTTGTTCTTGTCCTTTGCTGCTGCTGTGCGGCATTGGCGGGGCTTTGGTTCTACGGCGACACGCTGTTTAGCTCTTTCTAGGCCCGGTTTCCGAATCAACGTCCCAATCCGGCCATACTGGTTACTGACAACCAGTTACTGATTCTGGCCGTCGCGTTCCAATTTAAGTTGAGCTTGTAAGCCTGTGATGTGAGCTTCTAGCTCAACCAGTGTTGTCTGGCTGCTTTCCAGCCGGTCGCCTTCTGCTCTCACAAAACGGCCGAAAGGTGCAATGGTGTCCTCAATTCGTTGAGCGCCTCGTCGTACCTCCCGGTTAAACTGCTCCGTCAAATTGCCAACCAGTTTGCGCCGCAGTTCGGCCAGCTTGGTCTCCAACTCCTGATTGGCTTTCCGCTTCCGGGCCGGTAAGACCAGCAGCCCCAGGGTCATGAATGTCAGTCCGGCCAAAATACCGGTGACGTCTATCCAGGCCGCGCTGACCGTTGCCAGAACGACGGCCCCAATCCCTAAACCCCCGATTTCTAACAAGGCGGCTCCGGCAACGGCCGAACGGGCAGACTCCGCTAATTCGGCCGCTTCTTTTTGCCGGTCAAACGAGGCAACCGCCTGTTGGGTCGCTGTCCCAATCGAATCTATTAACCGCTGGCGGTCATAGGCCAGTGTTCCTTCTCTCGGCCCCCCCTGTCCCACAATTCGTTGATCCCGTTCCTGCTTTCGCTCCGCCAGATGGTCGGCAACGGCTGTCCACTGCCGTAAGTCCTGCTCCACCATCCAATCCACCAGTTCCCCAATCCGATTTTCAATCTGCTGAGGGGTATCGGCCACGACCTCTGCCTCAAAAGTGGCCTTGATCTGGTTGGTGCGAACCAGGTCGGGAATACGGCCGATGCGTATGGTTTCATCAAAAAAGGCCCGCCCGCGCTTCTCCATCGCAAAGAGCAAATTGTCAATCTCGCCCAGTCTGGCCTGAAAATTCCGCTGCATATCTTCATCGTAATAGATCATCTGATCCTGAATATCGGCCAGGAGTTGGCGATCCTCACTCAGCGAATTGAGGTCTGCTTCGATTTGCGTTAACTGTTTTTTGAGCAGCTTCTGCCCTACGCCAAGGGGGTTCAGCAGCTTCAACCGAAAACGGCCGTCATCATCCAGCGTGTTGTGGATAAAGTCTTCCAAAGGCCCAAAGCCGCTCTTTTCCCAAAATCGTGGCTCTCCCGCCTTGGCCTTCTTTGCCAGCAGAGCAGAAACGGGGAAAACGGCCGCAATATCTCCCACCAGTTTGTTGGCCGATGACCCGGCAAACTCAAGAACCTCTGCCACTGCCCCTTCGTTGTCCAGAATGTCAATTTTATTGACAATCAGCACCGTTTTCTTACCCCAATCCCGAATCTGGCTCAGAAAAACCCGTTCGCTCTCGGTAAAAGGGCGGTCGGCCGAAGTTAGAAACAGAACCAGATCGCTGCGGGGGATGAATTCGGCCGTCAGCGTTTCGTGTTCTCGCATAATGGCATTTGTTCCCGGCGTGTCAACGATATTGACATTCTTAAGAAATTCTATCGGTGCGGTTTGAATCCAAATTCCTTTTTCAACCGGTGTCTGGGAGCTTTCTTCCCCATATTTCAGCAGGTGAATCTGGCTGGTTGTTGGCGTGACCCCCTCCGCCAAAATGGTATGGCCCAACAGGCCGTTGACAAATGCGGACTTTCCGGCATTGAACTCTCCGGCCACAACCAGCAAGAATAATTCATCCACCTGCCGGATTGAATCGGACAGGGCGGTGCGGTCGGCCGTTGCTGCCCCAATATCGGCCAGCGCGTCCCGAAGACGGCCGAGTGTGTCTCTGGTTCGTTTGAGCAGCGCTTCCTGCTCCTGGTTCAAAATTGTATCCATATCACTGTTGCGCGATTTGGTTAACCGCACCTCAAGTCCTGCTCAATTTGCAGTCGCTTTGTATCAATTGTCGTACACTACAAAACAACATGTGACAGAGTACCGGCGACTGATTGCTGCTCAAAATTATAGCACAGAGCAAAGGATTATATCGCATATGGCAAATCGACCACTCGGCCAACCCCATCGCCTCGCCAGGAAAATCATCTCAACCCGTCCAATGGCCTGGTTCCTCTCCCACACGGCCCACCTGTTTGACCGGTTTTTGATGGCTCGCACGGGCGGCCGTTATTCGGTTGCCGCTCTGATGACGGGTTTGCCCGTTATCAGCCTTACAACGACAGGGGCCAGGAGCGGTCAGCCGCGCACCGTCCCTTTATTGGGGATTCCTGATGGGAAAAATCTTATTTTGATTGCTTCTAATTGGGGGCAGCGCCATCATCCTGGCTGGTATTATAATATTCAGGCCACTCCCCAGGTTCACGTAGAAACAAATGGACAAATAGTTTCTTATATGGCTCACCGGATGGAAGGAATGGAACGTCAAAGGTGCTGGCAAACGGCCGTTCAATGTTATCCGGGGTATGAAGCCTACAAAAAATGGACGAACGGCCGTGAGATTCCTGTATTTCTCTTGACGCCAGCGAACAAGCAATAAAAAAGGGAGAGGAAACCTCATCCTCTCCCTTAAGTTTTGCGGGTGTGCTAAAAAATCCTATCAGAAAACTTTGTTAACTATTGAACTTCTTGATGTCGCCGCCGCGAAACAACGATGAAACCTGCTGCTAACCCAATACCCAGGGCAGCCACAACCAAACCAGCAGGGATATTTGTGTTTTCGCCGCCAAAAGAGGAGAGAGAAACACTGGTCGGGGGAACGACATTAACAACCGCTGTGTCAGTGACTGTCATTGTCGGCCCACCGGTAACGGTGCCAACTGCAACGGCCGTGTTTGTGTAGGTAGTGGTAACACCTGTGTCCGTGCAGGAATAAGATGCTACTGCACCAGGAGCCATATTGCTAAAGGAATTGTCACAGGCAGAAACCGCTGCATCAGTGACCGTGACGTCAGTCCAGGTCAGCGTACCAGTGTTGGTAACCGTAATGGTGAAGTCAGCGTTACCGCCGGAAACAACATCCTGGGCGTCAGGCGATTTGGCGATTTCCAGTCCTGGTTCTCCTGCCGGAACCTCAACCAGCGACATATCATCGTAATAAACAGAGGTGGCGCCGTTGGCGAATAAGTCAACATTGGCGATGACGTTCGATCCAGTTCCAGCACCGGTGACATATCCATTCCATGTGCCGGAATAGAACAGCAAACCGTTGTAGTAGAAATCTTGCGTGTCGGCATCAAGATCGATTTCTATCCTGATTTCCACCCATTGATCTGTAATGTAAGGTTGAGGCATGGCTGTTCCACCATCGTCAATCATCGTACCACTGATACTGTCAAACTGAACCTCAACCGACCAGTTGCAGTCGACACAGGCATCATCGTACCGATTCAGCATGATGAAGTAAGTAGTCCCTGTCATATTTCCTGGAATATACTGCCAGGCAGTATAGACCCATTTACCACTGGCGGTTGAATATTCGTGAACCAGATCGCTTGCACCCATAATCTCTACCGAGTTTGGCGTACTTCTGGCTTGGTCACTCGTTGTTGATGCACTGGCAGACGGGACGTCACCCCAGCCTTTCCAGCCTCCAACCCCATGTAAATCCATTCCGGTACTGTACGAGTCAAAATTGTCACTCCATGGCCCACCGGCAAAAACCATTAAAGGCATTACAGCCGCTAACAAAAGAACGAGCGGAACTATCACTAAGATTCTTTTTTTTCTCATTTAATCCCTCCAAACATGTTGCCGAAGAAAAATTGACAATGAACCCGCCAAGTTGATTTCCGGCACGAAAATAAAGCAATTCCTCTAAATATCTTAGAGCTTAAACTGATAGGATTTGTTTCGTGAGGTTTCCCTTGTTGTTACAATTAACTTCAACAACAAACGATAGATTACCCGATCCAAACAAGCATGTCTCCCCTATTTTAGCATGTGCTTTGAGAAAGGAAAATCTTTTCAGGTACAATTTCAGCACATTAATGACAAATTCGCAAGTTCTTTCCGAAGATTTACTTCATCTTAAAGGAAAATTCATGGAAATTTATTCACTCCTCGATCAGATGCAACACATTGCCCGCAATGGCTTGAACTACAGTCAAAATCTGTATGATCGGGAACGATATGATAAGCTGATGGCCTTAACAACCCAATCCTATGGCGCTTTGTTGGCCCAACCGGCCGAAAATATTCGCGCCATGTTCTCGGCCGAATTAGGTCATATAACCCCCAAAGTTGGGGCTGACGCCGCTATCTTCAATGAGCAGGGTGAGATTTTGCTGATGGAGCGCATTGACGGCACCGGTTGGTGTTTGCCTTGTGGCTGGGTTGAACCCCAGGAACGGCCGTGTGATGCGGCCGTTCGTGAAGCCTGGGAAGAAACGGGCTTGAAAGTGGAAGTTCAGCAGTTAGTCGGCGTCTTTACCCGGATGCCCGGCCCACGGTTTGGTCCTCATACCATGATCGCCATTGTCCACCTCTGCCGGGTCGTTGGCGGCGAGTTAACCCTTTCCCACGAAGGGCTGGACTTACGTTACTGGCCTCTGGACGAAATGAAAAACTGGCACGGTATCCACGAAAAATACGCCCGCCGCGCCCGCGAGATGTGGCAGTCCAACCGCCTCCTGCCTGCTATTTCGGATTAATTTGTAATTGGGTAATTGGTAATTAAAGGTCGGTTCTGACCAATTACCAATTACCAATTTCATTTACCAGGGCGGTTCCGACCCTTGATCTACGGAGTATTCCACACCTGCCTCTTCTAACCGCCGAATCCGCTCCCATTCAGGAACGGCCGTTCCCTTACCTGTTTCTTTCAGAACCATCATCTGGCGCAGCTCAATGACCTGATCCCGCAGCAGCGCCGCTTTTTCAAATTCTAACGCCTGTGCAGCCGCTTTCATCTGCTTTTCCAACTCGTTGATCATTCGGTTCAACTCATCTTTCGGCAGGTCGGCCGTTGTCATATAGGACGCTTTTTCTTCCGCAATCGCCATCTCATGCTGGCGGGCAATCTCTCCCCTCAGATCGCGCACTTCCTTAATAATCGTCTTTGGTTCAATGCCATGCTCCAGATTGTAAGCAATCTGCTTTTCCCGCCGTTCCGTTGTCGTATCAATCGCCCGGCGCATTGAATTCGTCATATTATCGGCATACATAATTACCTTTCCTTCAACGTGGCGGGCTGCACGGCCGATTGTCTGAGTTAAAGCCGTTTCTGACCGTAAGAATCCTTCCTTGTCCGCATCCAGAATGGCAACCAATGACACCTCTGGCAGGTCCAGCCCTTCCCGCAGCAGGTTAATACCTACCACCACATCAAAGACGCCCAGCCGCAAATCTCGCAAAATCTCTGTTCGTTCCAGCGTGTCAATCTCCGAGTGAAGATAATGAACCTTGACGCCCATTTCCAGCAGGTAATCGCTCAAGTCCTCGGCCATCCGTTTTGTCAGCGTCGTTACCAGCACTCGCTGTCCCTTCTCCGTCCGCTGCCGAATCTCCGCCAGCAGGTCGTCTACCTGGCCCATCACCGGCCGAATTTCAACTTCCGGGTCTATAATGCCAGTCGGCCGAATGACCTGATGTACAACTCGCCCCGAATGTTCAAATTCGTAAGCACTCGGTGTCGCGCTGGTGAAAATGGCCTGATTGACCCGTTCTTCAAACTCGTCAAAGTTAAGCGGCCGATTATCGAGCGCACTCGGCAGCCGGAACCCGAACTCAACCAGTGTTTCCTTGCGGCTGCGGTCCCCTTTCCACATTCCCCGAATCTGGGGAATCGTCATGTGGCTTTCATCTACCACCACCAGGAAATCACGGGGAAAATAGTCCACCAATGTCCAGGGCGGTTCCCCGGCCTGCCGCTGATCCAGGTGGCGGCTGTAATTTTCAATGCCGGAGGTGTACCCGATCTCTTTCAACATCTCCAGGTCATACAGCGTTCTCTGCTCAATGCGCTGCCCCTCCAGGAACATTTTCCGCTCCTTGAAAAAAGCGATCCGCTCAGTTAATTCTGTCTCGATATCATTAATAGCATGAGAGAGCTTGTCCTCGTCGGTGATGAACTGTTTGGCCGGGAAAATCTCGATGTTCATGTGTTCGGCTAAAATCTCGCCCGTTAATGGATCAATCTCAGTAATCCGTTCAACTTCATCGCCCCAAAACTCAACCCGGTAGGCGGTTTCTGCATAGGCGGGCATAATCTCCAACGTATCTCCCCGCACTCTGAAAACGCCTCGCCGCAGTTCCAGGTCGTTCCGTTCATACTGGATATCAACCAGATAGCGCAAAACGGTGTCTCGCCGATACATTTGCCCCCGTTCCAGCTTCACCGTCACCTTGCCCCACGCTTCCGGGTTGCCGATACCATAGATGCAGGAAACAGAGGCCACAATGACCACGTCCCTCCGGCTCATCAGGTTGGTTGTTGCTTCCAGCCGCAGCCGGTCAATTTCCTCATTGATGTCTGTTTCTTTTTCAATGTACAGATCGTGGCGGGGAACGTAAGCCTCCGGCTGGTAATAATCGTAATAGCTGACAAAGTAGCTGACCGCGTTTTTAGGGAAGAACTCCTTAAACTCGCTGTACAGTTGGGCTGCCAACGTCTTATTATGGGCAAGGACCAGCGTCGGCCGTTGTGTCTTTTCAATCACTTTGGCAATGGTATACGTCTTGCCCGTTCCCGTTGCTCCAAGCAGCGTCTGATACCGAAGTCCTTCATCCAGTCCTTCGGCCAGTTGTTTAATCGCGTCTGGCTGGTCGCCGGTCGGCTGAAATTCAGAAACAACCTCAAGTTTTGGCATAATTTCCTCGTTTTGATTCCAGACCAACTTTTGTTGTATCGCAGCTTCTTAAAGCCGCAAAAAAAGATAGAAAAACAACAAAAGTTTCTCAAATACCTATTAGAACGAAAGTTCTCTATTATATCATACTTTCGGCCGAAATCGCCCACTTTTTCATCATTCATTTCAGATTGAGACCCCAAAAATTGCAGACTATATCGCTCCTTCCCCCAATCATCCAAAAATCCAACTATAATGTCCTTATAAGTTGCAACCGCATAATAAAACCAACAAAACGCTGCATCTCTGCCCCTTTGCGTCATTGCATTAATTATTTTCTGAGGAGACGACATGGGCAAGCGCACATGCGCCGCCCACCACTATGAATGAAAACATCAACCCTTTGCGCTCTTTGCGTCTTTGCGTGAGATTTATTTTCAGAGGATTAAATTATGCCAACCATTCCAAACTATAACGCTTTCAACGGCCGACACTGGGAAACAGGCAGCGTTCACAATCACTACGCCGCCAGAGGCGTTACTGCTCCCCACACCGGAAAACCCTACAGCGAAGCCTTCCTTCTCGGCATCAGCGGCGGCATCGTCATGGGCTACTTCGTCTTCACTTATGAAGGTTACGATCCTCAGTCCCGCATCTTAACTCGCAACACCTTCGATCCGATGGACACGATGCTCGAACGCTTAGGCGTTATTCAAGATTTGCAGCATACCGCCAAACCGGAAAATGCTGTCAGCAACCTGGTGAACGCTTTGGAAGAAGGTATCGCCCCAATCGTTTGGGCCGATGTTTTCAGCCTGCCATACAACACGCTTGGTTTTGACGATGAGCAGCTTTGGCTTATGTACCCTATTGTCGTCTATGGATACGACAAAGCCGCCGACATCGTCTATATTGCTGATCGGGCTGCCGTCCCCCTGACCGTTACAACGGCCGAACTGGCAAAAGCGCGTGGCAAAATCAAGAAATTCAAACACCGTCTCCTCATCCTTGATCCGCCCAACCCTGATAAACTCGTCTCGGCCGTTCAAATGAGCATCTGGGCCTGCATCAAGCTCTTTACCGAAAAACCGCCCAAAGGCTCCAAAAATAACTTCGGCTTTGCCGCTTACCGCCACTGGGCCGAGATGCTCGTCAAAGCCAAAGGACGGCGCACCTGGGCCGCCGAATTTCCACCCGGCAGCGCCTTGTATGCCGGCCTGACATCATCCTTTTTCGATATCAGCGCCTTTGGTAAAGATGGGACGGCCGACCGCGATAACTACGCCGACTTTCTCGACGAAGCGGCCGTTTTGCTCGGTAAGCCAGCCCTCAAGGAAGTGGCTCAGAAATTTCGGGCAAGCACCAAAGCCTGGGAAGCGGTGAGCCTGGCCCTCTTACCGGATCATGTCGAGCCTTTCCAGCAGACACGAGCGTTAATGGTGAAACAACACCACCTCTTCATAGAAAATGGGCAGGCCAGTCTTGATGAAATCCGCCAGATAAACCGTCAGCTAAAGGAGCTAAAGAGGGCGGTTTCGGCCGATTTTCCCCTCGACCAATCCGAGGTCCAACAGCTAAAAGAAAATCTTGCCGACAAAATTTTGACCGTCCACGACATCGAGTATGAAGCCATCATGATGCTGCAAGAGGCAATGGGCTAGAGAGTAATCCTTAGGGGTAATATTTATCTTGGGATTGATAGCTGGTATCGGTTTTAGTCTGGCTTTCGCATTTGGACGGAAGTAATCGGTTAGTAGATAGCATTTCATGTGGAAGCACTAGCTAATGCCGCCTGTGAAACCACCGGCACTGTCGCCGACTTTATACCTCATTTGTATTGCAATTATGGATTGGAATGTAATTAAAGTACTATCTACAAAATCCAATTGTGTGATATAATATAAGTGTAATAGAGAGGACCCAAACATACATAAATAATCAGTATTGTGGTCCGAAGGTGGCCTGGACGAGGCGACTTACAAAGTAAGTCACCTGCGGTCAAAGGGCACAGCCTAAAGCCCAAGCTAAAATGGCCTACAAGGCGTCCTCTCAAAGACAACTACGACCCCTGGTGTAAATGAACATCAGGGGTCTTTTTAATTCCGTTAGAAAAGTTGTCAGTCTCTCTTCTTCCAGCCCATCACCCAATACCTCCAAGAAATTGCCTCAAAAATGTCCTAATCTTATAATTGTTTTGGAGTACGTTTCTAACTGTGTGGTTTCATTTTCCCTGATAAAAGGAGGTTGAATTGAACCCTGAACCCTCTCTTGCTCCCGCTGACGAGACAGCGATACGGGCTATTGTTCAAGCAATGATGGATGGTTGGAATGCCCATCAAGCTGAGATATTTGCCGCTCCTTTTATGGACAATGCAGATTATGTCATCGTTGATGGTCGGCACATTCACGGCCGAGCCGCGATTCAGGCTGGTCATGCCGCGATTTTTAGTACCTTCTATCGTGAGAGCCATATTGAGTACACGGTGGAACAGATTCGCTTGTTACGGACAGATGTGGCCTTAACTCACGTGCGGGCGCGTTTGACCTATCCAGTGGCAGGGGAAGAGCATGTCGCTCATGCCCGAATCAGTCTGGTCTTGTTGAAAGAAAACGGAGAATGGCAGATTGCTGCCTTTCAGAATACATCCATCCAACAGCCGTAAAAGGATGCGTGTTGGATTCTTCTAATCGCCGGGCTGCGCAGGATTGGTGGCTGCGGTTCTATAACCGGTTTGTCTATAATGCGTTAGCTCCAGCGTATAACGCGATTGACTGGATGACGTTTGGAGCCTGGTGGCGGCTGGTGCGCCGGGCGTTGGATTATGTGCCGCCAGACGGCCGAATCCTGGAAGTCGGCTTCGGCCCCGGCAAGCTCCAACTCGAACTGGCCCGCAGCGCTAACTTCTCCGCAGGCGTAGACTTGGCCTGGGGAATGTGCCGCCTGACGCATGGGCGATTGTCCCGTTCGGGACTGATCCCAAAAATAACGCGGGGCAGCGTTTTCACCTTACCCTATCCGTCAAACACTTTCGATACCGTTGTCAGCACCTTCGCCTTTTCAGGTTTTACGAACGGACAGGCAGCGATGGATGAGATGGTGCGGGTAACGGCCGAAAACGGCCGTGTTGTTCTGGTAGACATCGGCCTGCCCCCGGACGGCAACCGACTGGGAACCTCTCTGGCCCACCTGTGGGAGCGAATGGGCGACTTTCTGTATGATATGCCGGGCATGATGGAAACGGCCGGACTGACCGTCACCGAAAACCATCCCTTTGGCCCCGGCCATCATATCTATGCCGTCGTTGGGGAAAAGCGGGGCGAACCATGAGTGTTGTCTTTTAGGAGTAGATACAATGAAAATTGGCGTTGTTATTGACCATGTTGAAGATTCTAAAACGGGCATTGCCCCGACCTATACGGAGCTGCGAGAAAGGGCTTTGGCGGCTGAAACGGCCGGATTTGACTCTATCTGGCTTTTTGACCATCTGCTTTTTCGTTCGGCCGAAAGCGAACATACCGAGGGCATCTGGGAGTGTTGGACGCTGCTCTCCGCATTGGCGGACGCCACCAGCCGGGTCGAATTAGGCACGTTGGTCCTCTGTACCACCTTCCGCAGCCCTGCCCTGCTTGCCAAAATGGCCCATACGGTGGATGAGGTTAGTAACGGCCGACTTATTCTCGGCGTTGGCGCTGGGTGGCACAAACCTGAATTCGATGCTTTTGGCTACCCCTTTGATCATCGCGCCGGTCGCTTTGAGGAGGCGCTTCAAATCATTGCGCCACTGTTAAAAGGGGAGACGGTCAATTTCTCCGGCAAATACTACCGGGTCGAGAACTGCGTCGTGAAACCGCTCGGCCCTCGACCGGAGGGCATCCCATTGCTGGTTGGGGCAGGTAGACCGCGTATGCTGCGCCTGACAGCCCGCTATGCCGACCAATGGAACACGGCCTGGCTTGGCGACCCCGCAGGACTGCCTGAACGGCTGGAACGGATCCATAAAGCGTGTGATGAAGTCGGCCGAGATGCTGCTACGCTTGCTATTACTGTTGGGATTACGGCTTCCTATCCTGATTTGGGTGAGGTTGATCCATTTGCTCGAAACCCGCTTGGCGGTTCGGCCGAGTTGGTAGCCCGCGCTTTCCAACAATACGAGGAGGCGGGCGTCAGTCATTTGATCACCCAGTTCACCCCTACCACGCTGCCCGCCCTCGAACGGCTTGCAGAAGCTGTTCGTCTTTATAAGGGGGGCTAGTTGTTGACCAGCCAGCGTTGTATTGGCCGGGGTAAGGTTGCTTTTGCTGGTATTGAGTGTCTTCCTTGATTGAGTCAAGTGGATATGGGACATGAAATATTTGATTATCAAATAACCAAAAGCGGCGTCATCCGCATATTTTGGGACGGCCGTTGTGTCATGACTCTCGGCGGCAAACGGGCCGACAAACTCGCCCAAGACCTGGTCAATGCCCAGGAAGAAGCCGATGTCCAATATCTGCTTCAACGTGTCACTGGCAACTTCAAACGAGGAAACGAACGCCAATGAACAAATCTATACTAAATCATTTGACAGACCATGTATATTGGCTTCCCCCAGATGCAACAACCGACCGCCCAGTTCTGGGAACGATAGCCGGTACAAGAGGCGTTCTAGTCGTTGACGCCGGCAACTCTGTTGCCCATGCCCACGTATTGTTGAGTGATATGGCACAAAATAATATCGCGCCGCCCAACTATCTCGTTTTGACTCATTGGCATTGGGATCATGTGTTTGGAACGGCCGCTTTCAACGTTCCCATAATTGCTTCCCAAGAGACCAAACGCATCGTCGAAGAGATGGCCCAATTAGATTGGAGCGACGAAGCCCTGGACAAACGGGTCGAAGCGGGGACAGAGATTGAATTTTGCCGGGATATGATGAAAAAAGAGCTGCCAGATCGGTCCTCCCTGATGCTAAAACCGCCAAACATCGCTTTTACCCATGAGATAGATATAGACCTGGGGAATGTCAACTGTCAGATTATTCATGTTGGCGGCGATCATGCTCCAGATGCCAGCGTGGTCTATATTCCCCAAGATAAAGTTGTATTTCTGAGCGATTGTCTATCTGAAGACCTCTATAATGGCCCGCGCTATTACACAACGCAAAAACTATTTCCCCTTCTTGACAAGATACTGAGCTTCAAAGCAGATTATTACCTCTTAGGCCATCATACAGAGCCGGTATCCTGGGCCGATATGGTGGAAGATGCCGCTTATCTTCGGACCATTGGGCAAATGGTTGAAGAAGTGGGCAAAAACCAAGAGCGAATACACGCAAAATTGGAAGGAGTCTTCGCTCGACCGCTTGATGAAGACGATGTAGAAACTGTTGATGCCTTTCTTGCCGGTTTATAAAAACGGCCGACAATTTACCATTCTCAATTCCCTTTTCCTTTGCGTTAAAAATTTTGGAGGATCTCATGCCGGGATATTTTGGAGCCTTAACGATGATACTACTGTTTGGCATGGTTCTCGGCCGTGTTCTGCTGCTGAGGAGCAAGGGCATCGAAGCGATGAACTTTGGCAAAACGGATAAGTCTGATTTTCTCCTTCCTCCTTTCGCTCTCTTCTACTTCTATCTCATCTTCGCCGCCGCTTTCAATCTTCCCACCGTCAGCGCCCAACGGTTCTTTGATTCGGAAATCATTGGCTGGGTGGGAGTTGTCTTTTGTCTGGCAGGGTTGGTGTTGTTTTTGTGGAGTCTTGTTTCGTTCGGCCGAAGTTTTCGCGTCGGCATTGACACGGAACACCCCGATAAACTTATTATTACCGGCGTGTTCGCCCACAGTCGCAACCCCATCTATGTCGCCTTCATCCTCATCCTCCTGGGCCAGTTCCTTATCTTCCCCAACTGGATTCTGCTGCTTTATACGCTTGGTGGTGTCTGGCTCATTAATCGTCAGATTCTTCGGGAAGAAGTTTATTTGAAGGGGCATTACGGCCGAGAATATGAGGAGTATTGTAGCCATGTTAGAAGGTATCTTTGAGTTAGTATGTGCTATACTGTAGTAAAGGAGTAAGCAATGCTAACAGCAACTCAAGGAGTATACCGCGACGGTAAGATTCAACTAACAGAGCTACCCCATAACGTACAAGACGACACCCCGGTGATTGTTACCTTTCTCACGTCTGGAATTGTCAATTTACCAGAACGAGGTATTTATGAGGCCCAGGCAGCCGACCTTCGTGCCCGACTGATGACTTTTGCTGAAGAATGGGATAGTCCTGAAATGGATATATACGATAATTATGACGCAGCCAAAGCCAGCTTATATACGTGGTGACATTGTCCTGGTCCTTTTTCCCCATTCCAATCTGAAAACAGCAAAAGTTCGTCCTGCTTTAGTCGTACAAGCAGATAATCTACAAACGGGTTTATCCCAAGTCATCGTTGCCATGATTACTAGCCGTATGTTTCGCGCTAATCACCCCTGCCGCGTGACGATT
>JBAPRX010000460.1:0-1775 GCA_049281335.1 Promineifilaceae bacterium (SeqCode)
GTCTGCTCGGCTTTGTTGGCGGGGAATACCGTTGTTGTGAAGCCTTCCGAAGTGACGGCTGCGACCGGGCAACTGCTGGAAAAGCTGTTTCAAAGTGTGCCGGAGTTGTCGCCTTTTGTGAGGGTGGTGCATGGAGACGGCCGTGTTGGGAAGATGGTGGTTGACAGTGGGCCGGACCTGATCTTTTTGACCGGTTCGACACAGACGGGGAAGGCGATTGCCCAGAAAGCGGCCGAAACAATGACCCCCTTTATCTGCGAACTGGGCGGCAAAGACCCGATGATCGTCCTGGAAGATGCCGACATTGAGGCGGCTGCCCGGTGGGGGACGTGGGGCGCGTTTTACAATACGGGCCAGACCTGCATGGCGGTTGAACGGGTGTATGTGGTTGAGCCGGTCTATGAGCAGTTTTTGTCTGCCTGTCTGGAGGAGACGAAGAAGCTGAAGATCGGTTATTCGGCCGAACAGGACAACCCCAACGACCTGGGGCCGCTGACTTTTGAACGCCAGCGTTTGATTGTGGATGATCATTTGCAGGATGCAATGGCACAAGGGGCAAACGTCCTGTACAGCGGTAAGCGGGAAGGGCTGTTTATCGAGCCGATAATTCTGACCGATGTCAACCATGAAATGAAGCTGATGCGGGAAGAGACTTTTGGGCCGCTGATGCCTATTATGTCGGTCAAAGATGAGGAAGAGGCGATCCGGCTGGCGAATGACAGTGATTATGGGCTGAGTGCGTCGGTCTGGAGCCGGGACCATGAACGGGCCGAGCGCGTCGCCCACCAGCTAGAAGTTGGCTCCGTCAACATCAATGACACCATTTCCCATTACCCTGTTTCGCTGCTGCCGTTTGGCGGCGTTAAACAGTCCGGGTCGGCCCGGACGCATGGAGAAGGTGAAGTGCTTCAGTTTACGCAGATGCGCTCTTATGCCGTGGGAACGGCCCCCCTGCCCTTCGATTTGGCGACTCATATGCGTTCCCCGGGAAACTATTGGCTGGGTTCGGCCGTTCTCCATTTCATGTTCGGCGTGACCCCGCGCCAAAAAGTGAAGCCGCTGGTTGAGGGATTGGAACAGGTCTCAGAGCAGACCAGAGTTCCGGTCAAGACGGCCGTTGCAGCGGCGGGGCTGTTTGCCGGGTTAGCGGCCGTGTTGTTGACGCTGCGGAATCGATAACCTTCAACCTCCCGGAGGTTCGCAACCTCCGGGAGGATAGGTTTACGGGAAAGGTAAAGATGGAAAACTATCTTTTCCAGGAGAATCTGGAAAATCTATTAACGGAAATCCCGGCTGACAGCATTATCAGCCGCTCGGTGTTGAAGAACGAACAGGTAGACGTGACCCTGTTTGGCTTTGCAGCAGGGCAGGAATTGACGGAGCATACCTCATCCCGGCCAGCAATCTTGCACTTTATTAAAGGCAAGGCCCGCCTGACGCTGGGGGAAGATGAAAAGACGGCCGAAGGGGAAACCTGGGTCTATATGCCGCCGCGTTTGCCGCACTCGATTACGGCCGAAACGCCGGTTATTATGCTGTTGATTCTGCTGCGGGCCTAGAAACCCGGTTTTTGCCAAAAACCGGGTTTCTGAATAGTTAGAAATCGTCGAAGAGGGGGAGTTGGAAATCCGGCCGTTTGCCGTCGAGGAGGACGTAGGGGGCGGGGCGGCTCGAATTTAGGCCCAGAGCCTTCAAATCGCTTAAACCCCTTAGTTTGCCCCTGCGACGGGCGGAAACGATGGTATCGGCCGATTTAGGGCCGATTCCGGGGACGC
>JBAPRX010000461.1:0-31198 GCA_049281335.1 Promineifilaceae bacterium (SeqCode)
GACCGTTGAACGGATGCAGGACGCCAAGGGGGACGGCGATTGGATGGATCAGACCGAATATATACTGATTGAGGAGGAGCTGTCTTTCATGGACGGCCGAATTCAGGAGCTGGAATTTATGCTCCACCAGGCCCAAATCATTGGACCGGGGAATGACGACAACATTGTCAACATAGGGGAAACGGTTGTGCTGCAATCTGAGGACAACCAAATTGAGCGTTACACCATTGTCGGTGTTGCTGAAGCTGATCCAGCGGCAGGCTATATCTCAAATGAGTCACCGCTTGGTCTGGCCCTGATCAATCAGAAGGTGGGTGATGAGGTTATTGTCCATGCACCAGTCGGGGAGATTCGATATCGCATAATGGCTGTGACACCCCTCTAATCACACCAACACCAGCCTAAAATGATGATGTTAATCACTATTTTTGCTGCTTTCCTTCACTAGTGGAAACATGGGCAAATCGCCTATCATAAAAGTATGAGGGACTGTTTTCTCTCAAGGATTGGCGAATAGTACAAAAGCCAATCAACTACTTTATCTTTATTCAGGGAGGTGGGTTGTGAAACATGTGATTTATACTCCTCTACCGAATGAAAGGATCGGCGAGTTAAGGCTGATTACAAGATCCCTGCTCTTGCTGGCTCTGCTTACCGCCATTCTCTATATCCGGGTTTTTATGATCGCATCACCTCTGACATCAGAGGTGGGCATTCATGGGGAGATCGGCCTCCTTTCCTCTTTATTTCTCACAGCTGCCACCGTTGGCTTGCTGCTTGCCTGGCGCTGGGAAGGGCTGGGTGGAATTGTAATGACGGTCAGCGGGATTAGCCTGGCTGTCCTGACTTTCCTCACTTCGGCCGAATTGCCCTGGCTAACGGCATTTTTCTATGGCTCGCCTTTTGCCATTACCGGTATTTTATCCCTGGTATGTTGGTGGAAAGCGCGACACAGTTAATGACAGTATATACAGCACGGATGAAAACTTGCCGTGCTGTCATACTACCGCCATCTAATCTTGGAGAAAATAATGAACGAATGCGAGGAATATGCCAGGAAAGTTGTAGAAGGACCGCAATCTACCATGGAACGGATGCTCCTGGAAGAATTTCTGCGAGGCAAGGGGTATGAGTTGAAAGACCTGCATAACTTGCCAGAAAACCAGGTGAAAGAGTTGATGACTGAGGCCTGCCAATATGCTTCACTGAGAATGGCACAGGTAGAGTCGTCAGCCCATTTTCGGGAAAAGATTCGCGGACCAGCCTGATCAATATTGATGGAAATGGTTTGCGAGTATCTTGAAATAGGAGACTTGACCTATGGCTCATGGGCGAATTATTATTGATACAGAACGTTGTAAGGGGTGTGAGTTATGCCTGGGCGCCTGCCCGCCGAAGGTGATACAGATGGGGGACTTCTTCAACGGCAAAGGGTACAGACCGGCCGTTTTGGTTGATCCAGACGATAAGTGTACCGGCTGTGCTTTGTGTACGGTTGTATGTCCTGATGTTTGTATCACAGTGTATCGGGATATAAGAGAGAAGGCGGTTGAACAATGAGCAAAGAGCTTTTGAAAGGAAATATCGCAATTGCAGAAGCGGCCATTCGTGCAGGCTGCGAAGCTTATTTCGGCTATCCGATTACGCCACAGACAGAACTGTTGGAACATATGTCGAAGCGGATGATTGAAGAAGGTCGGGTATTTTTGCAAGCCGAAAGCGAGGTTGCTGCAATCAATATGGTCTATGGCGCGGCCGCGGCAGGGGCGAGGGTGATGACTTCATCCAGCAGCCCCGGTATTAGTCTAATGCAAGAAGGACTTAGCTACATCGCTGCCTCGGAAGTGCCGGTTGTGGTTGTAGATGTGATGCGCGGCGGGCCGGGGTTAGGCAATATTCAGCCGAGCCAGAGCGACTATTACCAGGTGACAAAGACGGCCGGACATGGTGATTTTCATCCAATCGTATTGGCCCCGGCAACGGTTCAGGAAGCCATTGATCTGACGACCTGGGCCTTTGACCTGGCTGAGAGATACCGGACGTTGGTCTTTGTCGTTGCCGATGGCGCTATTGGACAGATGATGGAACCGGCAGAATTGCCAGAATTTCGACAGGTGGAAGAACAACGGCCGTCCTGGGCGCTTACCGGCGCGAAGAAACGGCCGAAAAATATCGTTTCTTCACTCTATCTGGGCGCGGACCAACTTGAGACGCTAAACGAAAAGTTGCAGCGTAAATTGTACGAGATTCAAGATTACGAGGTGCGTTGGGATACCTACCTTCTTGAAGACGCTGAGATTGTCCTGGTTGCATTTGGCACCGCAGCCCGTGTGGCCCAGTCGGCCGTTCATAATTTGAGGACAAAAGGCCATAAGGTTGGACTTTTTCGCCCAATCACCTTGTGGCCTTTCCCAGAATGGCAGCTTACCCAACTAGCGCCCAAGGCAAACATTTTCTTTGTTGTCGAGATGAATGCGGGCCAGATGGTGCATGATGTCCGGGAAATAGTCGGCCGAAGTATACCGGTCGAGTCCATCATCCGAATGGGGGGGTCGATTCCGATGCCGGACGCGATTGAGGCAGAAATTCAAAACTGGTTGACCTTCCAGCGGAGTGTCAAGAAGCATGGCTGGATGGAGGATTTATCATGGGTACATTAAGACAGGCAAAACCGGAAATGTTGGTCTATGAACGGCCGCAAGCCCTTGATGAGGTCTATACCCATTATTGTCCTGGTTGTACACATGGCACCGCTCACCGATTGGTGGCGGAAGTCATTGATGAACTGGGCATTCGAGAACGGACGATACTGGTAGCCTCAGTAGGCTGTTCGGTGTTCGCTTATAACTACTTTGACGTCGATTCCTGCGAGGCTGCACATGGCCGAGCGCCAGCAATGGCAACAGGTATCAAACGGGTGAATCCGAGAAATATTGTCTTTACCTATCAGGGAGATGGTGATTTGGCTTCGATTGGAACGGCCGAAATTATTCATGCCGCCAGCCGGGGTGAAAATATCACCACCATTTTTCTAAACAATGCTATTTATGGCATGACCGGCGGCCAGATGGCCCCCACAAGTTTAATTGGGCAAAAAACAACCTCTTCCCCGTTCGGCCGTGATGCTGCCCTGGCTGGTTATCCCGTTCGAATGGCTGAACTACTGTCCGGGCTGCCGGGAACGGCCTACAGTGTGCGGCGCAGTTTACACGATGCACGGCACGTAAATCAGGCCAAGAAAGCCATTCACACAGCTTTTGAGGCCCAAATAGCGGGATTAGGGTTTAGTATTGTAGAGCTGCTTTCCACCTGCCCCACCAACTGGGGTCTGACCCCTTCCGAGTCCTGTGATTGGGTGCGTGATGCGATGATTCCGGCCTATCCGTTGGGAGATTTCAAGGTGGCTGAAGGATTGGGGAAGCGTAAAAGTAAGTCGTAATACAAATAAAGAATTTTGAATAATGAACAACGAATTGTGGAACGGTTTTAGGAGATAGAGATGACTACACCCTGGCAACAGCGATATGCTCAACGAATGCAAAATGTAGGGAGTTCTGTCATTCGAGAGCTGCTGAAATTGACGGAACGGGCGGATGTTATTTCGTTTGCAGGGGGGCTGCCTGCCCCGGAACTTTTTCCAATGGAAGCGTTTCGGGCAGCTTGTGATCGAGTTCTGACCCGATACGGCCGTCGTGCATTGCAATACAGTACAACTGAAGGATATGGGCCACTGCGAGAATATATTGTCTACAAGATGGAGCAATATGGCATCAAAGCGACCCCTAATAATATTCTTATTACCAGCGGATCCCAACAAGCGCTCGACCTGTTGGGGAAGCTGCTCATTAATCCAGGCGATAAGATTCTGACAGAACGGCCGACTTACCTGGGGGCGTTACAGGCCTGGCGGGCTTATCAAGCTGATTTTGTCACCGTTCCCGTTGACGATGACGGCTTGCAGACCGATCTGCTGGAGGAGGCATTGTGTGCCGGTCCTAAATTCATGTATATCCTGCCTAACTTCCAAAACCCTGGTGGGGTAACGCTTTCTATGGAACGACGACAGGCATTAATTGAACTGGCAGACCGGTATGGCATTCCTATCATAGAAGATGATCCATATGGCGAACTGCGGTTCGAGGGTGAACATCTACCCTCCCTGGTGGTTCAGGACGCATATAGATTGAACGGCCGTTCCTCAGTGAATGGCAACGGCTATTTTCAAGGCAACGTTATCTATCTAAGCACCTTCTCCAAGACATTGGCCCCCGGTCTGCGCCTGGGATGGGTTGTGGCCCCAACTGAAGTGATCCAACACTGCGTGATGGCAAAGCAGGGAATGGACCTGCACACCAGCACTTTTGTACAAATGGTGGCTTACGAGGTTTTGCGGGACGATTTCTTAAAAGAGCATGTACACCGGATTCGTGAGGTATACCAGGAAAGACGTGATGTGATGCTGGCCGCCATGGACCATTATTTTCCACCGGGTATTGTTTGGACACGGCCGCAAGGGGGCCTGTTCTTATGGGCGACGCTGCCAGAGAATCTAAACAGTACGGCAATTTTGGAGAAAGCGATTGAGAACAAAGTCGCCTTCGTGCCGGGAACAGCTTTCTATCCGGGCGGCGGTGGTGAAAACACAATGCGCCTCAATTTTTCCAATGCGCAACCAGAACAAATCAAAACTGGTATTCGCCGCCTCGGCGAAGTTCTGGCCGCAGAAATGGAGATCAGTCCTAGAGAGATTGCAGTCATAGAACAGCCGGAACATTCGTTGGTGGCTGTTTGAATAGTGAAAAGTAAAAAGTGAACAGTTGACAACGAGCAGCTAAGGCTGGTTGTTTGTTGATGTAGAGGAAGTAATGGAAACTTCAATTATTTTTGCCGGATTTGGTGGACAGGGAGTGTTGTTTGCGGGGCAGTTACTGGCTTACGCAGGCATGGACAGCGGCCGTCACGTGACCTGGATTCCTTCCTATGGCCCGGAGATGCGAGGCGGAACAGCCAATTGCACAGTGATTATTAGCGAGGAAACGGTTGGCGCACCAATTGTGTCGCGTCCAGATATCGCAGTGGTGTTAAATCGGCCGTCTTTCGATAAGTATGAGCCGTTGGTGAATGCTGGCGGGCTGTTGGTAGTCAACAGTTCGTTGGTAACGGCCGTTTCTTTCCGGGAGGACATTGAAACTATCTACATTCCCGCCAACGAAATTGCTGAAGAATCAGGCTCAGTCAAAATGCTCAATGTCGCCACGTTGGGGGCATTGTTGGCAAGACGGCCGATTCTTCCTCTGGAAAAAATGGCCCAGGCATTGGTAGACCACCTTCCCGCTAAGAAAGCCAACTTGTTGGATAGTAATCTCGCTGTCCTACAAAGTGGGTATGATTATGCGGCGCAAGGGGAGCTTGCACCGGTGTAAATGAGTTGATTGGGTTAACTTACTAAGTAAGCGGCCAACAATTAACCATCCAATCAAGTGGCCGCTTACTCCTAAACCGTCCGCACGATTCCACTAATTTATTTGCGGACGGTCACTAACCGTGATTAACCCTATCAAGCAATCAACCACCCAACCATTAAAAGTCCTATGACAATACAACAAACAACTTCCACGACGGTTGTTCGCCGTCTGCTGCATATTAATGGCATCGTTCAAGGAGTGGGTTTCCGGCCGTTTATCCACAGGCTGGCCGAGGAGTTAAATCTGAGCGGCTGGGTCCGCAATACCGAAAGTGGGGTTGAAATGGCTCTTCAGGGGGAAGAATCACAACTGGATCAATTTACAACCCGTCTACGAATGGACGCCCCACCACTGGCACACATTCTCTCGGTGGAAATGTGGCCGGTGACTGTGGTGTCGGACGAAGCGCCTGGCTTGACGATTAGGGCGAGCGAAACGGCTAAGGGAACGGCCGAACAGCCTTCTCACACCCTCGTCGCGCCTGATGTAGCAACCTGCGATGACTGCCTGCAAGAACTGCTCAACCCAACCGACCGCCGCTACCAATATCCATTCACCAACTGTACCCAGTGCGGCCCGCGCTATACCATTGTTGAATCATTGCCTTTTGATCGGCCGACAACCACAATGCAGGCATTTCCCCTGTGTCCGACCTGCGAACAGGAATATACAGATAACGGGGACCGCCGGTTTCATGCCCAGGCTGTCGCTTGCCCTGAATGTGGGCCTTCTGTGTGGTTCATGCCCTCAGAGAACGGCACAACAGTTCCGACGATGGAGATTTCTGGGCGCGAAGCGATTGGGCTGGCAGTTAAGGTTTTGAATAACGGCCAAATTATTGCCATTAAAGGGTTGGGTGGTTTTCATCTAGCCTGCCGGGCAGATATGAAGACGGCCGTTTATCGTCTGCGGGAATCAAAAAAACGGCCACACAAGCCGCTTGCCCTCATGGTTTCCGATCTGGCTATGGTGCAGGAGTTTTGCCATGTTGGTTCGGCCGAAGAATGGCTGTTGACCTCACCGGAAGCGCCCATTGTGCTGCTCCATTTGAAAGAAGTGCCTTACACAGAAAAGATCTCGCCCCTCATTTCTCCTCAGAATAACGCCGTTGGAGTGATGCTGGCCTATACGCCCCTACACCACCTGCTGCTGCGAGCCGTTAATACACCACTGGTAATGACAAGTGCCAACTGGCCGGGAGAACCACTCTGTACGGACAACGAAGAAGCCTGGTGGCAGTTACGGCCGATGTGTGATGCTTTCCTGTTCCACAACCGGCCTATTGCCCACCGATGCGATGACAGTGTTGTCTTCGTTGCTAATTTAACCGAATCGCCATCTGTACAGCCAGTGCGACGCAGTCGGGGTTATGTACCGGTTCCTGTGATGCTGCCGTCAAGTATTGCATTGAAGGAGCCATTGGCGGCGGCAGGAGCTGATCTCAAGAATGTTTCGGCTGTTGCCAATGAGCAGCAGGTCTTTTTAACTCAACATATTGGCGACCTGGAAAAGTTCAAGGTGCGATCAGAGCATACAAAGGCCATTGCCACCTTTGAGGATTTGTTTCACATTCACCCTCAGACTATTGTCTGTGATTTGCATCCAAACTATGTTAGCAGTCGCTATGCGAAGGAAAGGGCGTTCAAAGAGGGACTGCGCTTAGTCGAAGTGCAGCATCATCATGCCCATATCGCCGGTTGTCTGGCAGAAAACGAGCATACCGGGTCGGCAATCGGGCTGGCCTTTGACGGCACAGGGTATGGAAGCGACGGCCAAATTTGGGGCGGCGAGTTTTTGCTGGCCGATCTGGCTAATTATCAGCGGCCGTATCATCTTGAATATTTGCCCCTTCCGGGCGGCGACGCAGCAATTAGACGGCCGTATCGGATCGCCATCGCGTACCTGCTGACCTTATGCCCCCACATCAATGTCAGCGCCTTATTCCCCTACGTCCCCGACAATGAAATCGGGGTGATTGAGACGATGCTGGAGCAGGAGTTAAATACCCCACTGACCAGCAGTATGGGGCGGCTGTTTGATGCTGTCAGCGCCATGTTGGGGCTGTGTGACATGACGACCCACGAGGCCCAGGCAGCTATGGCGTTAGAGACAGCCGCATGGCAGAGTGAGGTGGGGGGTCGCTACTATTTCTGTCTACAAGATGGACAAATTCGGTTAGATCGCTTGTTGGGGCAGATTGCGGCCGACCGCCTGCGCGGCGCTCCTACCAATAATATTGCCCGACGCTTTCATAATACGATAGCAATGATGGCCGTTTCTGTGGCCGAGACAATCAGCCAGGAGGTCGGAAAGTCTCTACCCGTCGCTCTTAGCGGCGGTGTGTGGCAAAACCGGCTTCTGTTGGAGATTACAGTGCCGATGCTGCGGCAGGCAGGGTTTGAAGTGCTGCTGCATCGCCAGGTTCCGGCCAATGATGGCGGACTGGCATATGGGCAAACGGCCGTTGCCGCCGCCCGATTAAAGGAGTTAATATGTGTTTAGGTATCCCTGGTCAAATCACCCAAATCTGGACGGCCGAAGCGACTGGCCTGCCAATGTCGAAGGTCAATTTTGGTGGTGTGGGCAAGGAGGTCTGCCTCTCCTTCACACCAGAAGCCGAAGTGGGGGATTATGTGATGGTGCATGTTGGTTTCGCCATCAGTTGTATTGATGAGGAAGAAGCAGAACGAACGCTGGCTATTTTAACGGAGATGGACGAACTGGCTGAACTTGGGGGATGATTAACGAATTGTGAAGAATGAAGTTTAAATTACGATTATGAAATATTTAGATGAATATCGAGAGGCTTCGGCCGTTCAAAATCTTCTCGCTGAAATAGAACATACTGTAACCCGTCCCTGGGTGTTAATGGAAGTTTGTGGGGGGCAAACGCACAGTCTTATCCGCTATGGGTTGGATAAGCTGCTGCCCGATGAGGTGGAATTGGTGCATGGGCCAGGCTGCCCTGTCTGCGTAACGCCACTAGAGCTGATTGATAAGGCGTTGGCGCTGGCTGCCAGACCGGAGATTATCTTCACCAGCTTTGGCGATATGCTGCGGGTTCCCGGTTCTTTTGGTGTCAGCGAGGATGGCATAATGACGGCCAACGATCTGTTCAGCGTGAAGAGCCGGGGGGGAGATGTGCGGATTGTTTATTCACCACTGGATGCCTTGCAAATTGCCCGCGACAACCCGGACAAAACGGTCGTTTTCTTTGCCATTGGCTTTGAGACAACCGCTCCCGCCAATGCAGCCGCTGTTCAACAGGCGGCGCGAGAAGGGCTGGACAATTTTTGTGTCCTGGTCAGCCATGTTACCGTGCCGCCGGCCATTACGGCCATTATGGAGTCACCCAACACGCGAGTGAACGGTTTTCTAGCGGCGGGGCATGTCTGTACCATTATGGGTACGGCCGAATACCATCCTCTAACTGAAAAATATCACACACCCATCGTTGTCACCGGATTTGAGCCACTGGACCTGGCACACGGCATTTTACGGGCGGTGCGGCAGTTAGAAGACGGCCGTCATGAAGTCGAAAACGCCTATGCCCGAACCGTTCCTAACCAGGGCAATCCCGCTGCCCAGGCTGCTATTGCAGATGTTTTCCAGGTGTGTGATCGTGCCTGGCGCGGCCTGGGAACGATTCCTCAAAGCGGTTATCGTCTGCGCGAAAAATTTGCCGCTTTTGACGCTGAACGCCGCTTCCCGGATATTGGTGAAATGGTAGCCTTAGAATCAACTCTTTGCCAGAGTGGGCTGGTGTTACAAGGGCTGTTAAAGCCCGACCAATGTCCAGCCTTTGGGAAACAATGCACCCCACTCACACCATTAGGAGCAACGATGGTCTCCAGCGAAGGAGCTTGTGCAGCATATTATAAATACGGCCGTCTTGTACTTGAACATTACCAGGAGCATACACAATGATTTCGGCTAGAGGCATAAAACTTACTCTCCTTGCCTGGCTGGCGATGATTGGGTTTGACTTATTCCTGCATGGGGGGCTGCTGTCCTGCCTCTACCAGCAGGACAGCCCATTTTTACTGTCGCCAGACCGCGCTTTTACATTAATTCCAGTCGGCTACGTATCTTTTCTACTGTTGGCAGTTCTGCTGGTCTGGTTGATGCGCCGCCTGGGTCTAAAGGGTTGGAAATCAGGAACTATCTTCGGCCTGCAAATTGGTATGCTCATCTGGGGATCACTTATTTTGGGGCTGCTGTCCATTTCTACAGCCTCCCTCACGCTCCTGTTCGGCTGGTTTGTGGGACAGACGCTTGAATTAGGGTTGGCAGGGACAGTCGTTGGGATTGGCTTTACTCAAGAACGCCTTCGTCGTTTAACACTTCAGGTCACCGGGCTGATCATTGTCTCGATAATAGTAACGATCATTTTGCAAAATACTGTTTTTGTAAGCTGTCCATGAATTAAGGTACTGACATGACTGATCTAACCACCCAAAACGGCTTTGTTTGCCCGATTCCCTTACGACGTTATCCCCAAATTGTGATGGGGCATGGCAGCGGGGGACAGATGATGCATGATCTAATTGAACATCTTTTTGCACCTGCCTTTGGCGAGGATGCAATGGGGGATTCGGCCGTCTTTGCCTTTGAAGAGACGGCAAATGGAAACGGCCGACTGGCCTTCACAACCGACACTTTTGTGGTCAGTCCCCTCTTTTTTCCCGGCGGCGACATTGGTTCATTGGCAGTGCATGGCACAGTCAACGATCTGGCGGTGATGGGCGCCCGACCGTTGTATCTGTCTGCTGGATTCATCCTGGAAGAAGGGCTTTCAATGAATACATTGGGCAAGATTGTCTCCTCAATGGCGGAAGCTGCGCGAAAGGCCGGGGTCAGGGTCGTTACCGGAGATACAAAGGTGGTTGAACGAGGGCATGGTGACGGACTATATATCAATACCAGCGGCGTTGGTTTTGTGCCGACAGGGGTCAATCCGTCACCGGAAAGGGCGCAGAGTGGCGATGTTCTTATTGTGAATGGGACATTGGGGGATCATGGCGTCGCCATTATGAGCCAGCGGGCAGGTTTGCAGTTTGAGTCAAAGATTGGAAGCGATTCGGCCGCTTTGAATGGATTAACGGCCGTAATGCTGCAAGTTTGCCCTGATATACACGTCATGCGTGATCTGACCAGAGGGGGATTGGCGGCAGCGGCCAATGAACTGGCAATAACGGCCGATGTGGGAATGGTTATTAAGGAAATGGCGGTTCCGGTGCAAGACGCTGTGGCCGGGGCCTGCGAGATGTTAGGGCTGGACCCAATGTTCGTTGCGAATGAAGGGAAGTTATTGGCCGTTGTGCCACCGGAATCGGCCGAGAGCGTACTGGCAGCGATGAAAGCCCACCCACTCGGACGAGAGGCGGCCGTTATTGGCTTCGTCACCGAGGAACACCCCGGTCTGGTTGTCGGCCGTACCACTATTGGGAGCCAACGGGTGATTGATTTACCCGCAGGAGAACTCCTGCCACGCATCTGTTAAGACAAGTTATCTTTATCATCCTAGATTGTGAAATTTATCACTATTTAGTTTTTGCCTTTCCGTTTATGCTTGGAAGTAGAGGTAAAAGAATATGTGGATGGATATATTACTTGTGACCGCTGTGGTTTTAGGTGGACTGCAAGCGCTTCGATCCCAACGATTATTGACGGCCGCCTTGTGGCTGGCCGTTTCCAGCGCCCTGGCAGCGACTATCCTATACCGAGCCGGTGCGCCCGAAGTGGCAGTTATCGAATTGAGCGTAGGAGCAGGGTTGGTAACGATCCTTTTCGTCTTCTCCATTGCGATTGCCGGGGAGGAGACCATGAACGGCCGCTCCCTGGTTCCCACCACCCTGGCCTGGCTGCTAATTGTCATAGCGGCAGCCTTACTGGGCTGGGCCGTTTTACCATTTAAGGCTGTTGAACCAGCCTCCACAGAACTCCCCTTTGCCTCTGTATTATGGGAGCAGCGCAGTCTGGATGTATTGGTCCAAATTGGGCTGATCTTTGCTGGGGTGATGGGTATTTTAGGACTTCTGACCGAACCAAAGATAGAAGAAGCGGCAGATTCGGCCGTCTCTCACACGACTGTTCAATGGACAGAACCACAAGCCGCACCGCCGAATATAATGAACCAGGGAAAGCGGTTGAATGGTTTTAAGCCAGATACCATACCGACACCAGAGAAGGAGGCTGTGTGACCATGTCTCAAGTAACCATTATGTGGCTGGGGGCAGTCGGTCTGTTAGTGGTTGGGCTTTTCGGGCTGCTAACCGTTCGCAATCTGCTTCAGGTCATTATTGCTTTGCAGCTATTGGGCAAAGCGGCCGTTTTGGCTTTAGTCGCAGCCGGTCGAAGCAGCGGACATATAAATTTAGGCCAAAGTCTGGCGGCGACAGTGATTGTTGCTGATACAGTTGTGGCTGTAATTGGTCTGGCGCTGGCGATTCAGGTAAAGCGCCGGGTTGGCACGCTTGATTTGAAAGCGTTGGCGACTTTGCGGAGTTAACCAATGACTGTATTGTTTGTCGTTAGCGTGATTGTATGTCCCTGGATCGGCGCACTACTGGTCTGGCTGGCGGGTGATGGGCGACCTCGCGTGCAGCATACGGTGGCGGTTATTTCGGCCGCAGCGGCGGCTCTTTCTGCCCTGGCCCTTATTCCTCAAACGACCACAGAAGCTGTCATTGCAATTGATACCCGGAGCATCCTGGGCCTTTTGACGTTTGTGCCGGATGGATTAGGGGTATTTCTAGCCGCGGTAGCGGCCGTTATTGGCAGTCTAACTATCGTCTTCTCGGTTGATTATATGCGGGGGGAAGCGCAGCTCGGCCGATATTATGCCCTGGTGCTGCTTTTCATCGGAGCAATGGCCGGTCTGGTCTTGAGTGGCAGTCTGCTTTTCCTTTTCATTTTCTGGGAAATAACTGCCTTTTGCTCCTATGCCCTGATTGCATTTGACAATGACAACCCTCGCGCTGTGGCCGGGGGACTCAAGGCTCTGGTCGTGACCCAACTGGGCGGGGTCGGCCTGCTCCTGGGCGTCATGACCATTCACGCTTATCTGGGCGACTACCAAATCGGGACCTTTTTGGCCGGAGCGGCAACCTTGCCCACCGGCATCCTGGCTTTCACTGGTTTTGCCTTTTTAATAGCGGCAGCGGCGAAATCGGCCCAAGTTCCACTCCATATCTGGCTGCCGGACGCGATGGAAGCCCCAACACCGGTCAGCGCTCTGATCCACGCGGCGACGATGGTTAATGCAGGGGTCTATCTGTTAGCTCGCTTTTATCCAGCTTTTTCAGGGGTGGCGGATTGGAAAATGGCCGTCCTACTCCTCGGCCTCCTATCTGCCTTCCTGGCCTCAATAATGGCCCTGGTAGCCACCGATCTCAAACGAGTGTTAGCCTACTCAACCATCAGTCAGTTAGGATATATGGTCTCGGCAATCGGGCTGGGAGCAATTTTTGCCAGCCAGTTTCATCTATTGGGCCACGCTATCTTTAAGGCGCTGCTGTTCCTGGCTGCCGGGGCCGTCATTCACGCCGTCGGAACCCGTGATATGCGTCGGATGGGCGGGTTGGGTCGCCAGATGCCTCTGGTAGCGGCCGTCTTTATAATTGGCGCTGCCGCGTTGGCAGGTCTGCCGCCACTTGTTGGCTTCTGGAGCAAAGAATCCATTTTGGAAGCCAGTTTCGCCGATGGGCCGTTGTGGGCTTACTTGGGTCTGCTGATAACAGCCGGAATAACTGCCCTCTACAGCATCCGAATGGTCTGGCTGGTTTTCCTGGGGCAGCCTCGAGAAACGCACTACGTTCACGATGCACCAACGGCTATGCAGGCTGCTTTGATCCCGCTGGCGTTAGGTGTCCTGGTAATCTGGCTGTTCGCCGGGCGATTCGGGACATGGTTGGCGGCGTCGCTGCCATTCCACACCCTGCATACCCCAACAACGACTGCCTTGATCACAGATTTATGGCAGCATCCCACAACCTGGCTGGCCCTGGTGGTGGTTGGGTTGGGGCTGGCAGCCTGGCTGTGGCGAAGCCGTCTAACCAGTGTGTCTGACCGCTTCCAATGGATAGCTCGTTCGGCCGAAGCGGGCTTTGGCTTTGATTGGATCGGCCAACAGGTGAATCGTCTGACTCAGTGGACTGCGGCCGTTTTACAAGGCACCCAAACCGGCCAACTGAATTGGAATGCAACCGGAATGGTTGTGGGATTGATTATTTTTCTGCTCATTTTAGCCGGGAGTGGTTGAGATGTCTTTTAACGGGCTGGCCTGGTTAATCTGGCTGCCATTGGCGGCAACGCCATTTGTTTATTTAATGGGACGACTACGGCAGGGCCAATGGCTCTGGAGCAGCCGATGGCTGGCGCTGCTTACCTTGCTGGCAACCTGGCTGCCTTTCGTCTTTGCCGTGCAGGAATATCGGGCGGAAGGGACTTTGACCCTGACGGTCGGAACGATCATGCTGCGGCTGGATGGACTGAGTTTGTTATTAACGGCCGTTGTCCTGACCCTGGCGACGCTTATCGCCCTTTACTCCGCCCCTTATATGGCCGGACAGGCAGGCGAGGAAAAATATTACGCCATGCTGCTGGCTTTGACCGGGGTCATTATCGGGTTGAGCTGCGCGGCCGATTTGTTCAACCTATGGCTCTGGTTTGAAGCAACGGCCGTTACCTCTTACCTTTTAGTAGCCTTTTATCGGGAACAGCCCACCTCCCTGGAAGCAGGCGTCAAATACCTGGTTCAAAGTACAACCGGATCGGTATTGGTGTTGTTTGGGGTAGCGATTGTGTTCGCTCAAACGGGAACGCTTGATCTGGCAGGGATTCGGGCAGCAGTTCAGGATGGCCTGCCAACAGGGCTGCCCTTGCTGGCCGCTGCCGCCCTCTTTGTGGCGGGGTTTGGGGTCAAGATGGCAGTTGTGCCGATGCACACCTGGTTGGCCGATGCACATGCCCAGGCTCCTAGTGGTATCAGCGCCATGTTGTCCGGGGTTGTGATTGAGGCTGGTCTGGTTGCGCTTCTGCGGGCTTCAACGGCCGTTATTACCTCTAACAACACCTGGGGCATCCTGCTCCTGGCGTTAGGCAGCGTCAATATGCTGGCGGGTAATCTGCTGGCACTGCGCCAAAAGCGCGTGAAGCGGCTGCTGGCCTTTTCCAGTCTGGCGCATATGGGCTACATGCTGCTGGGATTGGGCATTGCCGTCTATGCCGGAGAAACGGCAGGCGCACAAGGCAGCTTCTTCCACCTGATTAATCATGGCTTGATGAAAGGGCTGGCCTTTCTAGCCGCCGGTGCGCTGCTGTACGCCCTGCATTCAACGTTGGGTGACAGACCCCTGATGGTTGATGACCTGGCCGGGGCAGCCCGACGCTATCCATTGGCTGCGCTGGCGCTTAGTCTGGCGTTGTTAGGGCTGGCCGGGCTTCCGCCTCTAGCCGGGTTTGCTTCCAAGTGGCAAATTTTAGCGGCAGGCATGACAGCCCACACCCTGTTATTGACGGCTATGGTTGGATTTGCGGCACTGAACAGCGTTTTGTCGCTGGCATATTACCTGCCGGTGGTGAATGTCTTGTACCGCCGCCAACAATCACCGGCGATGGTAATGGGACAGCCGTTACCGGCGGCAATCATACTGCCTCTGATCGTTCTGGCGGCGGCCATAATTGTCATAGGACTTTGGCCGGGATTGTTGAACTGGTTGACGGAAGCGGCCGAAATAGCAGTGTTTGGGATTGGGTAATTGGCCCACTGATGGTGGGCATTGAAACATGAAGTTTGAATGGTAAATTACTCGTTTTTATATCTTATTTGAAGGTATCTATGACACAAATTTTGTTGGTTCCGCCGGTTGCTTTTCTTTTATATCTGTTGCTGGTTGGCGTATTGTCAGGAATTGGACGAGCGTTGGCCGGGACAGAACAGCCGAATGCGCTCAAATCTGCCACTTACAGCAGTGGAGAAGCGTTTCCGAGAGGAACGGCCGTTCCAGGCTACCGATCCTTTTTCGTTATCGCCCTCTTCTTTGCCATTTTACATCTGGGGGTGCTGATGATAGGCACCAGCCATCTGACGCCACTCTCAATCCTCTATCTAATTGGCTTGATGTTGGCGCTGCTGGCCCTGATCTTGGGCTAATATCACCGTCCGGAAAATTTGTAGCGGAACTGGAGAAGAACATGTCAACCAAGTTTGAAGTTGGCGCAGCCTGGCAGGCTGTGCTGGATAAGGTGAAACAGTGGGCGCGGATTAATTCGCCCTGGGCCATTCACTATAACAGTGGCTCCTGCAACGGTTGTGACATAGAAATTTTAGCAACGCTGACGCCGCGATATGACGTTGAGCGACTGGGCATAAAGCTGCAAGGCAGTCCTCGCCATGCAGATGTGCTCCTTTGCACCGGGCCGGTGACATTGCAATCGAAAGAACGGCTGCGCAGGATTTACGAACAGATGCCGGATCCAAAGTATGTCGTCGCGATTGGTTCCTGTGCCATTTCCGGTGGCGCCTTCCAGGGCTGTTATAACGTGGTCGGCCACATTGACGACGTTATTCCGGTGGATGTTTACGTACCGGGCTGCCCGCCCCGTCCCGAAGCAATTATTGATGGATTAGTGAAACTGCTGGAGAAGTTGAAGGCCGGTAAGACAGTAGAAGAACCAGTTATTGAGGAGCAGGTGTAATGGACACGGAAAAGAACTTGCAAACGGCCGAGTCAATCCTCGCACCCTGGACCAAACAAACAAATAACCCGGACGCAAACCGGCTGGATGTCATTGTGGAAGCGGCCGATTTAATTACAGCCATTAACGCGCTCCAACAAGCCGATTGGGGCTACCTGGCAGCTATCACAGGGCTGGATTTAGGGCCGGAAGCGGGAAAGATGGAAGTATTGTACCATTTCTGCGAAGGTGCGGCGGTGGTGACGCTGCGGGTCACGTTGGATCGGGAAACGGCCGTTGTTCCAACTGTTTGCGGCCTCATCCCTTCAGCCGGCTTTTTCGAGCGAGAACTGAGTGAAATGTTCGGCATCACCGTTGAAGGGACGCCAAACAGTGACCGCTTATTCTTGCCGGATGAATGGCCGGACGGGGTTTATCCATTGAGGAAGGATTTCCAGCCGATAGGAAACTAAGTAATTAAGTAATTAGGTAATTGGCTTGCCTAACCGTCAATTACCTAATTACCCAATTACCAGGAGTAAACGATGCACACCAGTGAACACAGCAAGACGGCCGAGAAATTTATCGTCCCTATTGGGCCGCAGCACCCGGCGTTGAAGGAACCTGGGCACTTTGAATTTTCCGTTGAAGGGGAAATGGTAACGGCCGCGTCCATGCGACTTGGTTATGCCCATCGCGGCATTGAAAAAGGAACGGAATCGCGCAATTATGCCCAGAATCTTTATCTGCTGGAACGGATATGCGGCATTTGTTCCCACATTCATGCCACTGCTTTCTGTTTAGGGGTGGAACAGTTGGCCGGTGTGGAAGTGCCACCCCGCGCCCAGGCCATCCGAGAACTGGTAGCAGAGTTAGAAAGGATTCACAGTCATCTGTTGTGGCTGGGCGTTGCTGCCCACGAAGCCGGTTTTGATACCCTTTTCATGTATTCCTGGCGAGATCGGGAAACGGTGATGGATATTCTGGAAGGGCTAACCGGCAATCGGGTGAATTATTCGGCCAATGTCTTGGGTGGCGTGAAATATGATGTCAATGAGGAACAGGAAGCGACGATCCGAAAAGGGCTGAAGTATTTGGAGGAGCGGACTCACCATTATCTGGATGTCGTTACCTCTGATCCGGTCTTTTTACAGCGAACGCGAGGGATTGGCATCATGGCTGCCGCAGAGGCCCGCCGACTGGGTGTTGTAGGCCCAACGGCCCGCGCCTCCGGGGTTGGTCGAGATATACGCCTGGAAGCCCCTTATGCCGCTTATGCTGATTTTCCGGTTTCTTTTATTATGAACAGCGCTGGTGATCTGGAGGCTCGTTTTGTGGTTCGGCTCAAAGAGCTTTTTGAGAGTTACCGGGTCATCCGCGAGCTCTTGGACCACCTGCCATCAGGGGAATTGACAGCGAGGCGGATGCCGCGCCGGATTAAGGCGGGAGAGGCAATTAGCCGGGTGGAAGCGCCGCGTGGCGAGTTATTCTATTACATCAAGAGCAATGGAAGTGATATGCCAGAACGGATAAAGGTTCGGACACCAACATTGTGCAACATGGCCTCGGTTCTGTCGCTGACAGTCGGCCGTCATCTGGCCGATGTACCGATGATTCTAGTTGGGATTGATCCCTGTTTCTCATGTAATGATCGTGGGGTTATCTTAAAGAATCAAGATGGGCATGAGCATTGGAATTGGGAACGGCTTCGGCAGTTTGGGATTGATTACTATAGAGAGTTGAGAGTCTGATCGATTAGGTAATTGGTTGCACGAGTTGATTGGATATTTGCGTAATTGGGCTGAGAGGTGGTAAACGATGTTGAGTGATGTGGCGGCGCTTTTGGTTTTTCCCGGCGGGTTGTTTTTATTAGCAGCGGGGATGGCTTATGAATGGCTAGATCGGAAGCTGCTTGCACGTCTGCAAAACCGGCTGGGGCCAAGATGGTTTCAGCCATTAGCCGATACTGTAAAGCTGTTAGCGAAGGAAGAGGTTGTGCCGGAAGGCGTCAACCGCCTTCTGTTTGTTGGCCTGCCGGTAATGGCTCTGGCAGGGGCATTAACGGCCGCATTATATGTACCATTGTTCGGCTTACGGCCGTCTTACAACTTTGTGGGCGATCTCATTGTGACGGTCTACTTGCTTAGTCTTCTGACGCTCTGCACCGGGTTGGCCGGTGCAAACACGCGCGATCATTTCTCCCTGGTTGGAGCCATTCGCGCCTTGACCCAACTGTTTGCCTATGAAGCGCCGTTCCTCTTGGCCCTCATGGGGCCAGCCATAGTAGCCAGAAGCTGGCAGATTGATGAAATTACGGCCTATTCGAGTACGCGACTGCTGTTATTAACCCAGCCTATTGGCCTGGTTGTTGCGCTGGTGGGTCTGATGGGTAAGCTGGAAATACCGCCTTTTGATGCCCCAGAAGCAGAGACGGAAATTGTGGCCGGAGCGCTGACGGAATACAGTGGGCGTGGATTGGCCCTTTTCCGGCTGGGACATGGCGTTGAACTGGTTATCGGGTTAACGCTGGTTGCTGCCTTTTACCTGGGTGGCGTGGCTAATCCAATTATGTTTCTCGTAAAGACGTTGGGGCTGCTTTTCTTTATCTCGATCCTTCAGTCATTGATGACGCGGCTGCGAATTGACCAGACTGTTGGTTTATGGTGGCGGTATGGGACGCTGCTGCTGTTAGGACAGTGGGTGATTATTGGATTGATCGCCTACCTGCGGTAAGTATGGTTATTGACGGTAATGGACACCGCCGGTTGGCTAGTCAATTAGGAGATGTGTTGTAATCAGGTGATTGGTAATTTGTGATTGTCATGCAGGAAAGCCAATGACCAATTTCTGGGTACGAATTACATCAGAAACGCTATGAAAATTGTGACAATGTTACAGGACGTGCTGCATTCGCTTTGGCAGCGGCCGTTCACTCAAAAGTATCCAACAGAAAAACAGCCAACACCGAAACGGCTGCGAGGACAGCTTCATTACGATCCGACCAACTGTACCGGCTGTTGCCTGTGTATGAAGGAATGTCCGGCCAATGCTCTGGAACTGATTACGCTGGACAGGAAAGAAAAGCGATTCGTGATGCGCTACCACTTGGACCGCTGCACCTACTGCGCCCAATGTGTCCAGAACTGCCGCTTTGACTGCCTGAGCATGTCGCCCGAAGAATGGGAGTTGGCAGCAACCACCAAGAAACCTTTCACGATTTATTATGGAGATGAAGCTGATGTCGCCCGGGTTCTGGACGGATTTGTTGAATCAGACGGTCAAGAAACTGCAAGCACGTCTGAATAAGAAACGGCCGCTACGAGTTGCCCTAATGGGTATTGGCCATGAATTACGGGGGGATGATGCCGTTGGATTGACAGTGGCACAGCAGTTACGGCCGTATTCGAATAGACATTTTTTGGTCGTTGAAGCTGGGCATGCCCCGGAAAACCACACGGGCGTTTTACGCCATTTTTGTCCCGATCTGGTCTTGTTGGTAGACAGTGCCCAACTCGACGAGAAACCAGGAACCATTCGCTGGCTGGCCTGGCAAGAAACAACAGGACTGAGCGCCAGTACCCACACAATGCCACCTTACATGTTAGCCCGCTACCTGACGGCCGAACTCAACTGCGAAGTTGCCCTCATCGGTATCCAACCGGCAGAAACAACGCTTGATTTCCCCCTCTCCCCGGCAGTAGAGAAAGCCGCCCATAAAATCATAGAATTCAGTCGTTCGCTGGCAATCTGAGCCTCTCTTGCTTTCTGGCGTTCGGTAACATCCTGTAAAATTTATGTTGCCTACACCTGGAAAACCTAATATGATTCCTTTCCTTATTATGGGCTGATCCAGCCCTTTTTTTGTGAGAAAATATGACAACTTCAACGCTTTCCAAACGCCCTGGACTGCTCATTATCGCCATTGCCTACAGCACCTTCATTTGTCTTGGTCTGTTTGATGGTCTTTTGGGTGTTGCCTGGCCCTCAATGCGGGCTACCTTTGATCTGCCCCTCGATGCGCTTGGAATTCTTCTTCTGGCATTTACCTCCGGCCATATTGTCGCCAGCTTTAGCAACGGCCGATTCCTTCAAATCACGGGGGTTGCAACCCTATTAACGTTATCTTTGGCTCTGAGGGGGGCTGCCTTTCTGACACAAGCTCTCTCTCCGGTTTGGCTGCTGGTTGTGTTCATCGGCTTTCTGAGCGGGGTTGGTGCCGGGATGCTGGATGCTGGGATGAATACCTTTGCTGCCGCCCGTTTTCGGCCGCGTTTGCTGAACTGGCTCCATGCCAGTTTTGGCGTTGGCGCTTCTCTCGGATCGTTTATGATGACGACCTTGTTGGGTACGGGTCAAAGCTGGCGGCTGGGGTTTGGGATTCTAGCAGCATTAACGCTGTTGTTATCGGCCGTTATTGGCTTTACCCGCGACCATTGGACACTGCCACAGCAAGAGATTTCGGCCGACGAACCGGCTCCCAGCCACATCCGCAGCCGTGACACGCTGAAACTGCCAATCGTCTGGATCAGCATCGTCACCTTTGCCCTGTACACAGGACTGGAGTTAGGATTGGGGCAGTGGAGCTTCACTCTGGCAACGGAATCGCGTGGACTCGCTCAACAACCAGCCGGTTATTGGACAACCCTTTATTGGGGCAGCTTAACAGCCGGGCGAATTATCCTCGGTTTCATTGAGACGAACACAGAACGGTTGGTGCGGGTGGCACTGGTCGTGGTTGTAAGCGGAGCGACCCTTTTTGCCCTGAATCTTGGCCCAACGATCAGTCTTGCGGGTCTCATGTTAGTTGGCTTTGGCCTGGCCCCTGTCTTTCCTTCTCTAATCGCGCTGACGCCGCTTCGGATTGGCTCCGACCATGCTTCTAACGCCATCGGATTTCAGGTCGGAGCGGCTGGTATCGGCGCAGCCGTTTTACCCGGTCTGGCCGGTGTATTGGGTGACACATTTGGTGTGGAGGTAATTGCTGTCTTCTTTGCTGCTGCGGCCGTTTTGCTCTTTGTCGCTCAAGAAACGGCCGCTCGGAATGCCCGACAGGTGCAATCATGAAACGATCTCATCCCGTTCTCCGACGCATTTCCATTTTCCTAGGGCTGCTCATCCTGGCCTATCTGGTTGTTGTAGCCGGGGTCCATTTAATGGCCGATCCAGTTCCGGATCACGCTGTTTTCGAGAACTTTGACACCACGCCGCTCGTGATCGGTCACGCTGATGACACCGGTAACGGCCTCTGGCCTGGCAACACGATGCCCTTTCTGGAAGGCATTGCCGGTCTTGGGGTTGATATGCTGGAAATGGACACCAATATGACCAAAGACGGCCGAATCATCCTCATGCACGATGATACCGTTGACCGGACGACCAACGGCGAAGGGCGTATTTCCGACCTGACTCTGGCAGAGATTCAATCGCTGGAAGTGGGCGTGAACTGGAGCCAGGATGATGGACAGACATTTCCTTATCAAGGTCAGGGGGTGCAAGTTCCAACACTCGACGAAGTTTTCGAGCGTTTTCCCGACTACCCAATGGTCATTGAGATCAAGCAGGCGGAACCGGATATGACGGAGCCTTTTTGCAATCTGATCCGGGAATATAATATGGAAGATAAGGTCATTGTCGCTTCTTTCAGTGATGAGGCAATTCACACCTTTCGCCAGCGCTGCCCCGAAGTTGCCACCGCACCGGCAAGTGACGAGGTTCGTAATTTTGTCCTTCTCAACTTTGTCTTTCTGTCAGAGATTCTCAATCCCACCTATCAAGCTTTTCAGGTCCCTGTGAAAAGCAGCGGTATTCCGGTGATAAACGGCCGTTTTGTTCGGGCCGCTCACAACCGGAATATCCAGGTGCAGGTCTGGACGATTAACGATACGGCCGAGATGCAGCATCTCATAGACCTCGGTGTAGACGGCATTATGACAGACCGCCCTGACCTGCTGATGGAGCTGCTCGGCCGCTAAAACTAGCGCCCAAAAGTATCAATGACACCAAAATAATTCCCCCAAAATCCACCTTCGTGTCCCTCCTACCACTATAAAATCAAGGGGAGCAAGCACAAAACTCACAAAACCTTGACCTTCTTGACCCCCTTGCCCCTCTTGCCCTCCTTAAAAACTTCCACGACTACATATCAATCCTCTTCATTCATTGATACCTTCATTAAATGTTGTCGTTCATCTGCTTGATAATGCCAACGACAAGATAGTAAGCTTTCATCCAGGTAGCCTCAGCCTCATTGGTAAAGGCGTCCCCTAAAGTTATGCAACATCGTCATTCCAATATCCCCAGTCTATTTCGTCTTGTAGGGCAAATAATCCAGCAGAGTAATGATACCAAATCACCTCGGAGAGTGAAAAATGACAAATAAGGAGGGGAAAGTTTGTGGTTTCCTATGCTTGCTTTCTCCTAACTCATCGGCAACAATACTGAAAAATACAACTATGCAAATCATAAACACGATCTTCCCCGTTTTCGCCATTGCCATCACCGGTTACGTAACAGCCCGCGTGGGTTTGTTCAATGAGAGTGATATTCGCGGTCTCTCTCGCTTCGTTTTCAACCTTGCAATTCCGGTACTGCTTTTTAACGCGCTCTCCAGTCTCGAACTCCCACCCCACATCAACTGGCAGTTTCTTCTATCATATTACCTGGTTGTCTTCTTGATTTATGGGCTGAGTGTCTGGCTCGGCCGATCTCGATTCACGCTCACCCCTCGCCAGCAAGGGGTTTTCGGCATTGGGGCAACCTATTCCAATCTCGGTCTGGTTGGCTTGCCCATTATCACCATTGGGCTGGGCGATAGAGCGATTCTACCGCTTTTCACGATTATCTCCGTCCACGCCGGAATTCTCTGGTTTCTTGGAACTATCGTGACAGAACGAACGGACAACGCAGATGACAACGACGGCCGTTCTCGCCACATCAAGATTCTTCTAACTGGCTGGCACTCCGTCCAAAATCTGGCCCGTAATCCAATTATCATTGGCTTGATCTTAGGACTGGCATTCAACCGCCTGCCACACCTTCTTCCGCAGCTTGTTAAGGATACGTTGGAGTTGTTCGGGCAAACTTCCCTGCCCTGTGCTTTGTTCGTGCTGGGCGGATCGCTGGCCGTTTTCCGTCCCCAGGCCGACAACAGCGTCCATCAAGTGGCAAAAGGGACGATGAACGACGAGTTTATAGAAGCGGCCGTTCTCGTCTGCCTGAAACTCCTGATCCATCCCCTGCTTGTTTGGGTGTTGGCCTCTCAGGTATTTCACCTTGATCCACTATGGGTGGCCGTTGCCGTGATGGCAGCCGGAATGCCAACCGGGGTAAATGCCTATATGTTTGCCCAAAAATATCAAGAATGTCTCCGGGTCATGGGAACGGCCGTCCTCTTTTCAACCCTCCTGGCAGCCGGAACTCAGAGCATCCTTCTCGTTATTTTCATGCACTCATAACGGAAGCCAAGTACCAAACCTTAAAGGAGAAGGGAGGTAGCTGGACTTTCAAACATATCTGCCTATACTGGGAGGATATAGGGGCAGGTATAGGAAATCAATCAAGCGACCACCTGCTTTTATCCCTGCCCATTCTTTATTTAGAACAACAAACTGGAAAAACGGTGTCTCTTTCAGACCCACTAATCCTTCTCGCTATCCTGGTTTTATCCCTACTGATTCTGGTGGGGCTGCTGCCCTTTGGGTTGCGCTGGTTAGCCCAGCGGAATCGGGAGACACGCCGCCGACTGGCCGGGGAAACGGCCGCCCTCGACCGTCACCTGCTCAATTCGGCCGAACGGCTCCGTCCTTTTGGCCGAATGAAAGCCGTCCATTTCCAGGAACAACGGGAAGCTGTCCGCCAACATCTACTAAAAGCGAGGGAAGAGCGGCGAGAGATAGACGGGCGACTTTCCCGCCTCCGTCTGGTTGAATTCCCGGCTACCGGTTGGCCCGGTGAATTTTTCCTACGCCAGCCCGCCTATTACGTCCTCATTCCTTTCGAAGCATGGCATTTGAGACAAGCAGGCCGACTGGCAGCAAGAATTCGGGGCAGTCTGGAAGCGGCGGGAACAGAGCAGGAGAATCTCCACCAGCTACCACAGGCATTACGACAGGCGGCAATGGATTTACAGAGCCAGAGCTTGCCAAAAGTGGCTCAAGCATTGGAAGTGGAAAAAACTGCCGGTCTCGGCCGTCTTGACGCTCTGTACGGCCGTCTCCAAAACTTACAACAACGAACGGCCGACCTCGTTGGCAGCCTCCGAACCATTCCAGCCGCCCAGGACGACCAAACTGACGAACTGGCATTGGAACTGGAATCTATCACCAATACCACAGCTCAACTCGAAGAAGAAATTGCCGCGGTCCACAACCGTCGCTCATCTCTGGACGGCCAGCGGGAGCAGCTTCGGGCCAGCTACGACAGCCTGCTCCAATCGCTGCCCACTGACCGCCCCACCGTCAACCTGGCCCCGATTTTAGAACATATTGACGTCCTTTTTGAAGAGGCCGATGAGCAGCGCGGCCGTTTGGCATTTGATAGCTATGGAGCAATGCTTAAACTTACCGGCCAATTTACCGATTTGGGGCGACGATTATTTGAAACAGGACTGGATTTGGAGCAGTTGGTTAAGATTCGACAAGTCCCGCAATTTAGCGAACTGGTAAAGCCCGTGCTCAACCAGTGGCCCCCACTTATTCAACAAGCTCACCAGCTACTCGAACCGGACAATGACAACATTGATGCCGGAATCCACGCTTTATCTGAGATGACGGGTCGGATTCAGGTCCAGGCTCAAAAAATCCTCACCGACTACGAAAAAACAATCAACCAGATTGAGGCCCACGCCGACAAGGCGATGGACGATCTCGCAACCAGTTGGGATAAGCTGCAAACCATTTTGCCGTTGACGGTTCCCGACCCACTGGCGGCAAGCTATCATGCCTTATGGCCCAAACGGGAAGCGGCCAGGGGCGTGCCAGCACTGCTGGAAACGTTTGTCAGGGAAGCCGGACACCTTAGTCAGGAAATTAATGCCACCTGCGCCAATCTGCTAGACCACCAACGTCATATGCAGGAAACAATCGGCCGTTTGCCAGCCATTTTGGCGGAAGCCCAGGAGCTATCACAGGACTGGCAATGCCTCCAACGACTGGCCGAACAACTGGCGGCCCTTCGCGCCTCCCTGGAAAACCTGGCCCAAACCGCCTTCACCACCAACACCCGCGAGGCGGTCAACCAACGCCTGACAGAATTCCAAGAACAGGCGGACCAGCTTTCTCGTATTCAAGAGGAACTGCGTTTCGAGGCCCACGAAATTGAGCGGCTTGATAATATGATTCGCGATCACTGGCAGGCTCTACAAGACAACCCGGCCGATGTCAGCGAGGCAAAATACAATCGGGCGGTTAAGATGACCGACACCCAGTACGATCGCGCACTTTCGGCCGAACAGTGCAAAACCGCCCGCGCCGCCCTCGAAAAGTGTTTGAGTTATGTTGAAAAATTGGCGTTGAATTAGCCAACGAGAAGGAACAGCAAGGTCACTCACATCCTGATATTTGTGTAATAGGAAAACCCCATGAATCGAAGAGCCGTTCTACTTTTGGGCGTTCTACTCCTGTTTCAAGCAACTACCGGTGCAGCACGTGTAGAATCTGGTGGTGCGTCTCCAGGTGTCTTAATACGCATCAGTGTTAGCAGTGACAACATCCAGAGTAATGGCCTCAGTGATTGGCCTGCAATTTCTCGTAACGGCCGTTATATGGCTTACCACTCCCTCGCATCAAACCTTGTCCCTGATGATACAAACAATTCCCAGGATGTCTTTCTGTACGACCTCCTGACACAGGCCACCGAGCGAGTGAGTCTTGGAATCGGTGGCGTTGAGGGAAATAACCAGAGTTCTTTCCCTGACCTATCCAGTGACGGACGTTTCATCACCTTCCACAGCGAAGCCTCAAACCTTGTTCCGAATGATACGAATAATACCTGGGATGTATTCTTGTATGATCGGCTCACCGGAAACATTGAGCGAATTAGTGTTTCCTATACAGGCGCTCAGACTAATAACACCAGTATCTTTCCAGACATATCGGGCGACGGACGATTTATTGCTTACTATTCCTACGCAACCAACCTGGTTCCTAACGACACGAATGGCGTAGAGGATATCTTTCTCTACGACCGCCTGAATCAAACCACAAAGCGAATTAGTGTTAGCAGCAGCGGCCTCCAGGCGAATGGTTCCAGCATCTTTCCCGACATTTCGGCCGATGGACGCTACATCACCTTTGATTCAGAAGCTTCGAATCTTATAACGGGCGATACCAATAATGTTACTGACATCTATCTTTACGACCGAATCAACCAGACCACTCAACGGGTTAGCATTGGCTCGAACGAAGAGGAGGGAAATGGCATTTCATCTTACGCCGTCATCAGTGATAACGATCGGTTCGTTACTTATGGCTCCCATGCCTCGAATATTGATCCTGACGACCCGAACGCTTACGGGGATGTCTATGTTCGGGACCTGGTAGCCGGAACAACGGAACTCATCACACGGGGCCTCAACAACCAGCCTACGAACGGAGACAGTCATTATCCAGTTTTGTCAGCAGACGGCCGATTTGTCGCTTACCACTCCGAAGCCAGCAATCTTGTCCCCGGTGATACAAACAACGTCTCAGACATTTTTCTCTTTGACCACCAAACTGGGATTACGCGCCTCCTCAGCCAAAGCGAGGCGGGAAATCTGAGTAACGGAACAAGCTATACCCCGGCCATTTCCAGTGACGGCCGTTTTCTTGTCTTCCAATCCAGTGGCAATAACCTCGTCCCAAACGACACCAATGATGTCTCCGACATCTTTTTCTACATGGATCTCACCACCCATACCTACTTTCCCCTCTTCTTTAGATAAGCATCTATATTGCATATTTCCAAAAATATTGATAAAGTCGGAGGTATTACTATTACAAGTATTACTATTACCATATGAGGCTGGAAATGCGTGTAACAACAAAGGGACAGGTAACAATTCCACAAAAAATTCGGGAAATGCTAAATATCACGCCTGCAACAGAGGTAGAGTTTATTGTTGACGAGGATAACCGGGTTTATATTCAAAAAAGAAAAGAGCAAGAAATAAAGGAGCGATTTTCAAAGTTACGAGGAAGCGCTACAATAAAAATGACAACTGAGGAAATTATGGCGCTGACAAGGTCAGATGAATGAACGGGCTAATTGTGGATTCAAATGTGATCTTAGACGTTTTCCTGAACGACTCTAATTGGGCCGATTGGTCAGAAAAAACATTGAACCATTTCGGAGCTTTCAATACGCTTTATATCAACCCAATTATTTATACCGAGGTATCAATTGGGTTCAACCGTATTGAAGAGCTTGAAGAAGTTATCCTGCAAGCTGGTTTGCAGATGCTAGATTTGTCTAGGGAAGTTTTATTTCTTGCGGGGAAAGCCTTTCTACAATATAGAAGGAATAAAGGAACCAAATCCTCCCCTCTTCCCGATTTCTACATAGGCGCACATGCGGCCATTTTGAACATCGATCTAATCACCCGTGATGTTTCCAGATACATAACCTACTTTCCGACCGTAAACTTAATAACCCCATAAATAATGAAGAGAGCATATTATTCAAACTCGCATGAGTCAACCTGTCCTTCAACTTCTTCCTCAGCCCACCCAAGAATACCCGCTAGAAGGTCTTTACCTTAATCACAACCTGCGTCAATATCGGGGGAAAAACGGCCGTGCTTTTATGTTCAGCAACTATGTCGTCAGTCTGGACGGCCGAATTGCCGTCCCACACCCCACCCGTCCTGGCCTCACCGTTCCTAAGGCCATTGCCAATGACCGCGACTGGCGGCTGTTTCAAGAGTTGGCGGCTCAATCGGATATTATCTTGAGCAACGGCCGATATTTGCGAGACGTGGCAGACGGCCGTGCGCAGGAACTGTTGCAAATAGACGATCCTCAGTTTGCCGACCTGCACCAGTGGCGAAAACAACAAGGACTGCCTCCCTATCCTGATATTGCCATCATCAGCCGAACCCTCGACTTCCCCATCCCCGACCTGCTCACGAAAGGCGGCCGAAAGGTTCTTATCTTCACCGGCGCCAACCCCAACCCAAAGCGCGTTGCCGAACTTGAAATGCAGGCCGGACAGGTCATTGTTGCCGGGGAAAGCAGCGTCGAGGGAAAACAGATGGTTGATCAGCTTACTCGAATGGGATACGGGGTGGTCTTTGCAGCCAGCGGCCCAAAGGTGCTCCACATGCTTCTGGCTTCCGGTGTTTTGGATCGGCTCTATCTAACCCAAACCAGCCGGCTACTGGGCGGCGATCCGTTTGCCCCCATTGTTGAAGGAGTGCTTTTGAGTCCTCCGTATGACATGATGCTCCAAAATTTGTACTACGATCCTAATGCACCTGCAAACCTCGGCCAACTATTCTCGGTTTACGATAAGGTGCAGCAGTAACCAGACCCTCACACTCTCAAAACATCATCCTAACATTTTCTAAATATCTTTGTATTAGGATAGCTCTATTGGCGCCTTCATGGCAAAGCTGGCTGAAATCATCTCAGATGTAAATGCGACCCATGTTACATCCCTCCTAAGCCAAACCAGCCAGCCTTCCTTCAGTGGACGGACAGAGACCCCCGATTCTGTCCGTCCATTTTTTCTTGCCCATTTGCCTACTTTCCCCCATACTTTCCCCCATGAAAATAGCAATCATATCTGATATACATGGCAACTTGCCTGCCTTTCAAACTGTTTTGCAAGACCTGGAGGATTGGAAACCTGACCATGTTTTAGTTGCCGGGGATGTAGTTAATCGGGGGCCGAGATCGGTTCCTTGCCTGGAAATTGTTCAGGAAAAGGTTGAAACGGCCGATTGGCGGCTTGTTCGAGGGAATCACGAAGACTATATCCTGCAGCATACCAAACCGGATGTGCCGCGCACCGGCCCGGTGGGTGAGTATCTTCGCAGTTCTTATTGGACATATCAGCAGCTTAATGGTCAGGTGCCTTACCTGAAATCCATGCCGTTTCAACAGCAGCTTACCGGCCCGGACGGCAGTGTAGTGCGAGCGGTTCATGCTTCGATGCTTGCCAATAATATTGGCATATACAAGAGTACAACGGACGAAGAGTTGCAAGAGATGGTGATTCCCGCTCCGGCCATTCTTGCCGTCGGCCATACACACCAACCATTGATTCGACGAATAAATGACACGCTGATCATCAATGCCGGGTCTGTGGGAACGCCATTTGACGGCGACCGGCGGGCCAGCTATGCTCGTCTTGAATGGAACGACGAGAAAGGGTGGCAAACCCAAATCGTTCGCCTGGAATTTGATTATGAAACGGCCGAAAAAGATTACTACCGGACCAATTATCTTGAAGAGGCAGGACCGCTGGCTCTTCTCATGCTGGTCGAATTTCGCAACGCTCACGGCTACCTGAACCGCTGGCACGAGATGTATATAGATGACATTATGAGCGGGGAAATCTCTATGGCGGATTCGGTTACAGCGTATATGGCATCCGCCGGACTCTAACAATGCGACCCGCACCCCTTCACCTGCCGCTAGATAGTGTCCCTTATGTTGAGGCGTTACCGTCCGGCTCAGTTATTCCGGTTGCGCCCAACCCCAACTTCACCGGACGGGATGAGGAGCTAAAAACACTGGCGCGAGAGATTCGGGTGCGAATCATCCTAACACCGAAGCTGTTAAACAGAAGTTGGCATAGTTGGAGAAATAGATTGGGGCTGGAAAGATTTCTTGCCAAAGGGCGGCTCGAGATGACAGGGCAGATTCGAGGGGCAAGGGGCAAGTGAGCTAATAAGCAAGTGAGCAAGGGGATAAGGTAGACGGGTTGTCTTGGGGGTGGGTTTTGCATTGGCCTTATGGTGGGAGCGTAATACAATACCCGCTACACATGTCGAAACAATCTGACCGACAGATCCTCTGGCGATGTTTAAGTTATCTTCGGCCGTATCGCAAGCTGGTTGTAGGCGTCTACGTCGCCATGATCTTCATCAATCTCATCAATATCGCGCTGCCTCAGATTATTCGTTGGAGCATTGACAGCGGTATTTATGGAGGGGATATTCCCCGGTTAGGCCAGGCGGTCTTGCTGCTGTTGGGCCTTACCCTGGTGAAGGGCTTTTTCATTTACTTTCAGGGGCAGTGGGCGGAGATCGCTTCTCAAAGTGTGGCTTATGACCTGAGAAACAGCCTGTTAAAGAAGTTGACGGGACTTTCGTTTGCATTCCATGACCGGACGGAGGCGGGGCAAATCCTTTCTCGCGCTACACAGGACGTGGAGCGAATTCGTTTTCTGACGGGGCGGGCGATACTGCGAATTTTGGAGGGGTTGACGCTGCTAATTTTTACAGCCGCCGCACTCATCTGGATGAACCCATCGTTGGGGATTGTCGTTATTTTGACGATTCCCATTCTCATTCACCGGGCTTATATTTTCGGCCGCTTTTTTCGGCCGCTTTCGATGGAGATTCAGAACCAGTTGGGCGTTCTGACAACTTTTCTGGAGCAAAATCTGCGGGGGGCGCGGATTGTAAAAGCCTTTGCCCAGGAAGATGCCGAAATCGAACGATTTGTAAAGGAAAATGAACAGTGGTTCCAGACCTCCGTGCAAACCTCCTATTTGCAGGCTAAAAATGGGCCAATGTTGGACGCCATTGCCAACTTAAGCACCGCCTTTATCTTCTGGTACGGTGGCTGGCTGGTCACACGAGGCCAGCTCTCATTGGGTGAACTGGTGGCGTTTACAACCTATCTGGCGCTAATGATTCAACCAATCCGGCGGATGGGGGTCATTGTTCCAATTCTGGCGATTGCCGCCTCTGCTGGAGAACGGGTTTTTGCCATTCTGGATGCGCCGCCGGAGGTGATGGATCGCCCGGACGCAAAGGCGCTGCCACCGGTTTCCGGGGAGGTTCGCTTCGACCATGTGCATTTTGGTTATCAGAATACCCACACCATTCTGGAAGACATCAATTT
>JBAPRX010000462.1:0-3118 GCA_049281335.1 Promineifilaceae bacterium (SeqCode)
CAACGGCCGTCTTCAACCGGTCTGCCTTCACTATCGGTGTTTGCTCTGCGTCCGTCAAGATGATGACAGAAATTCGCATCTTCTTCTCAGGGTAAACGCCGAACAATCCCAGAACGACATCTGGCAAGCTGACAACCCGCCAGAACAGGTCAATCGCCCCACGCCAGATAACGGCCGAAATTCGTCCCAGGACTGGGATGGAGAAAAACAACCCCACAAGAACGGCCGGAAAATTGATGACAAATTTGAAAACTGACACAACATCCCTCTGATACTTTCCGCTATTATGAAGAAACCCCGGCAATTTCGCAACGAAAAACTTGCTCGCTGGCAAACATTCTCATTCGCCTGCTCTTAATCTTTTTCCAAACTTGTGCTAAACTATCATTACTGAGCTACAGAACTGGGAGTGATCCTCTTCTACGTTCTATCCTGGGGTTTTAAAATATGATGAAGGCTAGGGGATGTTTTAGAAAATATAAATGTCCGGCCATCGCATATACAACGGTGGTTTTACTACTCTTTGCGTGTACATCTTTTGTGCCAGATCAAACGGCCGTAACCACCATAGCCCCAATCAATTTACGTTTCACAATTTGGAGCGCCAACAGCGTCCATCTGGATTTACTAAATGAGGTTGCCGAAGCCTATTATGAAAACCATCCAGAGGTGACAATTCAGTTCGATATTATCCCACCGGGCGACTACGCTGAAAAAGTATCCGTCCAACTCGCTGGAGAAAACCCGCCCGACCTGGGTTGGATACGCGAGGACAGCGCCTTAGCCTTTATCGCCACCGATTCCCTGGAAAATCTCAGGCCAACGCTGGTCAACTACCCCGGTTACAATCTGGCCGATTTCTCCCCCTCCTCTTTGGAGCTTTGGAGCCAGGGCGATGCCCTTTATGCCATCCCTTTCTCCACATCGCCCTACTTCATCCTGTACAACAAAGACTTATTTCAGATAGCAGGCGTACCGGCCCCAGATTCCTTTGTCGCTGCGAATAACTGGACATGGAAAACGGTGGCAGAAATTGCGAGTCAGATTGCAAAGGCCACTCCCCCGGAGATTTATGGCTTTGAGGGAAAAGATGGCGCTGTTTACACTGACCGAGCCTGGCAGACCCTCATCCCCATTATTTGGGCCTATGGCGGCGATGCCTGGAACAGCGACGGGACAGAATGTCTCCTCGATAGTGACGCCGCCATAACCGCCGTGACGCTTTACCATGACATGGTCTTCAAGGATCACAGCGCCGTCCCACCGGGAGTCAATGGTGATTTTTATTCCGGGCTGTCGGCAATGACAATTTCGCAGCTAAGTCGCTCCGCACGCCTGGAAGATGCCGGTTTTGATATGGCAATTGCCCCCTTACCGGGTGGCCCCGGCCAAAAGGAGCCAATGGCGATTGGACAGGCCGGGGTATCGGTCTTCAATGCCGGTTTCCACAGGGGGATCGCGGCCGATTTTGTCGCCTTTATGACGAACCAAAACAACAGTGAAAAGCTGGCAATTTATTTTCCTCCGGCGCGATTGACTGTTTTAGCTTCCCCCGAATTTTTGGAAGCCAATCCTTTGCTTGACTCACCCGGTGCGCGGGCGTTAATTGCCACTGCCATTAACACAGGCAGCGTCCTGCCCAGCCATCCCAACTTTCCCGTCATTGATCTGGCAACCCGCGACCAATTCCAGGCGCTGTGGGAACCCGATGCAGACATTTCGGCCGTCATGGAAAACATATGCCAATCCATCACGCCACTTCTCAGCAGGTAAATGAAACTTTTTCCCAACCGACTGGCATTCAAGATTGGTCTGGCAATTATTTTGGTTGAGATGACCGTCTTAACTGTGACCGGCTTTGTCTATACCCATCGATTCAATCAGGAGATTGACCGGCGCGTATTGGAGAGAGTTGACCTACCCGGTTCGTTGGTTGCCCAGGGGCTGCTGACTTTCAGCTCTGTTGCAGATGAGGAGGTAATGCGAGACATGGTTGGGGAAAACCTGATCGAAGGCATGGTCATAACCAATGACAAAAGCATCCTTACCTCTTTAAACCCACAGCATGTCAGGCAAGATATAACGGAACTCTCCTGGCTCGACCCGGATTGGTTTGATCAGGCTGCCGACGGCCAAATCTTGTTAGACACAAACATTGGGCTGGTGAGCATCACCCCTGTTTATGGCTTTGCCAACGACAATACCCCCTTCTTCGTTTATATTCAGGCCGGAACGGAACAGGCCACCCGCGAGAAGCGGGCTGTTGCGGTGCTTTTCATCGTTGGTTCAACCTTGAGTATTGTTGCTACTTCGGTTGCTATCATCACTTTTGTCAATACGACAATCCTCCGGCGCATTTCTACCGTATTGGGCGTTCTACAACAGGTGGAGAGTGGTCAATTCGATGCTCGTGTGGAGGAGCCAATCGCTGCCGATGAAATGGGTATCCTTCAAGTTGGCGTTAACTCGATGATAACCACCCTCCACGAAACAATTGCAGCGCTGGAGTGGCAGATACACGAACTACAAGAAGCCAGGAAGGCGCTCTATACCAGTGAACGGCGGTTTAAGTCGCTGATCGAAAATAGTTATGAAGGGATTTTGCTTCACGATGAGGTTGGCGTCATTAAATATGCCAGCCCTTCTATCAGGCAAATTTTGGGCTATTCGGCCGAAGAGTTAATCGGCAGGCAGGGGCTTGATTTTGTGACGGAGGAAAGTGCTGCCGAGGGGAAAACAATCTTTGACAATATCAGCAACCAACCTGGAAAAGGAACCGCTTTCAAGCAGCTTGCCCGCCACAAAAACGGGTCGCAGGTCTGGATTGAAGCGACAGCGACAAACCTTCTTCATGATCCCGATGTGAAGGCGATTGTCTGGAATTTTCATGATATTACCCGGCGTGTCGAACAGGAGCAGCAGATTCAACAGCAAGAGCGGCTGGCAGCGGTCGGCCAATTGGCGGCGGGTATCGCCCATGATTTCAACAACATCCTGGGTGTCATTGTCCTGTATTCTCAGCTTGCCTTGACGGGCGGCTACCAATTACCCGAATCGCTGCAAAATCACCTCCAGGTCATTGACAAACAAGCCCAACGAGCGGCCGATCTGATTGAGC
>JBAPRX010000463.1:0-7642 GCA_049281335.1 Promineifilaceae bacterium (SeqCode)
CTCAGGAAGGCTACCCCATTGCCCCCGTCTGTGCCTGGCAGTGGAAATGGACCCTCGGCCTACTCAAGCAAGAACTGGACAGCGCCATGTTTGAGGAAGTGACGGCCGTCTTTGCCCCCGACGGCACACCCCCCGAACCCGGCAAGCTGTGGCGCAGCCCCGAAATGGCCCAAACCCTGCGCCTCATCGCCGACAGCAACGCCGAAGCCTTCTATCACGGCGAAATCGCCGAAAAAATCGCCGCCTACGCCCGCGAAACAGACGGCTATCTACGAAAGGAAGATTTAGCCCGCCATCAAAGCACCTGGGTAGACCCCATCCATACCAACTATCGCGGCTACGATGTCTGGGAAATCCCACCCAACGGTCAGGGCCTAACCGCCCTCATTGCCCTCAACATTCTGGAAGGCTTTGAAGTCGGCCGTCTCCCGCGAGAAAGCGCCGAATGTTATCATCTCCAAATCGAAGCCCTCAAGCTGGCTTACGCCGACGCTCAACGCTACATCGCCGACCCCGAAAAGGCCGACGTCCCAACAGACGCCCTGTTGTCCAAAGAATATGCCGACATACGGGCCAGCCTCATCCGAGAATTTGCCGCCACTCCCGAACCCGGCGTACCAATGGCGGGAAACACCTGCTACCTCTGCACGGCCGATTCCGACGGCATGATGGTCAGCTTCATCCTCTCCACCTTCTCCCACTTTGGTTCCGGCGTCGTCGTTCCGGGGACGGGCATTGCCCTCCAGAATCGGGGCAAAGGCTTCTCCCTGGCCCCTGACCACCCCAACGTGCTAGATGCCGAAAAACGGCCGTACCACACCATCATCCCCGGCTTCCTGACCCGCAGCGGTCGGCCTGTCGGCCCGTTCGGCGTCATGGGCGGTCACATGCAGCCCCAGGGCCATCTCCAGGTTCTGGTCAAGATGATAGACTACGGCCTCACCCCCCAGGCTGCGCTCGACGCCCCCCGCTGGTATTGGGGAAACGGCCGATACATTCAAGTCGAACCCACCGTCAACGCCCGCATCGTAGATGGCCTGCGCCGCAAAGGCCACGAAGTCTTCGTGGACAGCGACATAGACTTCGTCGGTGGCGGCCAAATCATCCAACGCCTCCCCAACGGCGCCTACATCGGCGGCACCGAAGGCCGAAAAGATGGCAGCGTTTTAGGATACTAACCAAAAATCCAAGTAAAAAAAGCGTGGACGCGCCAAAATTATTGAGACAGGATATTAGCAACTTCTTGCCATCATCTTGTACTCTTTTTTCTACACTATCTACACAGCCGTAACCAAATTAGCTTCGAGGCTTCTTTGTTATCAAAACCTTCGCAATGAGGCCAACCACGACCGTTATCACCAACCAAATGCCCACTTGCTTTTTCTTACTTGTGCCACTGCTTTTCTTTTTTTGAAGCGAATTAGTTGGAAACGGCGTTGCTTCTAAATGGGTGATGGTCTTTATATTTGATGTTGGTCTTCCTGGCTTAACAATGAATGAAAAGCGATCAGTGAGTTTTATGGCAGGCCACGTAAAAAATATAAAGCCAAGCCCTATTCCTAAAAGAAAAAATAGAAATCCTCCTATCGTATCAGTTTTGATATTCAACGGGTTTGTTAAACCCAGTATCATTGCAGTAGCAACTGATAGGAGAAATGGTCCAGACAAGTACCCAATAAAAAAACCTGCAAAAATAAAAAAAGGCCCAAAACAAACCCTTGTTTGCCAATCATCTTTTAGCGCTCCGTAGGGGAATAGAATCGGCAGCATTGCTAAGATAACCCCAATTAACCCCCAAAAATGAGCTTCTGGAATTCTTAAAGATGTTTTTTCATTCTCTACCACGAATGACCCTAGTTTGGGAATGGTAATTTCAGATTGAAAATTATTCGCATCCTTAAGTTCAACAAACAGCACTTTTGCCATGCTTGTAAGCAATTCAAGGATCAGGAGACCGGTTAAAAACATCAAAACCATAGTGGCAACAAGGGCAACGGCCGCGTTTTGACCATACTGGACGGTTAACGCGCTAATAAGAATCAGGGCCAACCAAACCAATAACCATATACCGGGTCTTTTTGAAAATATGTTCATGAAGATCAGTACGCTGTTCTATTTCAAAAGGTTGTTTCAGGTCACAGAATTCATATCCACGTAACGCTCCAAACCCCCATTAGCAAATGCTCCTGAAGGCATCAGCGCAACCCTACGCAAAGAGATTAAAGAGATGGAATGGCTCATTGATGACTTCAAAACCAACGGCGTAGCCGACACAGAAGAAGAAGAAGCCGCCCGCCCCGTCCCCGTATTCTCAGGAACCTCTCAATAAAACATTTGAGTAGAATGACAGATAAAAAATTCAAGCCACGAATGATAGGTAAAAAATTTGTGTCATTCGTGAAATTCGTTGCTATTTTTCTTTAGACGCATTGACAAAATTCGCCCTCAAATGCTGTCATAATCCCGCAAAACCGCTTCCGCAAACGCTCCCGCCCGCCCCTCAATAACGGCCGTTCGCATCCGCTTCATCAAATCAACCAGAAAATAAACATTATGGGTGCTTAACAACACATGCCCCAAAATTTCATTCGCCTTCACTAGATGGCGCAAATAAGCCCGGCTGAAATGCTGGCAGGTGTAACAGCCACAGTTCTGGTCAATCGGCTCGGGGTCTGTCGTATATTTAGCATTATTGAGATTCATTCGGCCGCCCGCCACCGTTGCCGCCCCATGCCGCGCCAACCGGGTCGGCAGCACGCAATCAAAAATGTCAATCCCCCGGATAACCCCATTCACCAAATCTTCGGCCGTTCCCACCCCCATCAAATAACGCGGCTTCTCGGCCGGTAAGATCGGATTCAACACATCCAGCATCGCATACATATCTCGCTTACTCTCCCCCACCGACAGCCCCCCAATTGCATACCCCGGAAAATCCAGCCCCATCAAGAACCGGGCGCTCTCCTCCCGCAAATCGGCAAAGACACCCCCTTGCACAATCCCAAACAACGCCTGATCCGGCCGTTTCTGTGCCGCCCGACATCGTTCCGCCCAGGAATGGGTCCGTCCCAACGACTCCTTCACATACCCATAATCATCCGGCGGCGGGCATTCATCAAAAGCCATAATAATATCCGCCCCCAAATTCTCCTGAATGGCAACGCTCTTCTCCGGCGTAAAGCGGTGAGAGGAACCATCAATGTGGGACTGAAACGTCACCCCATCCTGGTCCATCTTGCGAGTATCACTCAGGCTGAACACCTGATAGCCGCCGCTGTCCGTCAAAATCGGCCCATCCCAGCCCATAAAGCGGTGCAGCCCGCCCAGGTCGCGGATCAACTCATCTCCCGGCCTCAGATAGAGATGATAGGTGTTGCTCAATACCAATGACGCCCCCAGCGCCTTCAAATCGGCCGGACGCAGCGCCTTCACCGTCGCCTGCGTCCCAACCGGCGCAAAGACCGGAGTCTCTAAAATGCCATGCGGGGTATGAAAACGGCCGACTCTCGCCCCCGTTCCCGGATCAGTTGCAATCAATTCAAATTCAAACATCGGCGAGATTATATAAGAGATTGAACGAGCGGACATCTAAAACAGATTGCCGACGGTTAATGAAAGCACACACAACAAATCAGTAATCCGGTAGGGGCGGGATCGGCGGGAGAAGCCATTGGCTTCCCTATAACCTGGGTTCCCGCCGATCTCGCCCATGTATTCCACCCTGGAAAATGTGGTCATTCAACAACAGGTATGGTAATTTCTACAGATGCCAGAATTCCCTTATGGGCCGCCACCACTCACCAGATTCCAGCGATCAATCAGTGATTTTCGCACTGCTCGCCAACGGGCAGCCATGGAAAACATCATTGCCCGCCTGACAGGCAGGTCCACCGAACTCCTCTCCTACGACGAAGTTGTCAACTCCCTGAAAATTGTCAGCCGATCCGAACGGGGAATTCGGGAGATTCCGGTAGACGCTATCGTTGGCAGCGTCGGCCGTTATACTGACTTCTCTCGCACCTTCCTGCCTCAACGGTCAAGCGATGCACAACGCTGGGCCAGAGTCGCCTCCGTCCCCGACTTTAACAGCTTGCCACCCATAGACGTCTACCAGATCGGCGATGCCTATTTCGTTTTGGACGGCAACCACCGGGTATCCATAGCCCGACAACGCGGCATGCTCTTTATTCCGGCCGAAGTGACCGAAGTCCAGACCAGAGTACCCCTCCCATCAAATATCAATCCCGACAACCTCATCCTCCAGGCAGAATATGCCGCTTTTTTGGAGAACACTCATCTCGATTACCTTCGGCCCGACGCCGACCTGTGGGTCAGCGTGCCAGGGCAGTATCGCAAGCTGGAAAACCACATGGAGGTCCACCGTTTTTTCATTGAAATGGCGGAAGGGATTGAACTGTCTGATGCTGAAGCAGTAACCCGCTGGTATGATGAAGCCTACCTGCCCGTTGTCGAAACTGTCCGCGAGCAAGGTATCCTGCGCGGCTTCCCCAACCGCACCGAGACAGACCTCTATCTCTGGGTATCAGAACATCAAGCCAGTGTGCGGAACGAATTAGGCTGGCAGGTGCGGCCCGAGGTAGCAGCGGCCGATCTCGCCGCCCGCTTTCGTCCTCAACAGGGCAGCAAATTCAGCCGCCTCTTCAGCCTGGTTGTGCCAGAACGGACCAAATTCACGCCCAGGCTCCAAAGCTGGTCCCAGGAAAAGGTAGCCGTTCGTTACAGCGACCGCCTCTTCGCCGATCTGCTCGTTTTCCTCTTTGAAGACCAGGATAACGCGCCAATATTGGAACAGGCATTGATCATTGCTCGCCGGGACGATTCCCGCTTGCATGGCCTATGTCCCAAATCAGAGGAAACGCCAACCAACGCCATCGTCCGTCTCCCCGGCGCCCCCGACTCGGAATTGAGAAGCTGGTTTGAGCAGCAGTGTCAGGCAGCAGCGATCGAGGGGCGGCTGGCCTTTCAAACAGGCGATCTGGTTGAGGTAATTTCCGAACGGGCTGCGCTGACTGATCTGGTCATTTACGGCCGTTTATCCCCCACCGAATCTTCTATTGAAGCCAGCCAGCAGCTCCTATCCCTCATCCGGCACGCTCCGCGCCCTGTATTTCTTGCCACCAGTATGCCCGTTTCCCTGGACACGATCCTGCTGGCCTATAACGGCAGCACAAAAAGCAGAGAAGCCCTTTTTGCCGCCGCGTATATGGCCGAACGGTGGGGCGTATCCCTAACTGTCGTCGTGGCCCTGGAAGACAGTCTCGTGGACGAAACGGCCGTCACTCAGGCTCGCAGTTACCTGGAAATGCACGAAGTCGAGGCTGACTACATCGTTCAAGAATCCGACCCAACCGCACTCATCTTAGAAACGGCCGAACGGATGGACAAGCCACTGATTATTGCCGGGGGATTTAATGAACGACGTTTCGGCCGTCGCGGGTCGGGCAACGTCATTAGCCAGTTGATAGCGGAATGGCAGGGCGCTTTACTCGTCTGCCCTTAAATCGCCAGAGAAAACAGCCTGCACTGACATGGATTTCCTATGAACGACATCGTTGGACAACTTCAAACGTTGGATTTTAGCACGTTGATCTGGCTCTTTCCGGCTGCTATTACCCTTCATATGATTGAAGAAATGATCTGGCTGCCCGCCTGGTCGCAGACGGCCGGATCATGGCACATTCCAGTCAGTTCTCGTCAATTCAACTTTGCTTCGATTGCCTTATTGGTGGTGATTTATGGGCTGACGGCCGTTGCCGCTCACGCTGGTCGGGGCAATGTGGCCGTCTACCTGGTGTTAGGGCTGGCACTAACGATGTGGCTCAATATTTATTATCCCCATGTTGGTTCAACGATTGATCTCGGCCGTTACGGGCCGGGACTTGTCACCGCCATCCTCATCAACCTGCCTTTGATGCCTTTTCTGATATGGCGGGCGATACATGATGGATACGTAGATGGCGGTCGCTTTCTCCTATTCGCGGTGCCGATGGTCATCGTCGCCGCTTTAGGTTGGTCAGCTCTATTGTATGCCGGTTCCATTCTGTTAGAATAGACTTTTATGGTGTTGGTGTCAGGTGCTTTATTGCAATAACAGTCGCCAATAAATATCCTAATAGACATTAGCTGTCAGTCGCTAAACTCACAACAAAAATATTAATCGTTTGCAGTAGCCATTTTTGCATTTTAAAGAGAGGAAAGTATGAGTGTTACTGTCGGTTCTATTAGCCCAGCCGCCCCCCTGATTAGCAAAGGCAAATGGATATACACCCCACGCTGGGACCTGGCTTTCATCAGCCTGAGCGTTTTTCTAATTCCTGTCCCCTATCTGACCTGGTACATCATGAACCGGGTTTTTCAGATCAATGACAGCGACGCCCGGCAGGCAATCAACCTGCTGGTCTTCGCTATTATTGCCGGTCCTCACACTTATGCTACCTTTACCCGCACCGCCCTGGATGTGAATTTCCGAGAAAAATACAGCGGCTTTGTCCGTTCCTCCATTTTTATTCCACTGGTGGTCATTGTGCTGGCCCTGGCAAATCTGACCCTGCTGCTGACCATCTTTTTCTTTTGGGCTTCCCTGCATACCTTCCACCAACTTTCCTTCATAGTTGGGGCGTATGAACAAAAAGAAGGGGCAGTTGCGCCTCGGCCGTCTCCCTCCCTGCTTTCCCGCGTACTGGATTATGGCGTTGTTGTCACCGCCCTCTATCCCATTGCCGCTTATCGGATTGCCGTCAGCAAAGATTTTTCCATCGGGCCAAACAACCTCAACGACATTATCCCCGACGTCTTTGAACACCCCTGGCTCTTTTATGTGGCTGCCACCCTCTTTGGAACCATTTTTATAGGATTTATCATTAAGAGCCTGATTGAAATCAATCGCGGAACGGCTCATTTGCCCAAAATCGTCTTTATCACCGCCTCCGGCGTGATGCTGTTCCTCGTTCCCTCTCTGGGAAATCTCGATACCGCCTTTCAGGGCGTCAATGTCTGGCACTGCACCCAATATTTGGCGATTACGTGGTACATCAACCGGCTGCGGGCTGAAAAAGGGGAAATGGATCGAATGCCGTTGATCAAGCGCATCTCCGGCGCCGGAAAGGCCAAAGCCTACTACGGTTTTAACATGGCCTTCACCCTCGGCACGGTGTTGATCATCGCCTTGACTTTCTTCCTGCTGCGTGATGTTGCTGGTGGCAAATGGGCCGATTCAACCTACGCCTTTGAAACAGCCTACTATGCCGGCGTCCTCGGTTTCCTCTGGATTCACTACTATCACGACCACTTTCTCTTTACCAAGACCGAAACTGTCCTGCCTTAGGTGGACTCTAAAGATGCGCCCATCATCTTTTCTATTTTCTTCGCCAACTCTTCGGCCTGGAACGGCTTTTGAATCCAGTCAATATCCCCTTTTTCTAACAACTCCCTGACCTGGTCGTTGAGGGGATAGCCGGTGATAACCAGGAATTTGAGATGGGGGACAAATTTTTGCAGCGCTTGATACAGGTCAAGGCCGCTCATTTCAGGCATCACAATGTCACTAATCACCATCTGAATCGCATCCGGCTGTTCATTGTAAACCTTAAGGGCTTCTCGGCCGTTTTCGGCCGTAAAAACC
>JBAPRX010000464.1:0-2542 GCA_049281335.1 Promineifilaceae bacterium (SeqCode)
CAAACGGCCGAAGCCGCAGATTCATTCAACGCATACGCAGTCACCCCCTCAAAATAATAACCAGCAAAGTGATGCAAAAGCGTGTCAACCCATTCCGGATCATAGAACTCCCCTGCCTCAACGGCCGACAACATATTCTCAGTCATCAACAAATAACAACTCAGAAAGATCGCTCGCCTGTCCGCCCCCGCCTCAAACTCCTCAACCAAAGACCGCATTCTTGCAGTAACAGATTGTTCATCAATCATAATATTTAGGCGAGTCCTTCTTGACACGAAGAGAAGTATGTTTTGGATTTCGCATGAGCAGTTAAAAATTTTTTCAGTGCTAAATTTCGGGTTGGCTTCGGTAATTTAATCCATGTAAGAAAATCTGCTAAATCCGTGTTACTATTAAAAACTACTTATTCACCTTCGCCAAATTCTGCTCCACCCGTATCTTCACCAACTTCACAATCAACTCATAAGGCACCGGCTTATCCAACGGCAGCCGGATCGAACGCTTCGCCGCCACATAAGGAGCCAACTCCGCCAGAAACGCCTCAAATAGCTGACTAAACTCCTCCTTCAGCTTCAATCTCTCGGCTCTAATTCTTTCTCGATAATTCATACGCATAATTTGCTGGGATGTCTATGTTAATGGTTCAAGGATTGCTGTAGCTGAACCGCCGCTTTTTCCTGGTTGTCAGGCGTAAAAACGGCAATCTCAATCATACCACTGGCCCTGGTCGCAATCTCCAACGCATGAATAATATCGGCCGTACCCCCACTGTTTGCCAACTCTTTCAGGAAACCACGTATATCTTCATCGGTTTCAAGATGTTCAGAAATATCGAATGGAAAAGTTTTGGTTGGCATTTCATTCCCTCCAAGCCAAATCTTCCACAGTAGATATAGCTGCCTCATCGTTAGTGGAAACCGATAATTTCACACCCAAACTGTGAAGCACTTTAAGAATCGTGTCATATCGTGGCTTTGCTCCAGGAGCAAGCGCTTTATAAAGACTGGCCCGACCCAGTCCGGTACTCTGGGCAATAAAGCTCATGCCCCGTGCTTTGGCAACATCGCCAATAGCAGCCAGAAAAACATCCGGGTTCTCATCTTCCAGGGCGGCAGTCAAATATTCTGCAATTATTTCTTCGCTGTCTAAATAGTCAGCAGCGTCAAATTTTGAAAACTTCTCCATAACGAACTACTCCTTTAACATCTCAGCTAGGGCTACTGCTTTTTTGATGTCCCTTTTCTGAGAAGATTTATCTCCACCAACAAGAAGCAAAATTACCAACCTGCCCTTTTGTGTGAAATACACTCGGTATCCAGGCCCATAATGAATTCGCATTTCCCGAACACCCCCGCCAACAGACTTTACATCACCTAAATTACCCAACTCTGCCGATCTGATACGTGCCAGTATCCGAGCCTTACCCTTGGTATCTTTTAGTTTAGAAAGCCATCTGTCAAAGGTGTCTGATCGGAGGACAGTATACATGCCTTATTGTATCCGAACGGATACAAATTGTAAAGGGAAATCAAGCCAACTTTTTGGCCGGAAGGAATTGAGCCACAAAGAGAAGGAGCAAACCAGGCAGCGAATGACTTGTGCCGATTAGAAGCAGCCCAACCCCACCAAGAATCCCCCAACCAACAAACTGCAACTCGGCCGATCCCACCTCATATCCTCCATCCAACCGACACCGCCTAACGGCCGTAATCCCCCACCCAACAATAAACACCCCCACAACCAGATAAAGTCCCACAATAAAATACACCACCAGCGGCACACGCCCCTTCGGCGTCACCAGCACCTCCGGCCCCGGCTGGTGCGTAAGCACAAAAAGCAAAACCGTCTCCCCCACAAAAGGCGCATCAGACAAATTCGACAGCAAACGCGGCCCCAATCGCGTCCCATCCGGCAAAGGCCAAGACACCGCCAACGCCTGAGCAGTCAGCGGATAAGCCTGATCAAAACGGCCGTAAACCCGCGTCGTCCCAATCCCAAAAGCCGTCGCCGCCGTCCCATACCCCGCCACAACCGGCCCCGCATCCACATCCAATAACCACTGCTGTGCCGGTAGCTCACGCGACAACTCCCGAAAACCCACCGCAAAACCATTTTCCTGCCAGAAATGGTTTTCAAAACTATCAAACCACCCCTCGGCCGTTTCCGGCCACAACTCAGACGCCCAAATCAGAGACGAAGCCATCCCAACCCCACGCGCAGGCCCATACCCCACCCCACGTTTAGAATCGGCCGTATAAGTCGGCAGCCCCGTCAATGGATCAAGACGAGCGCCCGAAAAAGCCCGCAGCGCCCGCGCCACAAAATCACTGTGATCCGTTCCTAAAACAGCATCCGCCCGCCAAACGGCCGTAATAGCCGGAATCATATCCACCGAATAATACTGCCCCGGATAATCATCCAACATCCCATACGGCGACGCATCAATCTCAGCCGCCAGCGATTCAACCTGCGAAAGCAGCAAAGCCTCATACGTCGTCTCACCCGTCAACTTCTGATAACTGGTAAGGCCGTTAATCAGGAG
>JBAPRX010000465.1:0-11375 GCA_049281335.1 Promineifilaceae bacterium (SeqCode)
CTCCCTGACAGTCGGCCCCGGCGAATTTGTGGCCGTCATCGGCAAATCCGGCAGCGGCAAATCCACCCTCATCAACATGATCACCGGCATCGATCGGCCGACTTACGGCGAAGTCATCGTTGGCGGCCAACCAATCCACACCCTGACCGAAAACGAGATGGCCCTGTGGCGCGGCCGTAATGTCGGCATCATCTTCCAGTTCTTTCAACTCCTCCCAACCCTGACCCTGCTCGAAAACGTCACCCTGCCAATGGAATTTGCCCGCCAATACAACGCCAAAGAACGCAAAGAACGCGCCCTTCATCTGCTCGGTCTGGTGGACATGGCCGAACACGCCCACAAACTCCCCTCGGCCGTTTCCGGGGGCCAGCAGCAGCGAGTCGCCATCGCCCGCGCCCTCGCCAACGATCCCGCCGTCCTCGTCGCCGACGAACCGACTGGTAGCCTCGACTCCAAAACGGCCGATGCCGTCTTCCAACTCTTCGAAGACCTTGTTGACCAGGGCAAAACCATCCTCATGGTCACTCACGACCGCGATCTCGCCAGCCGCGTCTCCCGCGTCATCCTCATCGCCGACGGCGAAGTCGTTGACGAATACGTCTCCGCCGCCCTCCACATCGTGGACGATGCTCAGTTGGCCCGCGTTTCTACCCACCTGGAACCGGTCACTTACGCGCCCGGCGATATTGTTTTCCATCAGGGCGATACGGCCGATAAATTCTACATCATCATCAGCGGCGAAGTGGAGGTGGTTGTCCGGCATCCACAACGCCCCGAACTGGTTATTGACCATCTGGGGAAGGGGCAGTTTTTTGGTGAAAACGGTCTGTTGTATGACGCGCCGCGCAGCGCAACGGTGCGGGTGGCGGGTGAAAAAGAAGCCCTCTTTGTCGCCCTGGACCGCGATTCCTTCCGCATGTTGGTCGAAGAAAACCACATGACCCACGATGCCATCGCCCGCCTGATGCGCCGCCGGATGCTCAACGAGCAGATAATGACCGCCATCCCCGAACTAACCCCGGAACAGTTGGCCGACCTGGAGACCCACGCCGAACTCCAACTTTTCGTACCGGGAGCCATTATTTCTGAAGAAGGCGTTAAGGCCCGTTACTTCTACATGGTCACCAAAGGAGCAGTGGAAATTATCGGCCGAAAAGACGGCCGTAAACAAGTCGTCGCCCGCCTGGGGCCGGGCCAATATTTCGGCGAGATCGGCCTGTATAAGGATGTCGTCAATATAGCAACCCTCCGTGCCGCCCCCGACGTAGACGGTCAGGTCGAGGTCGTCGCCATCAGCCTGGAACAGCTTCGCAAAATCATGGATGAGTCCGGCCTGACCGAACAAGAGATGGGCCGCATCTTACGCGGCCGTCTGTCAACAGTGTCTAGCCTATGAACGTTCGACTCCAAAAAATCCTCCGCGACCTGACCGGCAATAAAGGCCGTACCTTACTGGTTGTTGCCGCCATTGCGATGGGGCTGGTTGCCATCAGCACCACCTTCCGGGCCAGGGTCATCCTGACCCGCAACCTGGAGCGCAGCCTGGACGAGATAAACCAGGCCAGCGGCATCATTTTGGTTCCCTTCGCCGATGAATCCGTTATCTCGGCCGTTTCCGATCTTCCATCCATTGCCGACGCTGAAGGCAGAGAAGTTGTCTGGGCGCGGCTGCGAGTTGGTGACGAGTGGCGTTCGCTAAAGATCGTCGGCATAGCCGATTTTGATAATATGCTTGTTGACAGAATCGCCTCTGAATCCGGCGATTGGCCGCCGCCCCCCGGCAGCATTCTGATAGAACGCTCCACCCTGGCAACAACCAATGCGGCTGTTGGCGACACCGTCCTCATCGAACTCCCCCAGGGCGAACAGCGCCAAATGCCCATCTCCGGTCTGGCCCACGACCTCAATGTCGTCTCCGGCAACCTGCTGGATCAGGTCATTTTCGGCTACACTTCCCTCGACACCATCGAGCAGTTGGGTCTGCCACCGGCCTTCAACGAAATCCACTTCACAACGGCCGAAAACCGCCTTGACGAAAGCCACATTCGGCAGGTAATGGCGGAAGCCCAGGAAACTGTCGAAGCCCGAAACGTCCCCGTTCTAGGAACGCGCATCCCCAAACCGGGTAAGCACCTGATGGACAACGTTATCCAATCCCTGCTGCTCATTTTGGGGTCATTGGGGCTGTTGTCCCTCTTTCTCAGCACCTTCCTGGTCTACAATACCATTGCGGCCGTTCTCACCCGCCAGATTCCCCAAATCGGGGCCATGAAAGCGGTCGGTGCGCCCCAAGGTGACATCTTCAAGATGTACCTGGCGACGGTCTTTCTCTTTAGTCTGATAGCCTGGCTGATTGCCGTGCCATTGGGCATTCTCGGCTCTCGAATTATGACCATTCAACTGGCGAACCTGCTCAACTTCAACGTCGAGCGGTTTGCCGTTCCCTGGTACATTTTCTTGCTGGAACTGGTGATTGGGTTGGTAGTTCCGCTGCTGGCGGCCCTCATTCCCATCCTGAACGGAACCCGCCGCACCGTGCGGGAAGCCTTTAGCAACCAGGGGCCGGTTGCCGGGGACTTTGGAGGCGGGCTGATTGACCGGTTGTTCGGTCGACTTCCCGGTCTCCCCGCTTCCTGGTCTTATGCCGCCCGGAACATCTTCCGCCGCAAGCTCCGTCTGGCATTAACCCTGGTAACACTTTCACTGGGTGGTGCAATTTTCATCACCGTACTTAGCGTCCGCCAATCCCTCTTCCTGACCATCAACAACGTCGCCGCCTACTGGGGCCAGGATGTCACCGTTGACTTGCAGCAGCCCTATCCTCTGTCCGAATTGGCCCGCATAACCGACGCCATCCCCGCCGTTGTCCGCAGCGAAGGCTGGCACGTTGGCCCCGCCTTCCGCTTACTGCCCGACGGAACCGCTTCCGACGCAGCCATCACCCTCTTTGCCATCCCAATCGGCAGCCCCTTTGTCGAACCGACGCTGCTGGACGGCCGTTGGCTGCAACCAGACGACACAAACGCCGTTGTGGTCAATGTAGACTTCGCCGCCAATGAAGACGATGTTGAGGTGGGCGACACCATTACCTTGCGAACAGACGGCCGAGAATCCGAATGGCAGGTCGTCGGTCTCGTCACAACCCAGATGGTCGGCCTGGGCGAACCACTGCCCGAAATCCCAATGGCCTACGTCCCCCTGGCCCGATATGCCGAACTCAACGGCGACAACGCCCTTCCCAACCGTCTGGCTTTGGAAACGGAACAGCACGATGCTGACTCTCAGGAGGCAGCCGCTACCCAGATAGACGCCGCCTTGCGAGAAGAAGGCATCCTGGTTCGCAACGTTGACACCCACCAACGCACCCGTGATCAGGCCGAACGGCTGACCTCCCCGATTTTGCTGCTGCTCATCTCGATGGCCGGGTTGTTCGCCGTTGTTGGCGGCCTCAGTCTGGCCGGAACAATGAGCCTCAACGTCTTGGAACGAACGCGAGAAATCGGCATCATTCGCTCCATCGGCGCGGCTGGGCCTGATGTAACCCAAATTGTTATCGTCGAAGGGATCTTTGTGGGCTTGTTAAGCTGGCTGTTAGCGGCCGTTCTGGCCTACCCGATGGGCCTGATCATGAGCATCACCGTCGGCATCAGTTTCATCAAGTCCCCGCTGGTCTACGGCTTTGCTCCGGCAGGTATCTTGCTCTGGCTGCTGGTCGTTGTTATCCTTTCTATTGTCGCCAGCATCATCCCGGCACGCGGCGCCACCAAACTCGTCGTCCGCGAAGCGCTGGCATTTGAATAAAGAGTTGGTTGGGGTAATCAACCCAATCAACAAGCCAACCGCAGGTTGGCCATCAACCTAATCAACTCAACAGAGGCAGAAACATGGAAGAAGAACAAGAAGTTGTAGTCGAAGAAGATGAAGAAGCAGTTGAGCTTGAAGTCGTAACCCCCATTATCGTTGACCTGGGTAAGACCAAGCGCAAATCAGTCAAAAAATTAAAACGTGGCAAAGGGCCGCTTGTGGACGAGATAACAGATGTTCTGGACGAAGTGGCCGAAGCCCTGGAAGGCGAACTGGATGACAAAGTGCTCGTCCCCCTCGTCATTATCTACGAGAAAAAAGGCAAGAAGAAGCGAAAGATTACGCTGCCGTTCTGAAATGCGAAAACGTAATACGTAATGACGCTCTAATGTGACAGTCACTTCAAGCACTCGTAGAATGCCAGTGACTGTCACATCATTATAGGAGGTTGAATGATGTCCCCAGGTACGAAAAAGTATGCTTTGGATACCCCCATCATTTTTGAGGATCGGCCGAAAAAGAAACGTTCCCCATCCACGCGAGACGCCCGGAAAATCGAGCGTCATCTATCGCGGGCTGCCCATCGCGCTGTTCGTGCCGCTGATAAAGGAATGCAGGCTTACCGCAAAGCATCCAGGAAATCCGCTTCCCGGCAGCGTGATGGCGCTCTGGTAGACTTTGTTCCCAACGTCCTCAAAGGCAGCGCCGTCACCATGCGACAATTAAGCCTCGTCCCCTACGAACTCTGGCGGGCTGCCAATACCCCACAGGCACGAAAAGCCACCCGCCGTTCAGTCCGCTATATGGCCCGCATAGCCGACGACATTTTGGACGAATGAACATACATCATCGGACGGCAGCCAACCATTCCCAACGGCCGCAAAGCCCCCGAATCCAAAAAGTGCGGCGGGCGGTGCGGGATGGCCTGGATCGTTGGTACGAACAACGGCCGCTTTCCTCCGATGACCCCTTCAGCGCCCCTGATTGGCAAAACAGCAGCCCCGATCCCAACCAGGATGTATTGGGTGCCATGCCTCGTCGGGAGCCGCTTACCGTCCAGGCTGTCAGCCGGATCAGCCCCCGCACCATGCGGCTGGCCTCGCCCTTCAAGGACAGCCGCCTCCTTGCTTTTCGCCGTTTTTTCATCTGGCTTTTTAGCATCACCTACTTTCTGGGTGGCGTCCTGGCCGACAAATTACGTCGGAAAGACTCTGAACATCGCCGGGCCGTTCGTCTGCGCCGAACCTTCACCCGAATCGGCGGAACCTTTATCAAGTTCGGCCAGCAAATGTCCATACGGGTGGATCTCTTACCCCTCATCTATTGTGAAGAGTTAACCAAACTGTTGGATCGGGTCGCTCCCTTCCCATCCGAAGAAGCGATCCGGATCATTGAACGATGCACCGGACGGCCGCTTTCCGAAACCTTCGCCGTCTTCGATCCGGAACCGATTGGTTCAGCTTCCGTCGCCTGTGTTTATCAAGCTGTCCTCAAAAACGGCGACAAAGTCGCGGTAAAAGTCCGACGCCCTGGCATCGGTGAGCAGTTCGTGGCCGACTTCCGCGTGCTGCACTGGTTATTCAGCTTGTTAGAAACCTTAACGATTCTGAGGCCCGGTTTTACTGAAAATGTCCTCAAAGAAGTCCAGGCCACCCTCATGGAAGAGCTGGACTTTTACAAAGAGGCTCGTTTTCAAGAGATTTTTCGTCGCCGGGCGCAGAAAGCGAGACGGCCGTTCTTCACCGCCCCCCGTGTCTACCCCCACATCTCCGGTGAAGACGTGCTGGTCGAGGAGTATGTCTCCGGCATCTGGCTTTGGGAGCTGCTATCGGCCGTTGAATACAATGACCGCGACGCGCTGGCAAAGATTCGCCGCCTCAATATAGACCCCAAAATTGTCGCCCGCCGCCTCTTGTGGGTTAGCAACTGGGGACTGTGGGAGAGCGTCATCTTTCACGCCGATCCCCACCCCGCCAACATCATCATCCAGCGCAACAACCGCCTGGTCTTCATAGATTTTGGGTCCATGGGAACCCTGACCGAATCGCGCCGCCAAAGTTTACACGAAATATTCCGGCTGGAAGAAAAAGAAGACCTGGAAGGGATCAGCCGGGCGGCGTTGACCCTGCTGGAACCACTGCCGCCGATTGATGTCGAGAACGTATTGAAGGCTATCGAAGATGTTTTTTGGGAGGGCTTGATTGCCACTCGCAGCAAACAGTCGGAATGGTGGGAGCGAACCAGCGCCCAACTATGGCTGGGATTCTTCCGCGTGACCAGCCGTTTTCAGATTCCAATGACCTTTGACACCGTTCGCATGATCCGGGCCACCCTGCTTTATGACACCCTTGCCGCCCGTTTGGATCATGATATTGATGTCGGCCGTCATTACCGCCGTTTTATGAAGGATGCAGGTCGGGAAGCCCGCCGCCGCCTTTCCAAAGGCGTCCAGACTCGCCTGGAACGAGGCTTCACCGAACGCGATTACGTCCGCATGGAACGGATGCTAAAAATGGGGGATCAGATGTTCTTCCAGGCTCAACGGTTGTTGAACCTGCGCCAATTCAACTACGCTGCCCTGGTTGGCAAATTTGTCTCTTCAATTCTGTTGACCCTGTCCGGTTTCCTCCAGGCAGTTATCTTCACCGTCATCGTCATTTTGCTTGTGACGATTTGGCAAACAGTCGTCGGAGGAACCATTCCGCCGCTTCAGGAAACCTTCCGTCAGGTTGTGACCGGCCCCATTTACCAACTTTCCCTTTTGTTCCTCTCCGTCATCGGCATCCGTCGAATCCTCTTCCGCCTCCGCGACAAAGAAGTGACAAGATGATGAATAATGGATAATGAATACGGCCGTTCGCGGCCGACTTTTCAAGATGCTACGCCCCTACATAGAGGTTGGCTATCGCATTCTCCATATCCCACCCTGCGGCCAATGATTCGGCCGCTTCCACCTTTTCCACTGCGACATCTTCTGCCATCGCTTCAAAATGGCTTGTCGCCCCCTCTCGCGTCTGGTGCTCCGCTTCTGGATGATTTTTAACGAAGGCCAATAAAGCTAATGCCAATTCTACATCGTCGCCCAATCCAAGTAACCGGGCTATCCCCGCCACTGCCGCCAGGATAACGGTCGGTGCCTGTATTTCCCGCCCTGTTTCCAGAACAATGCGCCAAATTTGGTGAGCGCGTTGCAATGATTCCTGTTTGTAGGCAATATCACCCAGGTGAACAAGCGCCCAACACTCATTAAACCGGTCCCCAATTTCCGCAAAAACCGCCTGGCTTTCTTGTAAATACCTGAGGGCAACCTCCTCATTCCCCAATTGATCATTCATCTTCCCCAGGTTGAGCAAGGTCATGGCTTCTGAATGTTTATCGCCAATTGCCCGCGACACAGCCAGCGCTTCCTCCATGCTGCTTCGAGCCGTCTCGTAGTTGCCCACCATTGTATAAAGCCTGCCCGCCTGTTGCAGCCCGGCGCAGCGGAGAAAGGGAATATTATTTGCATCTGTGACAGCCAGACATTCTAATAAGTACGATTCGGCCGCTTCTAAATCCCCCATAGCAGTTGAAACTTGACCGAGATTAGAGAGCGTACCGCTTATACCCCACTTATCGTCTAACCGGCGGTAGATATCTAAGGACTGTAGAAAATAATCACGAGCCTGCTCCAGTTTGCCAAACCCAAAGGCAGCCGCTCCTAGAAACAAAAGCGGATAAGCCGTATACTGCCAGGCGCCTTCAGCCTGGGTGATTGCCAGCCCCTTTTCAGCCATTGCCTGTCCTTGCTCATAATTGGACAAACGGAAATGAAACCAGCCTTGCCAGGCAAGTAGCCGCCCTAAAACAACCCCCTCCGTATCGGAAGTCGCAGCCGCCACAGCGACCGTCGCTTCTTCACTAAAATGTAACCCTTCCCGAAAACGGCCGCGCATTTCAAAGAAGACCATAAAGCCTTCCACCATCTGGGCCATCCAATCCAGCGCAGGTGACTCCTCTCGATGATATGTCCACTGCCAGGCAGCTTGGAGATTATCCATCTCCTCCGCCATCAATCTCAGCGTTTCCACAACTCGGTCGCCTTTCAAAAATGCTTCCTGCGTCCCACAAAATTGGGCGTAATAGCGGGCGTGTCTATCTCGCGTCTCTTTTTCATCGGTTGGACTTTTAGCCAGCCGGACGGCCGCAAACTGGCGCAGTATTTCATGAATGTCGTATCGGACGCCGCGCTGCTCCGTCTGCCTTTTCCGGACAAGCGACTTATCTACCAGGGCCGCCAGCGTCTCTGGGTTGGCTTCCGCTACCTGTAAGGCAGCCTCACTGGTGAAACCACCCTTAAAAATCGCCAGCCGTTGCAGCATGGTCTGTTCGGCCGTATTCATTAACTGCCAGGAATGGTCAAATACGGCTTGCAAACTGCGGTGACGGGTAGGGACATCACGAAGGCGAGTGCTTAAAAAGCCAATATCCGTCTCAATACGGTTGGCAATTTGTTCGCAGTTATGAACCCGCAGCCACGTCGCCGCCAGTTCCAATGCCAGCGGCATCCCTTCAACCAGGCGACAAATTCTCTGGACAGCCTCCAGAGGACCCGTTTCTACTTCAAACTCGCCTTCGACCTGTTGGGCGCGTTGAGCAAAAAGCTGAACGGCCGCAAAGCTGGCAATTTCCTGATCATCTACCTTTACCGGATAAGGCAGTCCGCTGATCGACACCAGCCACTCGGCCGAAAGAGAAAGTCGTTCGCGGGAAGTAACCAGGAGAATGACATTAAAGGCCTGTCGCAAAATCTTTTGAACCAATGACGGCGCTTCATCTTCTTCTAGTAATTGTTCAAAATTGTCTAATATGAGGAGCATCTCTTTTTGTCGCAGGTAGGCCAGCAGCTCATCTTCCAGCCCCGCCCGGTCGGAATAAGCCAGCCCCAATGTGTCGGCGATGGCCGGAACCAGCCCCTCACCAGAGCTAAGACCGGCAAGCTCTATAAACCAGACGCCATGCAGAAAACGGCCGACCTGACGTTTTGCCGTTTCCAATGCCAACCGTGTCTTGCCGATGCCGCCGTGTCCCACCAGAGTCAATAGACGGCAGGCCGGTTCCTCTAATCGTTGGGTAATTTGGGATAGTTCCTGTTCCCGGCCGATAAAGGTCGTCGTCTGAATCGGTAGATTATGTAAAGAGGAAAGCGTAGGAGTCGGCGTTATCGAAATCGGAACGGGAACCCTTTGCCCACTCCCGGCTCCCATCGTTTCCAGGTTGTTCGCCCAATCTCCCGCACGAATCTGTTCGTACAGTTCAGTCGTAGCTTCGGCCGGTTCCACCCCCAATTCATCTTCCAAAATCTGGCGGCATGTTTCAAATTGAGCCAGAGCTGCATTCCGCTGCCCGTCAAGCATCAACAACTGCATCATCTGTCTGTGGGCCGACTCTCGCAGGGGATCAAGAGCCAGTTGCCGTGCCGCCTGTGCGATCCCTTCCTGAGTCTGATTTCGCAGCAGATGAAAATCCACCAGGTCGGCCAGTCCATCAATCGCCAGCCGTTGCAGCCGCTCCTGTTCCAGCAAAACCCATTCTTCAAAGTCGCGGGCTTCCCGAATGTGAAAACCCGCCAGGAATGACCCCTGGTATAGCTCTAAAGCCTGAGTCAGTTGGGCAGCGGCCGTTCGCAAGGGCTGGCCGCTCTGCCGCTTTCGCGCCTGATTGATTTTTTCCTCAAAAACCTGACTGTCGAGAAAGTAGTTACTTTCCAAATTGAAGCTCAGAGCATTACGCCCCAAATGAACAAACGGCTCCACCTCTTTCCGAAGGCTGGTTAGCAAGACACTTAAGTTGCCCAAGGAACGGGACAATGGCCGGTCATCCCACAGAAAAGTTGCCAGGCTCTCCCGTGAATGTTCCTGCCGTTCGCAAGCCAGATAAACCAAAAGCGCCTCGGCCTTGCGAGAGGCCAGGTTGCTCAGGGGTTCGCCATTCAGTTTTATGGACAGTCCCCCCAAAAGTTTGAAAGCTAAGAGCCTGTTTTTTTTCATTGGGCTGGGTGCTTGGTTTTCCTAACTACCGACCAACTATTTTCGACGATGTACAATAGAAACTGTTTAAGCGCGACCTCAAATCTGTATTCTGTCTGACACTACTATTTTACCGGATAGTTAAGCTGTTGTCCTGTAATTACACTTGTTTACGCGGATGATAACCACCACCGGGATCAGAATTTGAAGGTTTCCTGAAGGTTTTCTATGTACGGTAAGGGCATGGAATGAAGGGAAGTACCAGATTGCTTTCCAGGAACAGAGGAAAATGATTGAAAAAGATAACAACTACCATGCCTACTTACTCCGATTATGGCGGGAAAACGAAGATTCCTCCTGGCGGGTCGTCTTACAAGACGCCCGCACAGGTCAGAAAATCAGCTTTACAGAGCTGGATAAATTGACCGCTTTCCTTGAAGATAAGATAGAGGGTCGGCTGGTAGATTTCAAGTCAGATCACTTGTGAACGAAAATACCAGCACTTCAACCGATCCCAGCCGCCTTCAACAATCACGGCCGAAGCATACCCAGTCATTGGGTGAAGAGCCTGCATCTGCCACTTCGCCGCCAACGCTGCGCTTCCATCCACCGTTACCAGACGGCCGACTTCCCCCGGCCTCAACGTCACCACAAACCGGTCAAGCGGGTGGCTCAACCCTTCGCCGAGCGCCTTAATATACGCTTCCTTGCGGCTCCAGCAGTTGAAAAAAGCCTCATCCTGCGAGTCGGCCGAAACCGCCTGCCAAACTTGATATTCCTCGACCGAAAAGAAGCGGGCCGCTAACTGCGCCATATCCTTCAACGGCCGAATATGCTCAATATCCACCCCAACCGGCCGCCCCCAAATAAACGCCAACAACGCCACATCCTCAGAATGGGCCACATTAAAAGCCAGTGTCTCCTGCGCCGTTCCTTCGCCCAGAGCCGGTTTTCCCTGTGGCCCATAGGTGAAAGCGACACTTTCCGGCGAACGGCCGAGATAACGGCCGAGCAGCAGCCGTAATGTCCCCCTGGCAACGATATACCGCTCCCGGTGCTGGGGAAAATGAAACCGTGCCGCCCGTTCCCGTTCATCCGGCGACAAAATCTCCCGCAGTTGTGCCAGATAAACGGCCGACTGCTGATCCAACCACACCCGCCACACGTGCAAATCCCCCGCCTCCAAAACAACCTTCTCCGGCGGGTCCAACCACTGTTCAATAATCTTCGTCATGTTTTACTCATGTGTAGCAACTATTCCCTGTAAATATGTTATACTACAATTAGTGTAGATATTTCCTTTTCGAATAACAAATAGGATTAAGAAAATGTCTCAACAATGGGATTTCACAGGGTATGATCGTCACGGAAAACTTGTTCTCGCTGTAGAAGTAAAAAACCTACCTGACACGTCACAGGAATGGGTTACTTTCTACAGGAAAAATTTATTGATTCATGGCAATTTTCCAAACCCTGCATATCTACTTTTTGTATTCCCAGATAAACTTTATCTTTGGAAAAATGTAGATGTTCAATCCGAAACAGACGCACCGACTTATACGA
>JBAPRX010000466.1:0-4243 GCA_049281335.1 Promineifilaceae bacterium (SeqCode)
ATCATGTACCTGAACTAATGTCATCCATATTATTTGAAATGGTAGCATTTTAATCAGGTTGGGTCAATGAAGGAGTCGTATAAAGTTAATCTTCGGATTATTGAACTTCTGCCTCGTTTACTGTATAATTTCGTTATTGCAACGATTCGCAATAACAAAGGTTGTTGATAGATATGAGTCATGACCAACTTGATCTCGCCGCTTTACTCCACCATGAAGGTTACCGGTTGACACCCCAGCGCCAGATGGTCCTTGATGCCGTTTGTGAGGTGCATGGACATGCAACGGCCGAACAGATTTACGAGCTTGTCCAAAAGAAGTCTGAGGCCGTTAACCGGGCAACGATCTATCGAACCCTCAAGTTCTTGAGGGATATGGACCTTGTCATTTCTACCACCTTACCAGAAGGGGGCGTTGAATACGAACTGGCCGGTTCAAAGCCCCACCACCATCTTCTTTGCCATGTTTGTGGCACGGATATTGAAATTTCAGACGACATTTTCTCAGAACTGGTTGACACAGTCTTTGAGACATATGAATTTGAAGTGGATACAACCCATTTGACTTTGTACGGCATCTGTGCCGCATGTAAGGAGGAATCGTCATGATCCAACATCTCTCAATCTTAATGCGTCCTGAGGCAATGCACATCCCGGACGGCTTCTTAAGTACGGCCGTATCTATCGTTGGCTGGGTACTGGCAGTAATCGTCATTGGTTATGCACTCAGACAGACCCGCGAACATCTGGGGGAACGACAGATCCCGGTCTTGGGGGTGTTGGCAGCTTTTATCTTTGCCGCTCAAGCGATTAATTTCCCGGTTGCCGGTGGGACCAGCGGCCATTTGTTAGGGGGAGCATTGGCCGCTATTGTGCTTGGCCCCTGGTCGGCCGTCTTGGTGATGACCGCCGTCATTGGATTGCAAGGGTTGCTTTTTCAGGACGGCGGTCTTCTGGTTATGGGCTGGAACATTGTGAACATGGGCGTCATAACGATCCTTGTTGGGTCGTTTGTCTATCGCTTCTTGGACGGCCGACTCGGCCGTAATCGCAACAGCCTGATTATTGGCGGCGCTGTTGGTGCGTGGTTGTCTGTTCTAATTGCCGCCACTGCAACCTCTGTCGAATTGGCCGTGTCTGGCATCATTCCACTGAACATTGCCTTACCGGCCATGATTGGCGTCCACGTGCTGATAGGGATTGGCGAAGCGATTATCACCGTAGGTGCGCTGCTGTTGATCTACAATACCCGGCCCGATCTCCTGAAAATGGGAGAGAGCGCACCGGGGCAGAGTTCGGCCCGATGGGTTGGGGCAGGATTAACGCTGGCAGTCATTATTGCAGCTTTTTCCTTTGCCGCTTCCGGCAGCCCGGATGGTCTGGAACGGGTTGCAGCGGATAACGCTTTTCTCGAACAGGCGCTAGGGCCAGTTTATCGAATTTTTCCCGATTACACGCTGCCTTTTATTGGAAACCAGACTTTGTCAGGTATTCTGGCTGTCGTTCTGGGTACCCTCATTGTCTTTGGGGTTCTTTATCTTATCGGCCGTCTTCTGCGGCGCAAACCGGTCACAAGCAAAAGGCAGACCGGTTAACAGACAGGCTGAGATTCGCGGGTGTTTCCATAGGCAGCCTTGTGAGTATTGAATCACCCGACTTTTAACGCACTTACCCCCATCCTATGCACATTCATCTCGCTGATCAGTACCGCAGCGGCAGTTCAATCGTTCACCGCCGCGACCCAAGAATAAAAGTTGGCCTGACCCTGTTATTTATCCTGACGGCCAGCCTGCTGCCGTTTGGGGAGTTCTGGGCCTACCTTGTTTTATTCTTGGCAATTATGGTTGTGGCGGCCGTTTCGGGTGTTGGCGCTGGTTTCATTCTAAAACGTTCCTTTGTTGCCCTGCCGTTTGCGCTGGCGGCTGTGACGCTCCCCTTCACCGTTCAAGGACAGACATTGTTAACCATTCCGATTCTGGGAGGCATCACCGTCACAGTCGAGGGGACAATCCGCTTTGTCAGTATCTTGATGAAGTCTTGGATTTCAGTTCAGGCGGCCATATTACTGGTGTCTGTAACGCCTTTCCCCGACTTACTTTGGGGGCTGCGGGCGCTTCACATCCCCCAACCGTTGGTTTCGATTGTTAGTTTCATGTATCGTTACCTTTTTGTCCTCTCAGATGAAGTTTTACGGATGATGCGTGCTCGTTCGTCTCGGAGCGCGACGATACCAGGACAAAAGAGCGGCGGTTCAATTCTCTGGCGCGGCAAAGTGGCGGGGCGGATGGCCGGAAGTCTGATGCTGCGCTCATTTGAGCGAAGCGAACGGATTTATAATGCCATGACGTCGCGTGGTTTCCAGGGAACACTGAGGACTTTAAGCCGGCCGGGGATGAATTCGGCCGACTATGCTGCCTTCGTGGTTGGAATCCTCTTTTTAGGCGCAATTCTGGCAGCCAGCTTTATTTGAGTAGAACGATTTGGCTAATCGTTCAAATGGCCCGACTAACTCCTTTATCTTTACGGAACATTTATGCACCATACCATTGAAGTAAAAAACCTGAAATTTGCCTACCCGGACGGCCGTGAGGCGCTCTGTGGTGTCAATCTAAAAGTGGAACCGGGACGGAAAATGGCCCTGGTTGGCCCAAATGGGGCCGGGAAATCAACCCTTTTGCTGCACCTGAACGGCATCCTCAAAGGACAGGAAGGGTCGGTCGAGGTGGCCGGTTTGTCAATGGACAACGGCAACTTAGGCCAGATTCGAGCGGCCGTTGGTCTGGTCTTTCAAACTCCCGACGACCAGTTGTTTTCACCCACCGTCTTTGACGATGTGGCCTTTGGGCCGCTGCACATGGGGCTGGATGAGCATGAAGTCCACCACCGGGTCGAAGAAGCATTAGCGGCCGTTCAGATGGAAAACTATATCAACCGCGTTTCCCATCACTTGAGCATCGGCGAGAAAAAACGGATCGCCATTGCCACCGTACTCTCAATGAGTCCCGAAATCCTGGTGCTGGACGAGCCAACGGCCGGATTAGACCCCCGCGCCCGCCGCAACCTCATCAACCTCCTGCGCGACCTGGATATGACCATGCTCGTCTCGTCTCACGATATGGCAATGGTGGCAGAACTATTTCCGTTGGTGGCAATTATGGACGGTGGCCGAATTGTGGCAGAGGGAGAAACGGCCGTCCTGTTGGGGGATAAGGAGTTGTTGGAAAAACATGGCCTCGAAATGCCATAATATTAAATAACTCCTGGAGGTCATCACCGGCTTTGATTATTCGCTCCAACATCTCTTCAAAATCAGCAGGCAGCGTATCGATATTGTTTGATGTAATCTCACCTTTTAACAGACGGGCATAGCCATGAACTGATGTGATCGGAATTCTCACCTCACTTCTTAATATATGCAGTTTTTCTTCTGGAGTACAATTATCAAACGATTCTTGTAGGTGGGCATATTTTGACTTTTAGCGTCTCCTGACCAATGGTGTCTAGCCAATTACCCAATTACAACTCTACTCCATCCAGCAGATGTTCATACCCCTGGCGCTGCCTGATAACCTTGAAATTCTCGCCATCCACCAGCACTTCGGCCGGTTTCACCCGCCCGTTATAGTTGGAACTCATCGCAAAGCCATAAGCTCCCGCCTGGAGGGTGGCAAGCAAGTCGCCCGGTTCCATATGGGGCAAGGGGCGGTCTTTGCCGAGGGTGTCGCCTGTTTCGCAGATGGGGCCGACAATATCGGCCGTTCCCAGCCCATTTTGATCCGGCTGGGGTTCTTTGACCGGCACAATGGGGTGGTAGGCGCTGTAAAGAGAGGGACGGAGCAGATCATTCATCCCTGCATCCGAAATAACGAACCGTTTCTCGCCCTGGTTCTTGGTATAGATAACCTGGCTCAACAACGCTCCTGTTGGCCCGACAATAGAGCGACCCGGCTCCATCACCAGGCCGTACCCCGCTTCTCTGATCGGAGCAGCAACGGCCGAAACCCATTCAGCCGGATCGGGAGCATTATTGTGGTTGTAATCAATCCCCAACCCACCGCCGACATCGAGATATTCCAGCTTGAGGCCAAAAGCGGCCGTTTCCTCCGCCAGTTCCACCAAAAAATGAGCCGCCTGGACGAATGGGGCTAACTGCGTGATTTGCGAACCGATATGCACCGCCAGCCCGACTGGTTGGAGCATGGGATGTTCGGCCGTTTCCACCATCATCTGCATTGCCTGTCCTG
>JBAPRX010000467.1:0-8908 GCA_049281335.1 Promineifilaceae bacterium (SeqCode)
GCAGCCGTTGGGCAATGACAAAAGTAGTTCGCCCTTCCATCAGCGTCTCCAGAGCTTGCTGAATGAGATGCTCCGTCTCGGTGTCTACACTGCTGGTGGAATCGTCAAGGATGAGAATTCGGGGGTCTTTCAGCAGGGCGCGAGCAATCGCAATGCGCTGCTTTTGGCCGCCGCTCAGGGTGACGCCTCGTTCGCCCACTCTGGTGTTGTAACCTTCGGGAAAGCTCAAAATGAAGTCATGAGCGCGGGCTGCTTTAGCGGCCGTTTCGATCTCTTCCTGAGTAGCGCGGGGACGGCCGTAGGCAATATTCTCACCGATGGATGAGCTAAAAAGGAAGCTGTCTTGCAAGACGATACCGACATGGTAGCGGAGCTTTTCAAGCTGCCAGTCACGAATATCAACGCCATCAACCAGAACACGGCCGTCGGTGACATCATAGAAACGGGGAATCAAAGCCGTTACCGTTGATTTACCGGAGCCGGTCGGCCCAACCAGGGCTATTGTCTGACCGGAATGGGCTTCAAAGGAAATGTCCTTCAAAATCTGACGCTCATTCCGGTAGGCAAACTGAACATGGTCAAAAACCACATCGCCTGCAATATCATCTGGCGCAATAGCGTCGGGCTTTTCGACAAGCTCATTCCAGGTATCAATGATCTCGAATACCCGGCTGGAGCTGGCTCCGGCGGTGGCGGCCAGATTGACCAGAAAACCAAGACGCTGCACCGGGCCATTGAGCATTAACACGTAGGAAGTCAGGGCAAAGAGCGTTCCGACGGTGATGTCGCCATTTAAGGCGCGAGGACCGCCAAACCAGAGAAGCAAGAAGATGCTGGTTGCCAGCACAAAGTTGAAGAAAGGCCAGTTATTGGCCCAGGTGCGAATGACTCTGTAGCGCCGGGCAAACCATTCGTCGTTGTCCCGGTCAAATTTTTCCAGTTCAAAGGGTTCGCGGGCAAAGGCTTTCACAACCCGGATGCCGGTCATGCTTTCCTGCATGGTGGTGGAGAGCGTCCCCATCTGCTCCTGGATGCGCTTGAACATCGGCCGAATGATGTTGCCGAAGCGAACGGTTGAAAAAATCAGAATTGGAAAAGGCAGCAAGGCCAGTGCGGAAAGGGAAAAACTTTCCAGCAGCATGGCAATAATAACCCCAACCATCAGCAAAACCGTTGCAGTCAAGTCCATCAGGCCGATACCGATGAACCGCTCAGTTTCGGTGATGTCGCTGGTGGCGCGGCTCATCAAATCCCCGGTCTGGGTGCGGTCATGAAATGAAAAGGGCAGCATTTGTACCTGGTGGTAATAGTCGTCCCGCAGGCTGTAGGCTACTTTGTGGGTAAGCCATTCACCAAAGAACCGCTGCCCAAAACCGGCCGTTCCACGAACGACCGCAATACCGAGAATGATTCCCCCGGCAATAAACAGGGTCGAAGCACGGCCGCTTGCCAGCCCATTATCAATGGCATCTTTGATAATCTGGGGGACAAATAGACTCAATACGGTAACAAACACCATTGACCCATAGGCGATGGCTGTTTGTCTGGCATTGGGTTTTAAGTAGCCCAGCAGGCGCCGGTAAACTCCCATTTGATCGTTCACGTTATCCTCCTGGGTTGGTTGTGAACGCGATTAACCCTAATCTAGTTTACAACGAACCAAAAACAACATCCTCAAATCATAACGGCGAACCACCAGTTTAACATATCCGGTAGTGCCCGATCTATCAAACAATTAACATTGCTTGCTTAATTATCATATAGCAAAGGTTAAATTATAGCTGACCTGTCAGACGGCCGTCCTCCGACTTTCGTCCAGGTTCTCTACAGGATTCCAACATTGCGAAGGATAAATGGTGACAGTAAACTTGATGAATATGGATGTCAACAGAAAACAGAGATATGTAATCCTGAGCTGCGGAAAGTATTTGTGTGGGGTAATGGATAGTTGAGCTGATCACACACTTAGCGGCTGTTTCTTTCTGAATTATCAATCATCTCAATAGAAGTAGATTATGAGTATAAATATCCTCCCTCTTACCGGCCTGACGATTGGCAGCGTTCCTGCCTCCGTTATTGTCTGTGGCGATCCGGATCGGGCAACGAAAACGGCCGACTTGCTTGAAGATGCCGCGCTGTTGTGCGAAAACCGCGAATACCGGTGTTACACAGGCCGTTTCGCGGGAAAAGAGGTGGCGGTCTGCTCACATGGCATTGGAGCGCCGGGAGCGGCCATTGCCTTCGAAGAGTTAATTGCTGCGGGAGCGTCCCGTTTGCTGCGGGTTGGAACCTGCGGCGGGCTGCAACCGGAGCAAAAGTCTGGCGATCTGGTAATCGTAACCGCCGCTGTTGACAGCACCGGCTATGGTCGAGAGACCGTGCCGGTGGGCTTTCCGGCAGCGGCCGATCCGCTTCTAACCATGTCTCTGATACGGGCAGCAAGACAGGCCAACCAGACCATTCAATTCGGGCTGGCTCTGACCAGAGATAACTTTTACCGGGGCGTTGACATTGCCGGACATCTGAATTACCAGCTTATGTCGCAGGCCAATGTCCTGGCGGTGGAGATGGAATGTTCGCCGCTCTTCATCGTTGGCACCCTGCGAAAAGCACAAACGGCCGCTATTTTGGTCGTGGATGGCAATGTGCTGGCAACCGGACAGGAAACAATGGACTCTTATAAACCAAAGGAGCAGGCAGTTCAAGAGGGGGTTGAAACTGCGCTCCGAATTGCGCTGGATAGTTTAACGACCGATGATGACACTGGCTGAACAGAGACGAGCGATACGGCCGCTGCTCCACGAAAATGATCCGGTGGATGCCCTCAGCGCCTATTACGCTTACTACCACGACGATAAGAAAACACATCTCGTTCTCTTCCCCCCGGAATCAAGGCAAGCTGCAGGGTACTTGTGCTTTTCCCGAACGGGAATCGATCTATTTCGGCCGTTGGTGACGATGCGCCTGCCTGCGGACCCGGCGAAGGTGTCAGAGTTGTTCTACAGCGCCATGCCAGAGGGAACGGATGTTTTCATTCAGGCTCCGGCAATCTACCTGCCTATTCTTGGAGCGTTGTTTGAGATTCAGAAGGAAGAGTATCTGAAACTTTATCATTTGAAGTCCGGCCGATTCAAGCCGATTATCAATGTCCTGGTCACAAGACAGGATACACCAGACGGGCAGGTTGGGTTTGTGATTCGAGAATCGAGTCAGGATGTCCCCCGTTCCGAAAGCCAGGTGGTAGCTTCGGCCTGGCTCAACTGGCAGTCCCCGCGCTTTGCGGAGATTTCTGTGCGGACCCAGTCAGCTTACCGGCGCAGGGGTTTGGGGCGAAGCGTTGTTTCTGCCACAGCGCAATATATTTTGGAAAACGGCCGAACCCCGCTCTACGTCGTTGCGGAACAAAACGAAGCATCTATTCAACTGGCGGAGTCGCTTGGCTTTACAGATACAGGGGCGAGAGACGTAATTTTGGAGGCAAGATTACGGCCGAAAGTCTATTAGCCCTCCGTGAGCGTGAAAATACCGAAAAAAACGGCCCGCCAACCCTAGACAGTGACTTTCTCCCATGCTAGATTGTAAGTGTTGTAACCAATTATTGCAGAGCTGGAGGCAGTCAAAAATGCGAAAAATAGGTATTGTAAAATGGTTTAGTCGTCTCAAAGGATATGGCTTCATCCAACCTGAAATGGGCGAGCAAGAAGTTTTTGTTCACTATTCAGCAATTGATGGGGAGGGCTATCGCAACCTTTATGAAGGTGATCGGGTTGAATATGAAGAGGTGGATGTCGGCCGAGGTCCACAAGCCAGAAATGTCAATACCATGCACACCGCATAAAACGTCACATTTAGATTAACCTCCCATCATAATATGAAACAATCTGGCATTTGAATGCCAGATAAGTTTGGTTGAAAAAGAGCTTACTCCTCAGAGTAAGCTCTTTTTTTATTTCTCACAGAAGGGCTGCTGCTAATCGCCCGTAAAAATATTGACTATTGACGAATTAGAACATTCGTGCTAATATATAAAGAACTAATGTTCTACCCTCTTCCCAGGACAGGTGGGGATGGTTTTTGGCAGAGAATCATCCCCACCCCTCCTTTCCCCCCAATAAAAGTGGTAGAAACTTAAAGAGAAATAGTTTTGTGGCAACCAAAGCTCATTCTCCACTGAGGCAAGTGTTTGTTCTAACTCAATCAACATTTTGCACAACAAAATTTTAAGTTGCCTTTTTCTTGTTAATTTGACGGAGAGAGGATAATGAGACAAGAGACTTTTTTTGAAAACAACCAGGGACTTTATATTCGAAACCAGCGCTCAAGGAAAGGGTCAAACCAATCTACTTGGAGCGGTCAACTGGATAAGCTGGGATCAATCAACCTGGCTCTACCCAGAGAGACGGTCATTGGTCTAATTCTGGTGGTGGCACTGCTGGCGTTTGAGATTTTCAATTTTGATACGACCCAGTTCGCTCTCAAGGATTTGCTTGGCGACGTCAGTTTTATTGGATTGGGGTGGGCTACTATTTTGGCAATTGCTTTTTGCGCCATTGATTTCGCCGGCCTGGCACACTTATTCACGCCAGAGCGCGGCATAAGAGAACCAAAAGAGGTCTGGTATTTAACAGGCGCATGGCTTCTAGGCGCAACGATGAATGCCTTGATGACTTGGTGGGCGATTTCTCTGACTTTGCTCAACCACGAATTTGGCAACGAAGTTCTGAGCCGAGAGACCTTGCTCCATGTAGCGCCGGTGTTCGTCGCAGTCCTGGTCTGGCTGACCCGAATTTTGTTTATTGGCGCTTTCTCGGTCGCCGGTGAACACCTGTTTAATTCGGCCGCTGATTATCCGGCGGAAAGCTTACAGCCAGCCACTCGACCGGTTGCAACCAACCGCCCGGTGATGGTTTCCCAACCAACGGCCGTAACTCCAGCCCCCAAACCGGTTGCTGAGACCACGACCACGTCTCGGCCCTCACAGCCCGCATCTCGGCCGAAAACAAACAGCCGTGTGCGCCAACGCCCGCCGCGTCCCGGTAACGGCCGAACCGTTCCCGCAGCCATGATGGCTCGCGGCAGACGGGGTTAGTCCTGTACGACCCTCGTTTTCAAGAACCCGACAAACCAACTGGCGGCGGTTTGTCGGGTTCTTTGTTTCCCGTCACATTTGTTGCGCTTACCATTTCATTGTGCTACGATCTTTAATGTACGTCATGTAAATTTGCCATTATTAACTATTATTTTCACTTTTTATTCGTGACTGGTGTGTATTCATTTTCCTGGCTCAACCGGGATCATAGTTAAGGTTTCCTTTTCTTTCATTCTATCCAACTAACCGCCAGCTACAATTATCTCTGAATCATCAGACTTACTATCTGCTCTGTCTGGCTCCAGGCAAATTTTAGGTGAACGTGCAAAACGCACTCTCTATGCGTTGGTACGTTCACTTTTTTGTTTTTCCGGGTGATATAAGATGGGTTTCTTCAGTATAGAATTTTTCATTCGACTGATAGGAGCGGTCGGTATTGGTATTGGCGCTGCCTATCTTGGCGCTACGTTTTCTGATCTGATTGGGTTGGAATCGCAGCGACAATTTTACGTTGTTTTGCTTGGGCTGGTTGGTATCTTATTTGGACTGGTGCTAACGCCTTATCTTACAACACGGCCGCTGCGCCATTTGCGCGATTCGCTGGTAAGGATGCAAACGGAACGGCTGATTGCCATTATCCTCGGCATCTTTATGGGTTTGATTGCGGCCTCGTTGTTAACACTGCCGCTCTCCACCCTTCCGGCTCCTTTTAAGCAGGTTTTACCACCGGCCTCTGCGCTCGTGCTTTGTTATCTGAGCATCGTGATTTTGACACTGCGACAAAATGATTTACGTTCAGCAATAAGCTATTTTCGGGAAGAACGGGGCCAGTCCAAAGGCTCTTCGCGGATACCGGAGGACCGGGTTATTTTGCTAGACACCAGCGTTATCATTGACGGCCGAATTACTGACATTTCAAAATCAGGTTTTATCCGCTCCACCCTGTTGGTTCCCAACTTCGTTTTGACGGAACTCCAACATATTGCCGACAGTGCCGATTCCCTGCGGCGAAATCGTGGCCGTCGGGGGATGGACGTACTCAAGATTCTGCAAACCGAATGCCCCATTCCAGTTCGGATTACGGATATGGATGTGAGTGAAGTTCGGGAAGTGGACAGCAAACTCGTTGCCCTCGCGCGAGAACTAAACTGCCCAATTATGACCAACGATTACAATTTGAATCGGGTGGCAGAAATTCAAGGCGTGACCGTTCTGAATATCAATGACCTTGCCAATGCCGTTAAGGCGATTTTCCTGCCGGGTGAAGAGTTCACGGTAAAGGTTGTTCAGGAAGGCCGCGAGGAAGGACAGGGCGTTGCCTACCTGGAAGATGGGACGATGGTTGTCATTGAAGACGGCCGAAATCTCATCCAGCAAAATGTCAACGTTGTTGTTACCAAAGTGCTTCAGACCTCGGCCGGGCGAATGATTTTTGCCCGCCCACAGTAGTAAAACAGCCCGATATGGGCAGCGAATACCTCTACCGACGTAATACTGTTCTGGAAGCGTTGCGGGGAAGCCGTCGCCAGATTCTCCGACTGTGGGTTGACCGAGGGGGGAAAGATTTCAAGCCGTTCTACAAAGCCGCCCGCCAGCGAGGGGTTCCAGTCGAAGAAAGCCACAAGAACCGGTTAAGTCAGCTTGCGGGAGACAGCAGCCACCAGGGGGTTGTTCTGGAAGTCGGCCCCTATCTTTACAGTTCTGTCGAAGAGATTCTGGATCTGGCGGAAAGGCGGGAGGAACGGCCGTTTCTCCTCTTGCTTGATCTGCTGCACGGCCCACAGAATATCGGGGCTTTGTTACGCGCAGCAGAAGCATGTGGGGTGCATGGCGTTGTTCTACAGGATAGACGTGCGCCAGACATTACCCCAAATGTAGTGATTTACTCGGCCGGTGCGGCCGAACATCTGCTTATCGCCCAGGTGACGAATCTGGTGCAGACGATTGAGCAGTTGAAAGCGGCCGATGTTTGGGTGGCGGGGCTGGACCTGGACAAAAGCGCCCAACCTTTAGGGCAGATTGACCTGGACAGGGCCTTGGCGGTTGTTGTGGGACATGAAGGAGAAGGGCTGCGGCGGCTGGTTCGGGAAACGTGCGACTTTTTGATTTATTTGCCGATGCGCGGCCGTGTTGAATCGCTTAACGCGGCGACTGCCGGGAGTATTTTGCTTTATGCGGCATGGCAGGCGAGGGGATTTGAAGGGTTTGGGTAATCCTTAGTTAGCGGCCAGCAATAAAATATCTAATCAGGAGGCCGCTTACGCCTAAACCGTCCGCGCAATTCCGCAGCGCATGAATGCGCCTCTATTTGCGGACGGTCACTTAACTATTGGATCGCTCCGGCGCGGCGGAGTTTATCACCCAGATTTTTCTCGCTGTCTATCATGCCTTCTTCAACATTAGGATAAGCCAGCCAAACGAGGGTCAGACCAAACCAGATACCTGTCAGAGTTCGCAGCAGGGGTGGACTTTCCCGCAAAGGCAGCAGGTGGCTCAAGGTTGCCATGATACCGGTTGCGGCAGCGCCACTGGCAGGGGTAAACCAATAGCTGAATAGTTGGCTGAATCCGTCCAACCCAATCGGCCCCATGCCTAAGATGATGAATAGCATGACAGGTAGAGGCTTCACATGATACCGGCGTCGCAGAACCGCATAGAGCAGCCCACCGGCCAGGATAGCCCCGTAGATGCCCATATCACGCTCACAGAGGGCCGTTTTGTAACCCATTTGCTCATTACCGAGAAAAGCGCGAGCGGCAGGGAAAAAAGCGCCCCAATTGTCGGTTGTAATGCCTTGAAATTCGGGGAGGTCCTTAATGTAGCTTTCAATCGGTGTGTAGCTCGTCCCTGCGATCTCGCGGGGGTAAACGGGCTGATCGCCGAAAAGGAAGAAGGAACGTTGGGCCATCTGGTGACACATCGGAGAGTAAACGGTATAGATGACTCTTGCAGGCCGAGTCAGACCAACGTGCATCAGAACCGGAGCCAGGACTGGTAAGCCAACATAGATTGCAACCAGAATATTAAAAACGGCCAGCCAATGTTTGCTGACACCATAGATAACGCGGTCTATTCCGATGACGAGGCTACGCTGCCAGCCGGTCACTGGCTTTCTTTTCTTTTCTGTTGTCTCCTGGGACGAAGTTGTTTCTGTGGTCATATGAGGGGATTGTACTTGGATTGGGAGAATATTCAAAGGTACGTAATGCGTAAAACGTAAGGGTTGAAAATGTTGCGTTTTACGTTTTATGGTTTGAGGGGTTAACCAGAAATTGTCTCTGCTAGATAGTCTTCGATCTGGCCGAAGGTCATAGGGCCGCGATGAATAACGGTGATGGTTCCTTCAGGGTCTACGAAGAAAGTCGTGGGCAGGGTTCCAAAATTTCCGAGAGCGGTAGCGATGGCGCTGTTATCGTCCAGTAGAGCAGTGAAGGTCAGGCCCATTTCGCCTACAAAATAGTCTCTGGCAACATCAACCGGCTCGTCTTCATTAAGGGCTAAAATGACCAGCCCATCGTCCTGGTAGGTTTCGTAGGCTTTTTGAAGTTCTGGCATTTCGATCCGGCAGGGGGCGCACCAGCTTGCCCAGAAGTTGATGATAACGGGCTGCCCCCGGAAATCGTTCAGGCTGACGGGAGTGCCGTCGAGGTCGGCCAGGGTGAAATTGAGGGCTTTATCACCGACATCCATGCCACCGGAGGTGCTGGAAGGAATCTCGGCTACACTGGATTCGGCTGTGGGGAATTCGGGGACCTGGTCCAGGACCGGCTCGTCGGCCGTGTCATTGACGACGGGAATCTGAGTCTGACTGTCGCCAAA
>JBAPRX010000468.1:0-1760 GCA_049281335.1 Promineifilaceae bacterium (SeqCode)
CTTTTCAAAGCCACCGCCCAGACTGCTGAACATCGGCACGCGAGTCATATTCTCGACCCCGGCTCCGATGGCATAGCGCATGTCTCCGGCGGCAACGGCCTGGGCAGCGAAATGGACGGCCTGCTGGCCGGAGCCACACATCCTGTCCAGCGTAGTCGCGGGAACCTGCACCGGGAAACCGGCCAGCATGACAGCCAAACGGCCGATATTGGCCCCCTGCTCTCCGGCCTGGGTGACACAGCCGGTGACGACATCTTCAACATGGGAAGGATCAATGCCAACCCGGTCGGTCAAGCCGCAAAGAGCCTGCGCCAAGAGGGAATCCGGCCGTATTTCTCGGTAAACGCCTCCACGACGGCCGAATGGCAGCCGAACGGCGTCTAAAATGACTGCTTCTGACATAGGTTTATTTCCTTAATTCGTGTCGATTTGTGTTAATTCCTGGTTCTACTGAAAAAAGGTTAAAAAATGGGTTTTTTCTCATGAATTACTCTAGTAAATTCCAAATGGCTAATCAAAAAAACCGGTTTTTATAGGAGACACTGATTGAAAATGGAACCAATCTAAAATCACGATCTATCTATTTCTATGGGCGTCAACATAGTTGACAACGTCCTCAACCGTTACAAAATCTTCAACCATTTTATTTGGAATCCCAATGTTAAATTCTTTTTGAACAACTCCAATGAACTCAAGCAGGTCGAAGGTTCCAATTCCCAGGTCGTAGTCTAAAGAGGTGTCTTCCTGAATCTGGTTCTGTTCTATATTGAACTTTTCAACCAGGATATCTTTTACTTTTGTAAATGTATCACTCATGCTGTCTCCTTTGTAATCTAATTGGAAATCCGATTGGCGATTTACCAAATCACGCTACAAGTTGATATGAGTTTCTATATTACATCTAACCATGAAACTGAGCCATTAGCTTCTGAAGGGCAGCTTGACGCGCTTCCTTTGCCTGTTCCACTTTTAATACCGTTGGTTCGGCGGCCCGAACTTTGCACTCTTCGGCCGTCAGTGGGCAGCGCTCGCAAGTTTCGTTGATCACGACCGACGGAACGGCCGGATCGTGGAGGAAGCGAATGATGTTGCCCATGTTCTGCTCCTCCCGAAAGCCGACGATGACACTGCTGGCGATGTGTGGGGAAAGGACCAGCGGACGGGCAAAACCCATGCACAAAAACCGCTCCTGCGTGTTGAGAAATTCTGACATTTGAATGCCGACTAACGGCCGATCTCGAAAGGCATCTACCCCACCCTGCTCATCCATCTCCCGCAGCAGCCGGGCGGTCAGCCAGCGGCGGCAGTAATGTTCATACAGGGCAAGACCGCTGGGAATTGGCAGGCGGTTCATATTCAGCCGCTTGATGAGCCGATAACGGTCGCCGGAACGGTGGACGCGCAGAAAATGAAGTTTGAGGCCGAAAAACTGGGGGATTAGCTCGCTAAACCGGTAGAGAAGCATCTCTGGCGTAATGTCATACCGCTGGAGCATATTGAGCATTAATTGGGGCTGCCAGCTTTCGGAGTTGAAGAGCGCTTCAATGTCGGCCAGAACGTCTTGTTTGGGGATGAGCAGAGCGCCGCCAAAATAGGCTGCGCGGAAATCGTTGTGCACCTGCCGGAAGGAATCAACACGATCCGGTGAGGACATATAGGAGCGTTCCTTGATCCCCAGACGTTGGTAGCCGATCTCTCGTGCCAGGAGGAATTTGAGCTGATTCGGCCGTAAACGGCTGTTCACGAGCAGACGCGGCCGT
>JBAPRX010000469.1:0-2985 GCA_049281335.1 Promineifilaceae bacterium (SeqCode)
TTGCTACGAAAATAAGCCGACATTTTCATCTTTCATTGCGCAAAATTATTGCATGGATCGTTACCAATGAAATAGTGGCCGCATAATCCATCTCAAGGTACAAGATAGTCGTCGAAAACAATCTAAACCAAGAGGTGAATTATGCGGTTGCCGATAGTATGTCTGGATCAACGATTGCGTCAATATTTGGCTCTGTTTAGCGGCTGCTTTAGCCGACCCCAGCACAAGTATTTTGTGACCATACTTCTGGGGTTGATGCTGTGTCAAAGCGGCCGAACCCTGTCGGGGCTGTTGCAGGTCGTCAACAGTGGGGTAAGCCTCTCCGGCGTTAGCCGCTTCATGAGCGAGGCACCTTGGCAAGCGGAGGATTTGGCGCAGCGATGGCAAAGGCAGTTTCGACAAGAAATGACGGCTCAGGTGCTTGAAGAACAAGCCCGCTCGCGTTCCCAGCGAAAGAAGAAGCGAGGCAGACCCAAGAAAACCGTTGTGACAGGTTACTTGATTGGGGATGACTCGACGATGTACAAGCGACGAGGCAAGAAGATGGAAGGCATCGGCCGTCACTATTCGGGCACTGAGAAGAAACGAGTCACCGGCCACAGCCTGGTGCAGGGACTGTACGTCTTGTTGGGTCGGCGCTGTCCGTTGGCTCCCAGAATGTATCGGCAACAAGCTGTTTGTGAAGCTGAGGGAGTGACCTTTGCCAGCAAAGTAGATATCATGGCCGAAATCATCAATACCTTTGAACCGGTTGTTGGTACGATAACCCATGTGTTGTTGGACAGCTGGTACACTTCCAAACGGATTTGGAAAATCGCCCGCGAACGCGGTTTCCTGATTACCAGTGGTTTGCGCTGTAATCGCTCGTTGCGGATTGAGGACCCGGATGCTCCTGAAGGCTGGCGCTGGCAGCGAGTGGATGAATATGCCGCCACCTTGCCCCAGGAAGCCTGGCAGTGGCTCTGTTGGCCAAACCAAAACGGGAAACGTTGGGTCTATGTTCATGTGGTTTCGACTCGCATCAAAAAGCTGTATCGCTGTCAGTTGGTCATTGTCCGTGGCAAATGGGATGATGAAGAAGAAGAAAGAACCCTTTATTGGGCCTCTTCTGACTTGTCCGCTGACTTGCCAACCCTTATTGGTCATATTGCCACTCGCTGGGATGTGGAAGTTCTCTTTGCCGATACCAAAGAACTGCTTGGTTTGGACCACTACCAACTGATGTCGGCCACGGCTATCGTCCGTTTCTGGACTCTGGTTATGCTGGCTTACTACTTTTTAGACCAAGAGCGAGACCGTGTTCAAAGACACTCTGACAACCATATAACCATTGGTGATGCCTGGCGTCAGATTCAGCGTACTCATTGGTGCCATTTCATTAATTGGATTCATCAGCGATTCAGGTTTGGCAATCAGCCAGCCGATTTATATCTGGAACTCACCGGAGCGACCCTCTGAGTGATTTCTGCAAAGATAGTGTTAACCATCGGAATAAAGAAACCCTCAAAAGGCTGTGGGGTTGAGGTATCCATAGAGCGAGCATACCTGGACATCTCCGATGCCAAGTCAGCTAGGGATTCTCCACTAACAGCCTCAACAATTTCAGACAAGGTCGTGGTCCAGGCAGGGAGCGGTTCCATTGGTTTGAGCAGCGTTCGTTGAAGGAACGGTCGAATATCCTCAACCGTTAACGCCTCAACTGCCAGTCGCTCGCGCAGCGTTATCCTATCGCCTTTGCCCACTGCCTGCGTCCATTTTTCCAAACGTTTTGACTCCATTTTGGAGGCGCATTCATCGCTGCCGATTTGGCTACAAGCAGAGTTTTGCAGGCTATTCAATTCCGTAAAGGTGCCGGCACGTATTGCAATACGTGCCCGCACCTGGTCTTTTTGAGCGTTCAAGGTTGCTTAACAGCTTATCGTTCCATATATTGTGCCGCCGGCAACTAATTCCAACTTTGCATCAGTTAGTTCTCTGCCATCGGTGTTGCCGGCCTCTTGAACAACAGTCTCTAACTCTTCACGGGAAAATGAAAACCCTTCTTCCTGGCCCAGGGCAACGATGGCATCAACATCATTCCCTTTCCTTTTACGGCTTCCATTAAATCTGCGTCTTCATTCACTTTTTTTCCAAATGCTTTCGCTTGTTCAATACTCATTGCGTATCTCCTTGATTTAATACTTTTAAATTTAACTGGTCATAAACATGGCAAAGAATCGGTTGACCCTGTCAGGTCACCATTTGACACTCTTTCTAAATTTGTTCTCTCTAAATTTGTTCTATAGTCACCTCTCTAAACAAATGCCGGTTACAATTTTTTGATGTGTATAGGCGCTTAAATGAAGGCGCCGTGACGAATAACGCCGAAATAAACTTTGGAGTGCATTGGCCGGCCGGGTTGGTAAGTGACTTTTATATGGCTAAATTTGCGGATAAGGAAGAAATTGACGCCCAATGTCTCCCGCGACCCACCCGGATAGGAAAGTAAAGCTTTCTGTTTGGCCGGAAGACATAAGCTATGGGATTGCAAAGTGGTAAAGACGTTGGCCCAAATTTTTCTATCCATCCCTTCAATTCGTTCACCAGGAATAACAGGGGACAGGCTAACTTTTGGGGATATCTGCTCCCCAAGGTCAATCTGTAACAAAAAACTACGGCCAATATCACCTAGCCACTGGGTAGCCTTTCTCAAATCTTCTAATGATCCCGGCCAGGAAATGTTTGCCAGGAATTGATAGACGGTTTCAACCGTATGAGGAAAGAATATTTCTAAGCGAACGCCCGAAGTTGCTCTGGCTAAAAGAAATCCAATGTTGGCCACTTTTGAATTGGGAGGAAGCTGCTGTAAAACATCAGCAATTGGCGGCGCTAAATTAGTAATGTCTACTCCGTTATAATGTCCGGGCTGACATGGACAATAACTTCTTTATATACCCGGAAGTGGTTAATTTGTGATCGGTGGAAATAAAGACATCAGGAACCGGC
>JBAPRX010000470.1:0-8161 GCA_049281335.1 Promineifilaceae bacterium (SeqCode)
CATCGAGACCGCTACCAAGTGGATACCAATCCGAACCATCCCAGCGGGCGACATAGTTGGTGGGGTTGCCGTTGGCAAAAGTAAACTGTCCTACTGCATAAAGATCCTCTCCACTCCACGCTAAATCAGTGATCAGAGGACAACACCCTTCTGGCCAGGTCATACCACTGCCAAGAGATGACCAGTTCGCGCCGTCCCATTTTGCAATCCGGCGAGCGGTTATACCTCCGGCATGGGTGAAATCGCCACCCGCATAAAGATTCGTACCATCCCAGGCCAGACCAAGTACTTTATAGTCTGTTCCACTACCGAGCGGATACCAATCTGAACCATCCCAGCGGGCGATATAATTAGCTGGAGCGCCGCCAGCCATTGTAAATAGGCCACCAACATAAAGGTTGCCATCGGCCCATAAAAGGACCTCTACATCATCGTTCAAGCCGCTTCCGAGCGGCGACCAATTGCTGCCATCCCAACGGGCAACACGGCTGGCGGATATGCCTCCAGCTTGAGTAAACTCCCCACCCACATAAAGGTTGGTTCCATCCCAGGCAAGTGCCTGCCCCACATTATTAATGCCGCTGTTGAGAGGATGCCAGTTCGCGCCGTCCCAACGGGCAACGCGGCTGGCGGAAATGCCTCCAGCCTGGGAGAAACTACCGGCCACGTAAAGATTATTTTCCGCCCACAACATGGCCTGGCCTCGCCCGTCCAAACCGGTTAGGCCGCTTCCGAGTGGCGACCAGTTGCCGCCATTCCAGCGGGCGACGCCATTAGCGAAGACGCTGCCTGCGGTGTTAAAATCGCCAGTAGCAAATATATTTGTGCTGTTTGAAGTAATAGCGGCAATGGTTCCATCAAGACCACTACCATTTATAGCAGCAGACCAACTGTTACTGTGCCATCTGGCAATGTTGTTTGCCGGGATGTCTATATTTACGAGATTAAAGACTCCTCCAACATAAAGTTTGTCATCGATCCACTTCATATCATAAATAAAGCCATTGGCAATACCATTGTCGAGGGAATACCAATCTGAACCATCCCAACGAGCAATGCCATAGACGGGATTACCTCCTGCGGTGCTAAAAAGACCGCCAACATATAAGTCGCCGTCTTTTTCTGTTATATTCGCAACAATTGAGCCAACGGTTCCTACCCCACTGCCAAGAGGCAACCAATTAGAACCGTCCCAACGGGCAATGTTATTTGCATTTTGGCCGCCTGCTAAAGAAAACATACCACCGACATATATATTGGAACCATCTACATATATTGATGACCCGGAATTGTCGAGACCAGATCCAAGAGCGTGCCAATTTATTCCATCCCATCGGGCAACATAGTTTGTTGTGATTCCTCCAGCCATAGTAAAATCGCCAGCCGCGTAGAGGTTGCCGCCATCCCAGGCCAGGGCTTCAACAACGTCGTCCGTGCCGTTGTCGAGAGCAGACCAAGTTGCACCGTCCCACTTAGCGATATGACTGACAGGTGTCCCACCGGAATTCAGGAATTCGCCACCAGCGTAGAGATTGGTTCCATCCCAGGCTAAGGAAGAGACTTGCTTATTCAGTCCAGCGCCAAGGGCATGCCAGGAAGCGCCATCCCAGCGAGCAATATTTTTAGCCGAAACACCGTCAGCCGAGCTGAACTCGCCACCAACGTAGAGATTGCCATCTGCCCAAAGAAGAGCATAGACTCTAGGTGCTCCCAAGTCGTAGTCCATACCGGTACCGAGTGGATACCAGTCCGAACCATCAAACCGGGCGATGACTGTGGCGGCTGTACTACCAACGGTGTAGAAACCACCAGCTACATACAAATTAGTGTCGTTTAATTCCATAGCATAGATTGGGCCACTTGTTCCTGGTAAGTTGAACCCATTTAACCATTCGCCATTTCCACTGCTGAAAGAATTGGATGAGGTAGTGGCCTGGGTTGAATGGCTGCGGAGGGTGACGGCGATGAAGGTAAGTAGAACGGCCGTCCATAGAAAATATGCCTTTACTTTATTCATTATTGACTCCTACGAACTGATGCTCCCCCTTTCAGGCTCACTGGCTAAAATAATGGGAGCGAGACGAATCTATAATTCTTCTAAATGTTAATATCACCATTTTATTGAAGGAACGGCCGTGTAAAAAGTGACAGGTGTCCCTTGATGTATTGTGATATATCATATGTTTTATCTGGTTAACTGCAAATTCCCATTTTATCCTTGACAGTTCGGCCGTCTCTTGCTAAAGTAACCGACTGTAAAAACAAATATCAAATTTGGGCCAGGATGCCCACCACAGATGATGTCATACGTCGTCTGTGGTGGGCATTTTTTGTTTGGCCCACCAGTTTATAGTGAGGAGGATTGGTAATAATGACGACGACAGAAGATATTAGTAAGTTGATTGAGGAGAAGGGAATTGAAATTGTAGATGTGAAATTCACCGACCTTTTTGGTCAGTGGCATCATTTCTCATTGCCGATTGAGGAGTTCTCTCTTGAAGCGGCTTTTGAAGAAGGGCTGGGTTTTGATGGCTCTTCTATCCGGGGATTTCAGAGCATCGAAAGCAGCGATATGATCCTCATCGGCGATCCGGCGTCGGCGATTGTTGACCCTATCTGTGAAGCGCCAACTTTGAGTCTGGTTTGCAATATCTATGATCCCATTTCGCGGGATCCCTATTCGCGTGATCCGCGCTATGTGGCTCAGAAGGCAGTGGACTATCTTCGCTCAACCGGCATTGCTGATGAGGTTTATATTGGCCCGGAAGCCGAGTTTTTTGTTTTCGACCAGGTGAAATATTCAGCCGGGGAGTATTCGTCGGCATACCAGGTGGACAGTGTTGAAGGCCCCTGGAATTCGGGCATCTTTGGGTTTGGACATTCGGTTCCGCATAAGCGTGGTTATTTCCCGGTTGCACCGTTTGATACATTGCAAGATTTGCGCTCTAAGATGGTTCGGGTGTTGGTTGATTCCGGTGTGGATATAGAGGTTCATCACCACGAGGTTGGAACAGCCGGGCAATGTGAAATTGATATGAAATATGATACCCTGGTCACCATGGGCGATAGGGTGCAATTATACAAGTATATTGTTAAGAATGTGGCGAAGGCAGCGGGTAAGACCGTTACCTTTATGCCCAAGCCGATTTACGGCGATAATGGTTCAGGGATGCACACCCATCAGAGTTTGTGGAAGGATGGCGTGCCTTTGTTTGCCGGTGATAAGTATGCCGGGTTGAGCGAAATGGCGTTGTATTATATCGGTGGTGTTTTGAAGCATATCAACGCGCTGCTGGCGATTTGCGCCCCGACTACCAATTCTTATCGTCGGCTGGTTCCGGGGTATGAGGCACCTGTGGTGGTGGCCTATTCGGCTCGGAATCGTTCAGCGGCCGTTCGGATTCCGATGTACTCCAATTCTCCAAAAGCGAAGCGAATTGAATTCCGCTGCCCAGACCCGGCTGCCAATCCTTATCTGGCTTTTGCCGCCATGTTGATGGCTGGCCTGGACGGTATTAAAAATAAGATTCACCCAGGTGATCCGGCCGATATGGATTTGTTCGACGATGAAAATATATCCAAGGTAACAATGACGGTTGGTAAATTGAATGAGGCGATTGATGCCCTGGAAGCGGACAGTGAGTTCTTGTTAGAAGGTGGGGTCTTTACACCTGATTTATTGGAGGCTTACATTGCCTATAAGCACGAAGCGGAGATTGGGCCAGTTAGCTTACGGCCGCATCCTTACGAATTCCTGCTCTATTATGGTGTGTAAGGTTGTCTTGCAGCTTTGATTTTGTTTGTCAATAACTCGATAGTGTGTTTTTGGGAGTAGACCATTCCACAATATTTGGGTGGTTAATTTCTCTCTCTCTTGGTTAATACATTGGCACGAAGTTTCATAGCAGGGGCTTCGTGCCTTTGTGTTCTTTGCAAATTTGAAAACAATCTGGGGGCTATTGCGCTGCCAACAAAGTGTTGGATAATGTGAGGATGGATGGGCAGAGCGATGAACTCGATGGGATGAGGCTGATGTTTCCTTCTAATGCACCAACACGGCCGAAAGCTCTGGCAGCTTTGCGGGATATGGCACGAGCGCTGTCCAATGCCTGGGACTTGGAGACGACGCTGGATTTGATTGCCCGCAAGACGACGGAAGTGATGCACGTTGACTCCTGCACGATTTATCTGCTCGATCCGGATGGGGAGAGCTTGCGGTTGATGGCGACGACAGGGCTGGCAAGGCGGGCGCTCGGCCGTTCTGTGTTGAAGATTGGAGAGGGGATGACGGGTTATGCAGTACGGAGCAATAAGCCCGTTTACTCGGCCAATGCCCGGACGGACCCCCATTTCAAGCCGGTTGATGAGGCTGAGGAATATAATTTTCGGTCGCTGTTGGCGGTTCCCATGACGATTGAATCTCGGCCGATTGGGGCGCTAAATGTTCAGACGGTGGCTTACCATGATTATACGCCGGGGGAGATTGAGGTTCTGCTGCTCATTGGCGACCTGGCGGCGGGGGCGCTGGCGAAGGCGCAGTTGTATGATAAGCAGAAGCGCCAGTTGGATGAGCTTCATGGATTGGCCCAGGTGAGTGAGGCGGTGACGTCGCCGCAGTATCTGGATGATATTTTGGATGTGGTGACGAATATGGCGGCGAAGATGATGGATGCGGCCGTTTGCTCGATTTTTCTGCTGGATGAGACGGGTGAGTATCTGACACTGCGTTCGGCCCGGCATACGACGCACCCCTATGGACATCGGCCGCCGTTGGCTGTTGGAAAAGGGGTGATTGGCCTGGTGGCTGAGACGGGAGAACCGCTTTATATTGCCAATGTACAGACGGACCCACGTTATGTGGGCAGTGAGCGGGCGAGTGAAGAGGGGTTGGTGTCGCTGCTGTCGGTTCCTCTGAGTGTTCGGGATCGGGTGATTGGGGTTTTGAACTGCTACACGGCGAGTGAACGGGCCTTTCCAGACAGTCAGCAGAAGTTGTTTATGACATTGGCGAACCAGACCGCGCTGGCGATAGAGAATGCGCGGTTGGTCAGTAATGCGGCCGTTGTGCGGGAGGTGCATCACCGGATTAAGAATAATCTCCAAACGGTGGCAATGTTGATTCGTCTCCAGCTTGCCGGGGCGACGCCGGAGGCGCGGCTGGTACTGCAAAATAGTATTACGCGGGTGCACAGCATTGCTGCGATCCATGAGGTGCTTTCGGAAAGGGGGTTCCGGTTGGTGGACTTGAAAGAGGTGCTGACGCAGATTGGAAGAATGACGGCCGAAACGATGGCGGTTCCGAACCAGGAGGTGATGGTTGAAGTGTTGGGGGATTCGCTGCTGATGCCGACCAAAGAGGCGACGAATGTGGTTCTGGTGGTGAATGAGCTGCTCCAGAATGCGTTGGAACATGCTTTTAAGAATCGGCCGAGAGGCTTAGTTCGGATTTCGATTGGTCAGGCTCCAGGGGAACATTTGATTTTGGTGCAAGATGATGGGGCGGGGTTTCCAGAGAACTATCAGCGGGGGTTGGGACTGGAAATTGTGGAGACGTTGGTGTTTGAGGAATTGAATGGGCGAATTCGGTTTAATCCTGGGAGTCCGGGGACTGAGGTTAGTGTTAGGTTTCCAAAGCGGGAGGAGGAAGGGTTAATAATTAACAACTAATTGTTGAATTGGTGAATGTTTAATAGTGGGCAGTTTGGCTGGGTAGGGGGCCGCCTGTGGCCTGTTCACTTCGGGGTCATTGAAGTACGAAGTGGGGGCTGTTTTGTTTGCGGTTAAAGGTATTGGGTGGCAGCTTCAAACGGTTCTTAAGAAATAGTTAAAAGCAAATCGAAAAAGGTGGGTCGTTTCTTGCTGTGTAATCTTTTCTTAACCCTTACACAATAAATCCCCAACGGTTGCTTAAGCATTTTTATTTACAGTAAAAGTGGCAGCGTGAATGGAGAAATATGCTGCTGTTTGACTGGGCTGCATGGTGGAAGAGCAACCTGGCGACTTTACTCACAATTTAAATAAACAACCGTATAGGAGGTATTAATTATGCGACAGAATCGTTTTTATGCGCTGTTTGGGTTATTCCTTGCCATTGTCTTGGCTGCCTTTAGCGTCGTTTCGGCCTTTGCCCAACCTGGTGGCTTGGAAGGAGGCACCGAATATCCGCTTACCGCAGGATGGTATCAAGGACAGAGTACCTATTATTACAGTTTCGATAATGCTGTTCCGAGCAGCGATGGGGGTGCTACAGTTGATGCTGCACCCATTTATGTATTGTTCCATGAGAACGGAAACCCGGTGGACGGGCAATTTAACATCGTAGATGTTGTTCCCGGAGACACGGGCTATTCTGACTTGTGGCAGGTGAATAAGGTGACTGTACCAAATGATTATATGGCAAATACAGCGACCTCTTACCAGGACTTGGTGGATGCCAGCTATCCCATTACAGCTACCTCGACTTTCGTGAACTGCCCGATTGTTCCCGATAGTTCAACCTTGCAATACAGCCAGCAGGGATTGACTCAGGGTTGGCATGATGGCAACGCTGTTTACTACTTTGATTTTGGACTGAATCCGGTTGACACGGCTCCAATCTATGTCTTTTTCTATGGCAATGACACACCGGTTCCGGATCAGCGTAATGTCATTGACACGATTCCTGGGGAATCGGACTATTCCGCATTCTGGCGGGTCAATAAGGTAACTGTGCCGGACGATTATGTTGCCAACAGTGCGACCTCGTTGTCCGATATTCAAACAGCCGGGTACACCGTTACACCAACTTCCATTCTGGTCAACTGCCCGGTGGTACGGACGGAAGAGCCGGCGCAGGTCTTTAATAAGACCGATGGTTGGTATCAGGATCAATCTATCAGCTACTACAGCTTTAGTAACCCGATTCCCAGCTCGGATGGCGGGGCCAGCGTGACACCTGCACCAATCTATGTTCTTTTCTTTGGAGATGGAACGCCCGTTCCCGGCCAGCGAAATATTGTTGATGATGTTCCTGGTGATTCGGACTATTCTGACCTTTGGCAGGTCAATGTGGTGACTGTGCCGGATAACTATGTGGCGAATACAATTCGCTCCTATGCCCAAATTGTGGACGGTAGTTATACGGTTACGCCAATGGATATTTTTGTAAATTGTCCAGTGGTTCCAGAGGACAGCACATTGTCCGGCGGGGAGATGGGCCTAACGGCCGGATGGTATCGAGGCCAGAATGTTTATTACTTCGATTTTGGCCCGAATCCGGTTGACACAGCTCCAATCTATGTCCTTTTCTATGGTGACAGCACGCCAGTTCCTGGACAGGATAATATTATTGATGTCATGCCTGGCGACCCGGATTACTCTGCTTTTTGGCAGGTAAATGCGGTAACGGTTCCTGACGATTACGTTCCAAACAGCGTTACCAGTGCGGCGGGACTGATGACGGCCGGATATCCGATTCAGACAACGGACATCCTGGTGAACTGCCCGGTGGTGCTGCCGCCGACGGATGTTTCATTGACCGGTTTTAGTGGTGAAAGCAGTGGCGTTCCGATGACGGCCGGATTGATCTTACTTTCCGGTATGGTCTTTACGGCCGCTTTCTTTACCATTCGACGACGCCGTTCAAATGGTGAACCTGCCTGATCAAATGATGTAAATCTTTGTTAAATGTCTTTGAGCCACGCTCCTTTCGGAGCGTGGCTTTTTTTTCGGCCGAAAATAAATTACGTGTTGAATAGTTACCCGGTATCGATTAAGCTTCCACCATGATTGAGGCAATTGTTGACAAGATTGTGCCAGGGGCAAAAGTGTTGAGGCATTGGCCGTTGAAAGGCGGAATGTCGGCCGAAATGACGGCCGTTGAGATTGCATTTGAGGAGGGGGAGGTTCGCAAGCTGGTTGTAAGACGGCCGAGTTCTGAGACAGAGTTTCAGACTTTGAAGCTCGTAGAGGCGATGGGGCTGGCAGTTCCAAGACCTTATTTGTTGGAAGGCTCAGATTTGGTGATGGATTACGTAGAGGGGGAGATTGCCTTTGCACCGACGAATGTGGACAGTTATCTGCGGCAGATGGCGGAGCAGTTGGCAAGGATCCATAGTGTGCCTATTTCGCCTGGTGATTTACCTCTTTTGAAGTGGCAGAATGGGGTTTGTTTGGAGTTAGG
>JBAPRX010000471.1:0-2539 GCA_049281335.1 Promineifilaceae bacterium (SeqCode)
GTTCCCAGGTTGAGAAGCTGAAATCCGGCGGCACTTCGGCCACTGGATCGATGAAGGCCATCAAAGCCTGAGAAAAAGAACGAAGCTGGGTCAGGGCTGAAGAAGGCTCGGCCACCCAATAAAGCCCTTCATCTGAATGTTTATGCAACCAGTGAGTCAGCAGACGGGTCTTGCCAACGCGACGACGGCCGTATAGAATAAGCAGTGCGGCTTTGGTTGAATGCCACATGTTATCCAAGACCTCAAGTTCGCGCCCCCGCCCTACAAATGACATCTTAAACATCAGGTTACCCTTTAGTATAGTCTCAAATAGACTATTCGCATCTATACTAACTCACTAAATTCTTTTTGTCAAGGGGTATTGTTGTAGTTCTACAACCGCCGATTTCATTATTCACCCCTTTTAGCCCAAGAAATGAGCTTTTTTTCACCCTGATTGACGAAAATTGCCTGATAAGAGGGCAATATCTCTAAAGTCTCAGCCAACAGCGGATCCCCATCTAAGAATTTAGCGGCTAACTTAGCTGCCGCAACGGGGCCGCTGCCTGCCAATACTTTGACGCTGTGGGGCAACAAGGGGCTATTGCTGACCACGACGCGCTCCAGATTGGCCAGCCCCTGCCAGGCAAAACCATGGACCACCAGCCGCACTCCTTCAACCCCCATCACAGCCAGCAAAGCCGCTCGTAATAACTGCTGCCGTTCCCAACCTGAATGCTGGCAAGCGAAGAAGAGCGCCCCCTCAGGCAACATCTCAAAGCGGTTGACCGGCCACTCAAGCCATTCCCGCAGGGTTTGGTCGGCCGTTAAGCGATTCAGAGCCAGGCCAAGAGTTGAAACAGCCTGCCCGAAATGATCCCGGCTTAACATGGTTGAAGGGACTGCCTGCTGCCCCAATCGCCCGATCTGCTTCAGCCATTTTCGCAAGGCGAGAATGTCCCCTACCCCATCACGCCGAGCCTGGGACAACAATTGGATGGACTGGGGAGGAATATTCATCCCCTGAAACCATCGCTGCCAGCGTCCAATCAAGGCTTCTTCCGTTTCTGCCGGGGCAGCCGCCAGGGGATTAAAGCCGCCGGCCAGCGGGGGTTCAGCCATGTCGATATAAGCCAGCTTTTTACCCAATAACCTTGTGACGGCCCTTTTCCGTTTCAGCCGGGGAACGAGGTCTCCAGTGCCGTCGATGACGACCAGGTTCACGTGGTTGATGGCCAGTATCTGGGTGACCTGCTCCACCAGCCAATCGGCCACAGCCTCCTGACGGCCGTAAAGGTTTACCCGGCCGCAGACACTCAACGGAACGCCGGCCGCCGACCAACCCAGCGGCCAGTCAGAAGCCTTCGGTTTTGGGCCCGTCAGGTAGGCTGGCGTCTGACGCCCGTTCCAGGAGGGCTTCAGGGTCAGGCCTGGAGGCGGGCTGGCCGGCAGCGTCCACGTGGCTGCCCCTCGCCCCTCCCCGGTAGAAGGTGGCTGGGGCAGGTAAGGGCCGTGGCCGCCTCCATTCTCCAGGCTGACAAATGCACACTCGTTAGCAATATGCGCCATGAAAGCAGTGTCCCAGGGTAGATCATCGACGGCCGTCATGGGTTGAACCAACGGGATAGTAAATTCCGACGGCGTGGGGGTGAGCGAGAAATCGAAATCGGCCGCCATCCGCTCCAGGAGGCGGGTGTGGGTTTGAGGAATCCCGATGAACAGCCGGGAGACAGGCTCTCCCGGCCGACAATAGAGGGCCACCCGGCCGACAGCTTGTGGCCGGGACAGCAGGTTAATGGCCCGGGTTGGCGGGTCCAGGTAACGCAGGCGAAACCAGATTAACCCCTCCTCCCATTTCGCGCGTTTTCCCCGGTCACTGAACAGCCTCACGCCGTTTCTTCCCAAAAATTATCTTCGCCCTCCACCGGCAAATCGCTGGCTACCAGCTTCTGCTCCTGCTCGGCTATCAGGCGTTCTATCATCACCCGCGACCAGCGGTTGAACTTCATCGACAGGGCAATGCCGTCTGCCTCCTGCTTCCGAAAACGGTCTAATATATTTTTGCTCATTATGCCTCCAGTTAACTTCCTAATAAGCAGGCCGCTTCCATCCGCCGCAGCTGCCAGTAAACCATATCGGCCCGGCCGTTATGGGCCACTATCGCCATTCCTTTACCGTTTCTGTCGTCGCTGCCAATCCGGGTTAGAAACTCGACATGGGAGGACATGAGAACGCCTTTGAAATAGCGTCCCAGCCGCTCAGCCGCGTCCCGGGTCAGGCCGAAGGGAATCAGCAGCTGAATGTTGTTGAGAATGAACTGCCCGGCGGTAACATTCGTACCGGCGGCCATCGACTCGGCCTGGGCCTCTTCGACGCCGATAAAGGCTTCCAAATCCTGGTCAATCATGATAACGGCCGCCCCAAAAGTCCGGACCGTCTTGACCATGTTGGCCAGGAAGGTCATGAGCGACCCTTCCTGGCTCATGTAGTGGACCTCATCGACGAAGATGGCTCGCTTCCTGGGGTTGCGCCGTATCTGGTGATTGATACCGGCCAGGAC
>JBAPRX010000472.1:0-4357 GCA_049281335.1 Promineifilaceae bacterium (SeqCode)
GGTGAGAGCGTTCAACAGTATTATTCGGCCGAAAATTAGCCTCCAACACCACCTGTGGCGCACGTGAGGCCAGCTTCCACAGCACTTCCCAGGCTGCTACCCCAATTTTTCTGGAGAAAGCGGCATCATCGGGACGGCCGTCCAGTGCCTCATAAAGCGTTTCCTTAATATCGTCCTTTGTAATCAAGGTAAATCCAAGCGCACGAGCCAATGGCACAGCCAGCGTTGTCTTTCCCACCCCTGGCGCTCCCGACACCAAAACAATCTTCTGCCCCTTGCCCACTTGCTTATCTGTTCCCTTTATCTCGCCGAGCCAAATCAAGCACCAGCTCAATAAATGGCCCCTTTTCATAGAGATACCTATCTCTATCATTCGGGAACTGTTTCGCCAGCTCTGTCTTCAATCGGCCATATTCACCGGCTACCTCTGGATGCTGCCGAAGATAATCCCGAAATAGAATCTGGTTCTCCCAATCCGGCCCATCTATTTCGTTCATATGCAAGTGATGGGTGCGGGGACTGCCCTTCCGAAAGTAATGTCGTCGAGGAATCCCATTTTCCCCCTGATAAACGTAGCCTAATCCGACAAGCGGCCCAATACAAACGGCCGCTTCCTCAAAATTACTGACCGCTACGCCAATATCAATAATCGGCTTTGCCGGAATCCCCGGAATCGACGTGCTGCCAACATGCTGAATATCAAGCACATAATTCCCGACAGCCGCTTCAATCCTTGCCTTTTCTTCTTGGAACAGGGCTGTCCACTCCTCATGGTGAGGTTCTAATCTGACAACCCCCTGTTCTAACCCAATCACACCTATTTCTTCCTCTTTTCTTCCTTGCTTCCTTGCAACTTGTTTTCTTGCAACAACCTTTCCCCCATTTATTACATTTTACGGACTACGCATCCTGAACAAACTCTATCAGCCCCTTCACAAGCGCCGTCATCCGCTCGACCCCAAAATCATTGTCCCCTGGTGAGTGAATCTTTGGAATTTGATACCCACCCGGAATCTTCGTCGGATCAACCAGCGAGATATTAACCGCACCAATATTCCGAAAGGTAAAATTGTCCGAAATGGGCAGCCAGCGCAGGTGAAACGTTTTCGTTTCAGGTAAATGCTGGGCCAAATAGGGCTTGATCCGCCTGGCAATCACATCATTTCCATGATGGACAATCAATGGAATACGGCCGCGTGTCACACAATCCAGGTTAATAACGGCCGCGTTTTGGTAAGGATAGTTTTGCTTGTCCCAATATCGCTTTAGTCCATTCGATCCCAACAACCCCAATTCCTCATTATCAAAAAAGACGAATTGAACATGCTTCCGCAGTTCGGGCTTATCCTTTAACCACTCCGCCAGCGTTAACAAGGCAATTACACCGCTGGTATTATCCTCCCGGTTGTGAGGATTAGGAATGAGGATTGGAATGAGTGACAAAAGAATCAGCAGCATATAAAGATTGGCTATTAAGACCGTCGTCTGATTGGTTGGATCCAGCATTAAGAGCACAATGGAGGGAACATAGAGCAGAATGAGCAGCAGAATGCCTCCAGAAATCTGTCGGGTATGACCGATCAGGTCAAAGAAGGCCCCGATCCAAAAAGGCATGATCGTCGGTGTGTCATAGTGTGCCGTTAAAATTACCTTCGGCTCCTCACACTCCGTCATCAATATGTGGTTTGACAGCACATATTTGACATTCAGGCGCGTCGTCTCAAGATTCCGCGCCCCAAGCTGCTCCTCCAGTTCATCGAGGAACTGCTCCTTTTCTTTTCTTCTTAACCGTCTTGGAAAGCGAACAGCCCAGGCTTTATCCCAATGGTCAATAAAATTAGATAACATCATCCTTAATCACGTCTCCTCAAATTATGAAATTCACCAATTCCTATTGAAGATTCTAAAGGACAAACGTTACGATCCAAATTGCTTTTCGTACAATTCCTGATAAAGCTCCGACTGTTCCATCAATGCTGTATGTGGTCCCTGTGCCGCAATACGGCCGTCAAGCACCACGCAAATCTTATCCGCATCCCGAATTGTACTCAGGCGGTGCGCGATGATAATCGCTGTCCGGCCTTCCATCAGCCGTTCCAAGGCTTCCTGAATCAGAACCTCGGTCACTGTGTCTACGCTGGCCGTCGCCTCGTCCAGGATGAAAATATTCGGCCGAACCAACGCCGCCCGTGCAATACACAACAACTGCCGCTGCCCTACCGAAAGGTTCACTGCCCCCTCCAAAATTTGCGTCTGGTAGCCATTTGGCAGCATCTCAATGAAATCGGCCGCGTTTGCCAGTTGGGCCGCTTCTTTGATTTCCTCATCGGTGGCAGCAAGACGGCCGAAGCGAATATTGTCCGCAATCGTTCCTGCAAAGAGGAACGGGTCCTGTGGGACCAGCCCCATCTGGCGATGAAGCGAGCGCTGTGTCACCGTCCTGACGTCAATCCCGTCAATGGTTACACGGCCGTCAGACACATCATAAAAACGAGGGATCAGGTTCGCCAGCGTTGTTTTTCCCGCACCCGTTGGCCCCACAAATGCCACCGTCTGGCCTGGCTCAATTGTTAGATTCACCCCATGCAGCACTTCCGGACTGTCCTTCCGGTATTGGAAGGAGACATCCTCAAAGACAATCTTGCCCTGAACATCCGGCATCGCTGTTGCGTCGGGGCTGTCCATCACATCCGGGTTCGTATTCAGCAGATGCAAAACCTGCTCGCCTCCCGCCATCGCCGACTGCATCGTTGTGTAAATGCGGCTCAACTCCTGAATTGGTTGGAAGAACCGCGTCACATAGGCCAGGAAAGCGACCATAATCCCCAATGTCACATCGTTTCCGGCAACCGCCTGACCGCCAAAGTATAGGACAATCGCTGTTGACAAAATCCCCAAAAATTCAATCCCTGGGAGAAACATAAAAGACAGCCGCATCGCATCTACATAAGCTTGCCGGTTGGCATCGTTTACCTCGTCGAAATTGCCTCGTACCGTCTCTTCCTGGGCAAATGCCTGAATAACCCGCATTCCGTTAATGTGTTCCGCCAGGAAGCCAACCAGCACGGCAATCCGTTCTCGCGTCAGCCGAAAAGCGCCCTTTGCCCGTTTGGAAAAGAGATAAGTTATCAATGCCATCAAAGGCAAAACGGTAAAGGTGTAAAGGGCCAGCCGCGCACTCATGGACAACATGACGATGATAATGCCTATCAGGATCAACAGATCCCCCAGCAGAGAGATTAGCCCCTGGGTCAACAGGTCGTTAATAGCGGCTACGTCGTTAATGACCCGCGAAACCGTTACTCCGATGATCGTCTGGTCGTGATAGCTGAGAGAAAGGGCCTGGAGATGTCGAAACAACGCTTCCCGCAAATCTGCCAGCACCCGCTGCGACACCCACCCAAGCAAATACTGCTGCACGGCCGTTGCTACATACAACGCCAGATAGGAAGCTGCGATCCAAATTGCTATCCGCCCCAACCCCTGTGTATCACCGGCAGTAATGTACTGGTCAATGGCGATTTTAATGAGATAAGGTGTCAGCAGCGAAATACCAGTAACAACCAGCGTCAGCACAATTGCCACGATCATCCGCCGCCAATACGGCCGAATAAACGCCACCATCCCCCGGACAACGGTCTGATCAAAGAATCGACCTTCTTTGGCCGTCTGTCCAAACCTGTCCAATGCCCCACGCGGCCCCATATTCGGCGTAAAACTAAAACTCATTGAACCATTTCCTCGTCTGCTTTCCGTGCTTGAAGCTCATAAACTTTCCGATACAGGGAAGAACTTTCAAGTAAACTCTCGTGGGTTCCCTGGGCCGTGATTCGGCTGTTTTCCAACAGCAAAATCAAATCTGCCCGGTGAATGGTACTCAGTCGGTGCGCGATCACAAAGGTCGTCCGTCCTTCCATCAGTCGGTTCAACGCCGCTTGAATCAGCCGTTCCGTTCTGTTATCCACGCTTGCCGTTGCATCATCCAAAATCAGAATTCGTGGATTCGTCAGCAAAGCCCTGGCAATTGAAAGCCGCTGCTTTTGCCCCCCGGAAAGCGTGACACCTCGTTCACCGACCCTGGTATCAAAGCCATTGGGCAGCGCGGTGATAAAGTCATATGCCTGGGCATCTTTTGTTGCTTGAATCACTTCCTGATCAGTCGCGTCTGGATGGCCGAAGGTAATATTTTCTCGAATACTGGCCGCGAAGAGGATTGTGTCCTGCATCACGAAGCCCATTTGCCCCCGTAGTGAGTCCAGCGTCACCATTGCCGTATCACAATTATCAATCAGAATACGGCCGCTTGTGGGTTCGTAAAATCGGGCCAGTAAATTGATCAAAGTGGACTTACCTGCTC
>JBAPRX010000473.1:0-20725 GCA_049281335.1 Promineifilaceae bacterium (SeqCode)
CCTTTATACCGCCCTCGAAATCCATCCGGCATTTCGGCAATGTGAACGTGATCGGCCTGTCCTTGCCCGCCAGGGCCGTTGAATTTGTAGGGGCTGATTTCGACCAGGGTCGAAGTATTGCCGTGATACGCCCCGTCAACGACGAGAATGTCCTTTCGCCCGGTGTAGGTTTGGGCCAGCCGCAGCGCCAGTTCATTGGCTTCGCTGCCGGAGCAGACAAAATAGCAAACGCTTAACGGCTCCGGGAAAGTCGCGCACAGCCGTTCGGCGTACTCCGCAAGCAGGTCATGCAGATAGCGGGTGTTGGTGTTCAACAGCGCCATTTGCCGCTGTCCGGCTTCCACCACCGCCGGATGGCAGTGGCCGACATGGGCGACATTGTTCACGCAGTCCAAAAAGCGTCGGCCGTTTTCGTCATACAGATATTGGCGAAAGCCGCGCACGATCTTCAGTGGCTCCTGGTAAGAGACACTCAGCGAAGGGCCAACGTGACTTTGGCGCAAAGCCAGATTCTCCCCTTTCGTCTTCGGCCGTTGGGTGGGGGGAATTGGCAGACCACATGCCGCCCGAAAGCGGTTCTCCGCCCAAACCGGATCGTAGCCAACCAGCTTTTCTAATGCTTCCCAGGCCGGTCTTTCGCTGATTGAGAGGTAATCGTCGTGCGGCCGTAACTGCTGCTGGTAGGCCGAGATAGTGACACTGAGACAAAGGCGAATTGAAATCAATTCGTATAGTGATGCAAGCTCTTCCGCCAGCAGGGGATAAGCCTGATGATACCCTTTGACAACGGCCGCAGCCGCTTCAATTGGCTCCTCTTTGTCAAAGATGGCATAAGCAGCGCCAATAGCCGCTTCGGTGATAATTGGCCCGTAAATGGTGTCCCCAAAGTCAATGACGCCGCTGATAAACGGCCGACCATCCCCATCTTCACTAACCAGCACATTATAATCATTGGCGTCGCTCTGTACCACCCCGCTCCGCAGTGATGACAGCACCGGCAGGGTATGATGCTCGAACAGATTCAGAAAATGCCGGACAAGGGAGCGGTGGGCATGGTCAGGAATGGCTTCCAGGTGACGGCGGATAGTTCCGGCCGTTTCTGATGCCCGCCAGTGAAAGGGGCGGTGAGCGGCCGGATGGCTGAAATCGCTCAAGGCTTTGTCCAACAGGCCCAGGTAACGGCCGAACTCCTCCAACAAAGCAGGGGAGTGGGGTTGGACTTCGGCCAGTGGTTGGCCGGGTAGATAGGTGAGCAGTCGCACAGAGTAGCGGTTCTGCGCTCCGTTTTCAATAATAAGGATCGTTTCGCCAGAAACGGCCGTAATGACCTGCGGGCAGGGTAACTCCGGCGCATTTTTCGCCAGATGCTCGAAAACCTTATTCTGCAAATCAAGATTTTCAAATTTTTCCAGGGCATTGGCTATTTTCAGAACATACTCACGGCCGTCTCCGGCAGCCACAAAATAGTTCCGGTCCCGTTCTCCCGGCAGTTCCCGAATAACGGCCGTCTGGATGCCATACTGCTCTAAAATGAAGGCGGCAGCCCGTTCGGCCGATATGGTCGGCCGTTCTTTAACCCATTCCTCTTTAATTTTGCCCACGAACTACTCTGAATGAGATTGGTTCAATCTCCGAAGATTGAACCAATCTCCAATACCCATGTTGTCCGGTAAATCCCTATGCTGGTTCTTTTACCGAGATCGGGGTTTCGTATTTCTTGGAGTGGCCGTTCAAATTATTTTTAATTTGCCCGTTTTGTTCCTGGTGTTCTTTTTCGTAATTAACGGCCGCTTGCAGGAAAGCCTGGAAGAGCGGGTGGGGACGGTTGGGACGGCTCTTAAATTCAGGATGGAACTGGGAGCCAACCATAAAGGGATGGTCGGCAAGTTCGGCAATCTCAACCAGACGGCCGTCCGGTGAAAGCCCGCTGTAAACCAGTCCATGCCCGGCTAACTGAGTTCGGTAGGCGTTATTGAATTCCCAACGATGGCGGTGCCGTTCCCGAACAACATCAACATCATAGGCTTCGGCCGCTTTTGTTCCCGGTTTAAGGTGGCAGGGGTAAATGCCCAGCCGCATCGTGCCGCCCATATCGGCCAGCCCATGCTGGTCCGGCATCAGGCTGATAATAGGGTGCTGTGTTTTGGAATCGAACTCGGTGCTGTTCGGTTCATCGCTCTGGTATAGATCGCGTGCCAGTTCAATGCACATCACCTGCATTCCCAGGCACAATCCCAGGTACGGAACCTTGTTTTCTCTGGCCCATTTGGCAACCAGAACCTTGCCTTCAACGCCCCGATAGCCAAAACCACCGGGAACAATCACCCCGGCCAGCCCTTCAAACTGCTGCCAATCTTTTCCTTTTTCCAGGTCGCCGGTATGAATCCATTCCACTTCTACCTGCCGTCCAGAGGTAATCCCGGCATGGTACAGCGCTTCCCTGACGCTCATATAGGCATCGTGGAGTTCAACATACTTTCCGGCAATACCAATCCGGATCGGGGTTTTTGGCCGATTAATCTCTTCAATCATTTCCGACCACTTGCTCAAATCCGGTGGTGTACTTGGCAGCTTCAGCTTTTCAACAATGAAATCACCTAGTCCGGCGGCTTCCAGCTCTAAGGGTATTTTATAGAGAATATCGCTCGTAACGGCTGGAATAACCGCACGTGGTTCAACATCACAGAAGAGGGCGATTTTGTCAATATGTTCCTGGGGAATGTCATGGTCGGCCCTGGCAATGATGGCGTCGGGATGAATACCAATCCCGCGTAATTCTCGAACGCTGTGCTGGGTTGGTTTGGTCTTCAACTCATGGCTCGCCCCAATATAGGGCAGGAATGTGACATGAGCATAGAACGTATTCCTTTGGCCGATCTCAGAACGCATCTGGCGCAGCGCCTCCATAAAAGGCAGGCTCTCAATATCGCCAACGGTGCCGCCAACTTCCACAATGACGACATCGGCCTGGCTTTGTTGGGCGACGGAGTGAATGTACCGTTTTATCTCATTGGTGATATGGGGAATAACCTGGATCGTTCCGCCCAGATAATCGCCCCGCCGTTCTTTGGCAATGACATCGGCATAAACACGGCCGGTTGTCACATTCGACGCCTGGCTCAAGTTAATATCAATAAACCGTTCATAATGTCCGAGGTCCAGGTCCGTTTCGGCCCCGTCCTCGGTGACAAAAACTTCCCCATGCTGATATGGGGACATTGTTCCCGGATCAACATTAATATAGGGGTCCAACTTTTGAACGGTGACAGAAATGCCACGCGCTTTCAAAATACGGCCGACAGCGGCAGCCGTCACCCCCTTTCCAACAGAACTGACCACCCCGCCCGTGAAAAAAATAAATTTTGTCATCCTATACCCCTTTCTGTTGCAAGATTTTCCTTCCTAAAAGAGAGAGGGGCATGTCACTTTGGGTGACATGCCCCTCGAAATTAAAAGGCTATAGAAGCCGGATTCTTATGTAGAACCCGGTTTCGCTCAGGTCTGTGTATCATATATTTCCAATTATAGTAATCGAGCCAGATCCTCGGCTGCCCGGCTCATGTCCAGGAATATTAACCCTAGTTTTGCAGTGCTGCGGGCCAAAACCGTTAAGACAGCATCCTCGCCGACAGCCATTAACACAATAATACCCGCATTTCCACGAATGTAAACCTGATCTAACTTCCCTCGGCTCAATTCACTGGATATTCGGTCACCCAAAGAGAGCATTGCCGCCGACATAGCCGAGATTCGGTCTTCATCAACCCCTGAAGGTAATGACGAAGCCATAATCAAACCATCTACACTCACAACGGCCGATGCTTCAATGTCCGGCGTACCCGCTTGCAAATCTCGCAGGCGATCCACCATCATTTCAGTACGAGATCGCATCCAGGAAACTCCTTGATTCTGCGCCTTTCGTTTTTAAGAGGGAAATCAGCTTTGTTGACACGTTAAATTTCTTAACTTTATGTTAGCCCAGAATGGAAAAGATAATACCATAAGGGGTATGGGCTGTCAAACATAGTAGGAGCAATCTACCACTGACAAATTAGTGATCACATTATTGACTGAGTTGGGTAAAATAATGCCGTATCCTGGTGTGGATTTAGCCATACACTCACAGGTAAGAAAGGGTTAAAATCAGGTTTTAGAGAATCTGAACGCTTGCAATTTAAGGACGCGTGCGGAAGAAATGGCCTCCACAAATTTGCCAATTCAATTTACCAGTTTCATTGGACGGGAGGGCGACCTGGCAGCGATTGAACGATCGATTACTGATGCCCGGCTGGTGACACTCACCGGGCCTGGAGGGTGCGGTAAAACACGGCTTGCGATTGAGGTTGCTAATTCGGTGCAGGAAGGGTTTGAGGATGGCGTTTGGTGGGTGGAGCTGTCTTTGCTGCATGATCCGGCGCTCGTTCCCCAGGAGGTCGTCCATTCATTCGATCTGCGCCCGGTTATTGACCTGCCGGTGATGGAATTGTTGCAAAACCATATTCGGCCGAAACACCTGTTGCTCGTTCTGGACAACTGCGAACATCTTAATGATGCTTGCGCTCAACTCGCCCAACAACTGCTGGTGGAGGCTCCCAACCTTCGTATTCTGGCAACGAGCCGCGAACCTCTGGCGATCATTGGAGAAACGATTTACCCTGTTTCGGGTTTGGCCTGGCCTTCCGAGCATGATAAATCAATTGAAGGTCCACAAGCGTTGGTTCAATATGACGCCGTTCGATTGTTTGTTGAACGGGCGCGTTCGATCTTACCCAGCTTCACCCTGACGGCCGAAAACGCCCCCTCCGTCGTTGACATTTGCCGCCAACTAGACGGTCTTCCTCTGGCATTAGAGCTTGCCAGCGCCCGCGTCAATGTCCTGACCGTTCAGGAAATTGCATCGCGGCTGAACGGCCGTCTCAACCTGCTCACCTCAAACAAAAACCGGGGGTCCGATCCCCGCCACCAGACATTAAAAGCAGCCATAGATTGGAGTTATGCCCTGTTAACGGCCGAAGAACAAACACTGCTGCGTCGTCTGGCCGTTTTTGCCTCCGGGTACACTTTGGATACGGCCGAAACCATTTGCGCTGGAGAAGGAATCAAAGCAGAGCTTATCCTCGATCTACTTTCGTCTCTGGTCAACAAATCTCTCATCATTGCTGAAACGACCGGCAGGGCCGAAGCGCGTTACCGCCTTCTGGAAACGATCCGTGAATATGCTCTGGAAAAACTGGATAAGTCAGGAGAAATGAATCGGCTTCGTGACCGCCACTTGAACCTGTTCCTAACCCGGGCAGAAGAGGCGATGCCCAAACAATTTGAAGCCTACCAACAACTCTGGTTAAACTGGCTTGAAAGTGAGCACGATAATCTCCGTGCCGCCCTTACCTGGGCACTGGAAAGCAAACAGATTGAGGCAGGATTACGCCTCGCCATCGCCCTTTCCTTATTTTGGGAGATCCTCGGATATGTACGGGAAGGGGTGAGATGGCTTGAGCGCCTGTTTGCCGAGGTGGACGAGCGTGTTTCTTTAGAAGTCCATGTAAATGCCCTTGTCTTTGCGACATTTCATTGCATGTTGCTGGGCAACGCTAAGGCTGCCTCGGCTTTGGCGCGTAAGGCGATAGATTTAGCAGAGGCCACTGATGATCCTAACGACCCCATCCTTGCCTTCGCCAGAGTTGGCCTGGCCTCTGCGGTCAGAATCACAGGCGACTACCAAACAGCATTTGATCTCATTGAGCAAAATATCCTCTTTTATCGTCAGGCGGGGCCATCCTTCTATTTAGGAATGGGCTTGCTGTCCCAGGGGGAAAACGCAGTCCAGTTGGGATATTATGAAATCGCCAGAGAACGATTGAATGAAAGCCTGACTTTGGCCCGTCAAGATGGCGATATGTTCCGAACCGCACATACACTCAACGTATTAGGGGATTTGTCACGCCTGGAGCGGAATTACGCCGAGGCCGCCCGTACTTATGAGCGTTCAGTGGAGTTTTTGCGTGAGCTTGGCGCCCAACGTGATCTAGCCTCGTTGTTCGCCAATCTCGGTTTTGTTTGCTTGCGCCTGGGAGAAATTGAACAGGCTTATCGCTTATTCAATGATAGTATGACGATCCACCAGGAGCAGCATAACAGAGCCGGGATGGTTGAAAGTTTGATCGGTTTTGGGGCAACGGCCGTTTCCACAAAACAACTTGCTATTGGGATACACTTACTCGCCGCAGCATCAGCTATTACTGGACAACCCTCCGCATCGGTCTGGCGAGCAACACGGATGGAGTTTGACCATTATCTTAGTCTTGCTCGTAAGCAGCTTACAGAAGCCGAATTCCAGGCGGCACAAATAGCTGGGAGCGAACTCTCCCTTGAGCAAGTCGTGGAAATTGCTCGGCAGCTCCAGGTCCCCTCAGGAGCGACGCCGAAAAGCAGGGAAAGGTTAGGGGCGTTAACAGCACGGGAGCGTGAAGTTGCGGCGCTGGTCGCTCAGGGTAAATCCAACGGCGAGATTGCGGCCGAACTTGTGTTAAGTAAGCGCACCGTCGAGAAGCATATCGCCAATATCCTCTCCAAACTGGGCTTTTCCGGCCGCACCCAGATCATCCGTTGGGTGATAGATCGGGAGTTAGACTACTAAATTGTGTAAATGCAAGATTGTTGACTAACGGCCGTACTCAATGTACGGCCGTTTTCTATTTCATTTCCTCGATTCATTCAATCCATATCCTAAACACGAATTCAACCGATACCCGGAATATACGTATGTTTCTACGTATGTATACGGACGATAATTTTCATCGTTTTCGTCATAATGGGGATTGTAAAGTACAGATATCGCCTATCGTTTTCGTGGAGACTTCATGGGTTTTCCGCCCACCACGATAAGTAAAAACGGCAGCGCGATTTAGTAAATCACGTTTCGAATTACGAAGGGGAAATTCAAATGGCTGCACAAGCAAAGGGAATTAAGCTCATCAATTCAATTTTGATCCAACGGCCCCTTTTGGAAGTTTTCGACTATTGTTTCAATCTGGAAAACGAACTCAAATGGAACCCCGATGGACTGCTTTCATTGGAAGCGCTTACACCTGGCCCAATCGTCGTTGGCACAAAATATTTGGCAGGTTGGAAGGGGAGTCCGCCCATGACCTGTGAATATACCTACATTAACCGTCCGGTTGATTGGGAGGTGTATGCCAATGGCAAAGGCATGGATGTGATGGTACGAGGAGAGGTGAAAGAGCAAGGTAGCGGCACGCTCCTTACCGTGATCATGACGCTTATCCCGCGCGGCTTCTTGCGATTACTCTCACCAATTCTCAAACGCTCATTTCAACGCGGTGAGGAGAAAAACCTTGCCAACATTAAGGCACACATAGAAAGCACTGCAACTGGGGATAAGTCCCCATTAATTGCTGGTGCGGTTCGAGGCAATTAGGATGATGACAGTTTCCATGCCGCTTCGAGTGGCGGCGATCCTACTCTGGTTTACCGCTTTGGGTTTTGGCATATTTTGCATTCCCGCCATCGGCAATCTGCTGAACGGCCGTGACATCCCTTACGTCATGGGTTTTCCAGCCTATGGAAAAGGCCCGTTTGAACGAGTTGGTATTCCCACAACAGTTCCCTTGCTGGCTGGATTTTTGCTGGTCTGCATCCTTGAGGCGTTGGCGGGCTGGTTGTTGTGGGAGGGTTACAAGACAGGCGCCATCCTCTCCCTGGTTTTGATTCCCGCCGGTGCAGTCTTCTGGTGGGGCTTTGCCCTCCCCATTCCGCCGCTCTTTGCCGTTATCCGCACTGTTCTAATTTTGTTGAGCTGGCAAAGTCTCAGGTAACCCACCATCCATGGTGGAAGGATAGATATTATGTCGGAACAAACCGTTGCGGGTTGGCTGCTGATTCTTAGCGGTGTGACTTTCTTACCAGGCGGTCTCTTATATGCCGGTAGAGCCATTTGGAAGTGGTCTGTAGCCCAAACCCACAGCTTTCTGTATTGGGAAAGGGGCCTGGTTATGGCGGCCGTCCTTGTTGCAACACTGGGACTAGTGCTGTTAGCACAGCTTCTTGTAGGGGCTGGGGACAAGATTTTTGCGCCTTTGGGCATGGCGTTATTTTTAATAAGTGCGGTCGTTGTAATCGTGGCCGAAGCCTTTTTCCTCAATGGAACCGAGGGGAGCGAGGTCCCCTTTGTGGTTTTTATCGTTCTGGCTTTTTTGGGTCAGGCTGCTTTCGGGGCATCCATCCTTCGTAGCGGGCTTTTGCCAGGATGGGTAGGCTGGGCAACCATTCTTTGGAATTTGGCCTGGTTGGTCATTCTGCCTATTACCAGACCACAAAATATGTACTACCCCTGGCTTCACTATATTGCCCCGCTCATGATCGGCGTCATGCTGCTTCTTAGGAGATAGCACATGTCGGCCGTTTCACCACCCATTCACACATGGTTTGACCAGGCCTTTAATCAAGGCGATCTGGCTGTTGTGGATGAACTGGTGGCGGTTGACTCAATTACTCGCATACCGGGCTGGGGTATGCCCGCTAACCGGTTGGGCATCAAGCAGATGATCGCCACCCTCCGGGCTGCCTTTCCCGATCTTCACTGCATTATTGAAGAGGAAATCGAACAGGCGGACAAGTCGGCCGTACTTTGGACGCTGCGGGGGAAACATAAAGGAACGTTTTTGGGAAACGTACCAACCGGCAGGCGGGTCGAGGTGCGGGGGTTTATCTTTGCCCGTATTGCAGATGGGCGGATCGTTGAAGCGTGGATTATGTTAGACCAGATGGGGCTGCTCCAGCAGCTCGGAATTGTTCCACCGCCACGAGGAAAAGTTTGAAATAAGTAAGGAGGCATTTTAATGTTTGATATTGTCGGAGTCGCTGTTCTTGTTATTCTAATACTGATTTTTGCTTTCTTAACCAGTCGCGCCTGGAAATCAAAGCGGCGTTTGCTAAAATGGGTTGGCACGATCCTGTCAGGCCTCCTGGCGCTTATTATGACAGGGCTGCTGATCCTGGCTTTGATTGGTTATTCCAAGCTGAACCAGCATTACGACAACCCAATCGCCGATATTCAGGTAGCCGGAACAGAAGGGGAAATCGCCCGTGGTGAAAAGCTGGCGAACATCTGCGCCAGTTGCCATACTCCCGTGAACGAACTTCCGCTCTCCGGCAGCAATTTCGGGAAGAAGTTTGGTATGCCGCCTCTTGGTCCGCTTTATGCACCAAATCTCACCCCATCCGGCAATATCGCCGATTGGACGGATGGAGAAGTCATTCGCGCTATCCGGGAAGGAGTGGATAAAGACGGCCGTTCGCTGCTGGTAATGCCCTCAAACGATCTTCAATATATGAGTGACGAGGATGTCCAGGCCATCGTTGCTTATCTTCGCTCCCAGCCTGCTACCGGTGAACCCACTCCAGAGACCCATTTTAATCTGCTCGGCGCAATTTTTACGAACCTGGTCGATTTTCGAACCGCTCAGCAGCCGGTTGGCCACGTGATGGCTCCACCTCTGGCCGATCCATCTGCCTACGGCAAATACCTGGTGGATGTGATTGGCTGCCGGGACTGTCATGGCTCCCAGTTAGAGGGCAGGGTAGAAAACGGCCAACCCGGTCCAACACCCGGCCCCAATCTGACCAAAATTGTTTCCCAGTGGACAGAGGCAGATTTTATGACCTTCTTTAATACCGGTATTCGGCCAGACGGCAGTGAAGTCCCATTAATCACCCTGCCAAGTGGTTTCTCAGAACCTAGGATGCCCTGGCCTATGGTAAGGGCTGCCCTCACCGACGAAGAATTAGAAGCCATATATACTTATTTGCACAATCTTCCGCCTGTAGAAGGTCCAACCCAATGAGGCATCGAATCCTTAATTCCCAACGACCAATCGGCCGATCAACGCAGGAACGAAGTTTCCTGCAAAGTTGAAGCAGAGGAAGCGGATTTATGACCGTCTTTGCCGGGTAAGCTGTTGGCTAACTTTCCTTAATGGCATAGATTTTCAGATCGTCCTTCGGCTGTCCGGCCTCTGGAACAATTGCCTCTAATCGTTTCCAGGCAGCCTTAATCTCATCCAGTTCTTTCTGAGTTTCCGGTATTTCTCCATAACGCACACGGTTATAGGCTTCTGTCACCAGATGGGTATCGGCCGAATTCTCCGGCCAGGCTTCTCGCAGGGTAGGGAGGTATTCGTAAGGCGTTTCCGACGCCAGCCGGGGATACCCATGACTGCCCGCCATGCTGCACATATCCTGATAAATACGGCGAATAGAAGCCGCTGTCTGCCGCCGCCGCATGAATCCCAGCCGGTTCAGCAGCCGACGGCCGAATCCCAACCCACCACCAGGCAAATTCCCTAGTGGACTGACTGTTTCTGTCTCGATCTCAGAAGGCGGCCGTAAAAAGCGAAGCAGGCGGCTGAAAGCCAGCGAAATGAGCAGAATAAAGAAGATCATGGCTAAAACCGTGATCAATTGACGCGGCAAAACCGTTGCTGAACCGGTCGCTTTAATGAGTTCGTTCGCTTGTTGGGAATCAACGACCGGGGCCGGGGTTGACAGTTCGATGTTATCGAACGCCTGTTGCAGCACCGGACCAAGCAGCCCAATAAGCAGTTTCAGCAGCCATTCCAGCACAAAAATAATCGGCACACTCAGATAACTGATCATCCCTAAAACGGCCGTTGCCAGAAAGTGGAGCGCCTGCCAAAGCGGGGCCAGCCAGCCAACAACGCCGTCAATGGTCGTGCCTCCTAAGAATCCGGCCAGCACACCAATGAGAAAGACAACCAGAGAGGCGGCCAGCGCCACAACTGCCACCCAACGCGGCCCCAGAGGGAAGGAACGGCCGCTGTGGTCCATTTCCAGTTGTTCAATACGGGTCAGCACGATGGACATGAGCGAGGAAAAGAAAAAGAGCAGCACGAAGGGCGTCACCGGTTGTGGGAGTAAAGATTCGGCAATTCCGCCCACCAAAATAGCCAGGAACAAGGAAACAAACCGAAACCGCACTCCAATATCCCCAATATCCATGCTGCGCCCGGCCAGCGAAATGCCCCGCCACCAGGTAAGGCAAACGATAACAAAGACAGCCACATCCCGCCCCCAGAGTGGATTCTCCGGCTGGCCGGTATGGATAAAAAATTCTCCCAGCCAATGAAAATCTACCAGGGAGGTTGGTTCATAAAGCAGCGCCCGCAAACTGAACAGAACGGCGATAAACAGCCCTCCCACCAGGACGAGCCGCTGCCTGTCTTTAGGCGTATTAATCAGGCTCATTACCCGAATCAGATTAAAGGGGACGAGCATAAACAACAACAGCCAGAGGGTGAAAATTCCGGGCGACCAGAACTTGGCCCAGGGCAGGGCCATCAGAAAAACCGGCGCCAGCAGCGAAATCTCCATCAACGCCCAGAGGATGTAAAGAACCTCGTGGCGGAAGAACCGCCAGACGGCCGTTAACGGGTCGCGGAAAGTTTGCCAGACCGGTTGGCTGTCAGTCATTGTCGGTTGTTCAACCATTGCTCTTCCGTTGAAAGGCTGCAATAGGCAGCGGTTCGGCTTCGAGTTCGTTTTCCGTAATCTCCCTCTCTGGGGATGGAACCATATTCAGGGCCGCTTCCGTCAGGCTGCCGCTCCTACGTTCTTTTTGGAAAGCCGGTAAATTGGGTGGGACATGATAGGTCAGGATACCGCGCAGGTTGTTGGGTGGCGGATCATCGGCCAGCGAAATAAGCACCACCCGCCGTCCGGCCTCCTTTAGTCGCACCAGTGTGACCAGCATCTCTTGTGTCACAACGGCCGTAACCAGCACCATCGTGGCTGACCAGGGGATGCGGCGGCTCTCGCGGTGCATCAATAGCTCAACTGAGCCGGTTGCAAATTCGGTGACTGCCGCTAGCCCCTCTAATATTCGCATTAACTGCTCCGGTGAATGGCCCGGTGGAACCCGAATCGGCTGGTCGGAAGCAGGCACAGAGCCGTTGGCATAAACGCCGATGCCCCATTTCTGTTCGGCCGAAAAACTGGCAATCGAAGCCGTCACACTGACAGCCCGTTCCAATAAATCCGGGTCAAAGCCCATCCAATGCTTTTCATAGGTAGCAACGTTCAGGAAAACGACCACCGTCATGCCTGAGGTTGGATCATACACCTTTGTTTGTAGATTGCCGCGCCGGGCTGTCGCTTTCCAATGAACATCCCGAAAGCGGTCCTGAGGTTGGTAATCTCGAATTCCCTGCGTCTTAATTGGATCGGTAAACAGACTGCGCCGCACTTGAATCTCACCAAACATCTCTTTGGCGGGTAGTTGCAGTTCCTCCAACGGCCAAACCTTCGGATAGATAACCAGAGTATCATGGTAGGCATGCTGCTGTTCGATGGTAAACAGAGTAAAAATATCCCCCGACATATACCGCACCGGCCCAATCGTATAAAAACCCCGCTTTGGAAATTGAAGCGTTACGTGGCGGCGGGTTCGTTCATAACTGTTGATGGACAGGGAGTTTTGCAATAAATAACTGCCCGTAAGTTCGCTGGCTAAAACCGCAATCTCCTCTTCCCCTTCGGGCGCAACCGGTATCTCGTCCTTAAATTGAAGCCAGGTCAGTGGGAGCGGTTTTTGATTGGCGATGGTCAGTGTCAGATTAATAGGTTCGCCCGGAAAGGCGTGGGTGCGGTCATAGCTCCGTTCATAGGTCACTCCCAGTAAAGCCGATTTTTTCCACCAGGAACCAACGACGTAAATGACAAACAGCCCAATGCCAAGCGCCAGCAGGGTAGGATTGCGGTCGCCGACTAGACCAATGCCGGTAAAGATGATAGCGAGCGGCAGCCAGGCGTCGCTGAAAATGGAATTTTCCCGTTCCCGAACGATCAACCCTCTGGCCCGCGCCATCTCCTCGAAAGGAACCGGTCTCCCTTCCCGTATCGCCTGAAAGAGCCGACTTCGCGCCTCCCGCTGCTGCCGCGCCTCACTCTCCTTCGTAAAGATATAAACTTCGTCCATAATAAAAAATTAACGCAAAGACCCAAAGACCGCATAAGAATGCGCCCAAAGACGCAAAGACGTATTAATATTCCTGCTCACCTGCTCACTTGCTTCTTGCAACTTACCCATTTGCCTCCTTGCCATTTGCCTCTTGCTCGCTTGCTTCTTGCAACTTGCCCACTTGCCATTTGCAACTTGCCCTCTTGCCCCCTTGCCTCCTCCTACCCCTCTTCCACCGGAACCCTGACCGTATTCACCACATCCCGAATAATATCTTCCGGCTGACGGCCGCGTAAGCGGGTCTGTGGCGCGATAATGAGCCGGTGAGTGAGGACGAAGGGAGCCAGGAACTTGACATCATCCGGCAGCACATAGTCCCGACCACGAACGGCCGCTAATGCCTGACAGGTGCGATAAAGGGCCATCGTCGCTCTAGGGCTGGCCCCCAGTTCAATATCTTCATGGACCCGCGTCGCCCGGCACACATTCACAATATACTGTCGGACCGAGCTTTCAACCCGTATCTCTCGCACCTGACGCTGCATCTCAAGAATCGTTTCCGGGCTGGCAACGCTGTCCAACTCATCCAGCGGGTCTTGCCGTTCAAAGCGCAGCAAAATATCATTTTCCTGTTCTTCGGTGGGATAACCCAGGCCAATCTTCATCAGGAAACGGTCCAGTTGCGCTTCAGGCAGGGGGAAAGTCCCTTCCAGTTCAACCGGATTTTGGGTTGCCAGCACCAAAAACGGCCGAGGCAGCATATGAGTCGCAATATCAACCGTCGCCTGTCGTTCCTGCATCGCCTCCAACAACGCCGACTGCGTTCGAGGCGTTGCCCGGTTAATCTCATCCGCTAATAGAATCTGCGAAAAGATCGGCCCCGCCCGAAACTCAAACTCCTGTATCTTCTGGTTATAGTAATAGATACCTGTGACATCAGAAGGCAGCAGATCAGGCGTAAACTGGATACGGTGAAACGAGCAGCCCAACGATTTGGCAATCGTCTTCGCCAGCGTCGTCTTACCCGTCCCCGGAACATCCTCTAACAACAGGTGGCCTTCACACAGCAAAGCCACCAGCGTCAGCTCAATAATCTCATCCTTTCCAACAATAACCTTCTGAATATTTTGCCGCAGCGTTGCGGCCGTTTCTGCAATCAACGAATCTCTCCTAAATCCTTCGCCTCTCGTAACCCACCCATGTCATTCCGACCGGGTTTCTCCATAGCCTCTCAAATCCAAATCAACACCAGGGGGGAATCTTCCACCTTTCATAAACAGACCAGCCCTTATTATCTACCCAAACAATCAAACTACAACTTATTGAACGAACGGCCGATTTTATGCTAGGATTGTAGCATGATGGTCATTTAGGTGACAAACTGGTGGCAATTCCTGTCCACGCGCAATGAAGAGGCGAATACCCCCGTCTTTTTACGCTCCCTGCCGCCCTTGCTCCTACAAGACGGCCGATATTAGGCAGCATGTTTATTATGCCCTCTTAACGACGCTGTAAGACCTGCGTAAGCAATACCCCCTAAACTTTTAGAACAAAATAGGCTATTATCTTATTAAACTCGTGGTAGTTTAGCTGAACGATTAATTTGCTTGAATTGAGTAGGAGGCAGAAGATGCTAAAAAAAGCAGGTTGGGGTGCTCTCGTTGGTGGCTTGCTAACGGCCGCTCTCATGGGCGTGTTGTATCTGGCGAATCAGGCAGCCGGTGCGCCCTTCACCCCCTTCGATTTATTTAACTGGGTAACCCGCGTCTTGCCCGGTGATCTGGTCACTTTTGGAATTGATTCCATGATCTCCGCCATGCGGCTCCTGGGGTTGAGTGTGGTTGATCTGGCAAAAACGGCCGAAAGAATCTCCGCCATTCTCCAATTTCTTGGCATCGGCATTGTCCTTGGGGCCGTCTTTTTCGTCATTTTGAGCCGCCAGAAAATTACAAACGGCCGCACCGCCGGGCTAATCGTCGGCGCCTTATTTGGCCTGCCGATTATCGGCATCAGCCTCGCCATCACCCAAACCGACATGCTGCCCCTGTTGAGCCTGGTTTGGCTGCTGGTCATTTTCCTCGTTTGGGGATGGCTGCTAGGCTTTTCTTACAGCCGTCTCTTCGCGCCGGAAGTCAGTTTGGCCGAACCAATGGAAGAAACGGCCGCAGCAGGCGATGGTTCTGTCCGGCAGGTCGGCCGTCGAAAATTCCTGGTCCAGTTAGGGGCCGGAACGGCCCTCATCACCGTCGTCGGAGCCGGAATCGGCAAAATCTTGGCCCAGGCCGAGCAGCGCCGACTGGATGAAGAGTTAGCGGCTACAATGGCTCACAATTCAGAAGAGGCTAGTCCCAAACCATTCCCCAACTCGGACGACCCTGTTACGCCTGTGCCGGGAACGCGCCCCGAATATACCCCGGTCAAAGATCACTATGAAGTGTTCATCCAGACCGAACCGACGGTCATTGATGGTGCGAGCTGGATACTCCCAATCACCGGCATGGTTGACAACCCCCTCATGCTAACGTTGGACGATTTCCAGCAGAATTATGATTCCATGGACCAATATGTCACCCTGAGTTGTATTTCCGGCCGTATCGGAACCGGGCTGATCAGCACTACTCAATGGACCGGCGTTTCGGTTCAGGATGTTTTGGCCGACGCCGGAGTACAGGATGGAGCAAAATACCTCTTCATCACTTCCGGTGACGGTTTTTACGAATCCATTGCTCTGGACTTGATCAACTCCGACCGCCGCATCATGTTTTGCTATGCCTGGGATGGCAACCTGCTGCCCCATGATCATGGCTTCCCGCTGCGGGTCTGGATTCCCGACCGTTTTGGTATGAAGCAGCCTAAATGGATCACCGGCATTGAAGTAACCGATGAATATCATGAGGGGTATTGGGTAGAACGTAACTGGGATGAAGTCGCTCAGGTTAAAACAACCTCCGTCATTGACACCGTTGTGGCTCAATCAGCCGGCGAAGATGGGCAGGGAGATCGCAAAGTCCTGGTCGGCGGCATTGCCTTTGCCGGTGCAAGGGGGATTTCGCAGGTACAGGTTCGAGTAGATGGTGGTGCGTGGGAAGATGCTGAACTGCGTTCGCCGCTCTCCGAAACAACCTGGGTTATTTGGCGTTACGAATGGCCCTTCACCGAAGGCGAACACCTCTTTGAAGTACGTTGTGCCGAGGCAGACGGGACGCCTCAAATTGAGGAAACAATGGGTTCCCGCCCCAGCGGTGCAACCGGCATCCACAGCGTACAGGCCAATATTTAACAACGATTCAGGTGACAGTCACTTTGCATAGCGGTGGTGCGGCAATACTAACCGCCTTGAAGTGACTGTCACCTCAAAAACTCTCGTTTATTTCGTCAGATCGGAGCCTTTAATGTCCTGAAGCAGCTTGGCGGCCGCTTCAGCCCCCTGTTTTGCAGCCTGGAGCCTGTCTAACTGGTCATGCCAGAAGGCGGAACCGGCGCTGGCTGCCAGCCCGGTCAAAACCATCCCGGCCGTCAGGGGCATATCCGGGCTAAATGGAGCTATCGTTAGAGATAGAATATTGATTTTGGCCGACACGCCAGGAATCACAATATCAAGCAGGACGGCCGCATCTATCTGCAATAGGTAGGCCAGCACAACTCCAATGACTAAGGCGAGAACCCGCAGCCAGCGCAGCCGCGAAGCCTCCTCATCCCGGTGTTGGTCGGAACGTTTTTGCAGCACGGCCGCAACCATTGTTCCGGCCACTCCTCTGTCAATTTGGTCAATGATGGTTTTGATTTCCTCTTCGACGTTACCCTCGTTGTTCGGCCGTCCCAGGAGATAATTCCAGCCTGATTCCGCCGAAAAAATAAGGTCGCCAATGCCATACAACAGGCTGTCGAATGGGTCTGTCAGCTTTGGATCTCGTTCTTTGTCACCCCTATCCCGCACAACGAACTCTTTGGGATGGTCCAGATAATAAGTCAACCAGCGATAGGCTTTCAGTTGGCGAATACCGCCTGCATTGGCTGCCTCGGCCAGACTTTTTTGTTCCAACCAACTTCTCAAAATTTGCGCTTTCCAATTTTGATCCGTCTTTAGCGCAGTCATGCTAACCAGCCAATCAAAGGTTGTCTGGTTTATTGTATTTTGCTTAATGGTTAATCTGGCATTCGCTTCCTCCAAAATTAATCCATATCCGATTGTGGCAACGGCTATGGACAGGACGGTGGGAAGGAAAATGACTGCCCAACCAAGTCCAACCAGACCTTTTCCGACCAACCAGGAACCAAGCGCAATGCCTACTGCCGAAACCAGGATTGCAACAAGGGTGACACTGACCGGAAAGGACGAGTTACGAAGATACCGCCAGAACTTACGGAGAGGACTTTGCATTTGGATTCGCCGTTCCTCAACCGAAAGCAGCAGTTCTTTCAGGCTGGAAACATACAGCGATGTTGAGGCTTGGGCCTGGCTGCTGAGATACCCAACGCCCTTGTTTAAAGCATCCCTGGCTCTATTAATAGCTGTCCCAGTTAAACCGAAGGATTCCAAAAACGGCCGAAGTTCATTGTCAAACTGCCCCATGACTTCCCGGCTGCCCTGCGCGATGAGGGTTTGTCCTTGCTGGGCCAACCAGTCGGCTGCTGCTTCTGACCCCTGCGTCTTACTTATTTTCGCCAGTTCGCCAACAATACGATTGAGCGTCCCCGTGACATCTTTTAACCATTCGTAGACCATTCGAGGTTGCAGCCGGTTTAAGCTTGTTTTCAGATTACCTACCTGGGTGTTGAGAATCGTTTCAATGGCCGTTTCCAGCCCCTCCCGAAAATAAGCCGACAACTGGATGCGTACCATCCAATCAGACAGCCATCCGGTCACTGAAACAGGCACCTCATCCAGCAATACGGCCGTTTGCTCCTTAAAAGAGGCCACAACCTGATCAATAAAGCTCTGGAGTTCCGTGTCCAGATGCTCTTTTAGCGTTTTTCCGTCCAGTTTAAGCTCTGTTAACAGGTCTTCCAGCAGATTGGTACTGCTCTTCTTCTCCAACAGCACCTCAATGACTTCGACAATCTGCTCGGTTCCTATTTCATCCTTAATCTGCTTCGCCAGCGCCTTTTTGCCTCTGGGCCAGTTTGATTCATTGGTCAGTTCATCGGCCAGCCGGGTCAAAACTGGATGTACCAACTGTTCCAGCAATAATTTGCCCAGAGCGCCCTGCCGGATCAGGATCGCAGTTTCCGCCACGTCAACGGGCGTCTGTAAAATGGCTTTTAGCTCTTTGACCTGCCCCTTAAACTCCTCCAGCTTCGGGGCGGAAACACCCAGATCGGCCAGTTGGCCTGGTAGTTGATCCTGTAATTTGTCGAGCGCTTCGGTGGCTGTCACCTTTCGTTTAAGCCCCAACAAGACCCGCACCGAATCCACAATCACTTCGGTACCGACGGCCACAATTGCCATAACGGCCGCAAACATCCCCAGCCCGGCAAACAAGTTAATAAACTCTGGCGGCAGGGGGCTGGTGACTTCAAAGGTTTCGCTGTGATTGTTATTGGCAACGTTTATTTCCCCTTCGACCCCTGCGACGGTTACGACAATAGTGTACGTCCCGGCCTGAGGCGCGGTCAGGGTTGCTGTGGTGATTCTCCCATCTCCGGGCGCAAGACCGGCTGCATTGAGTTGACCTATAAACGGCTGTCCAACTGGCTTGCCACCCTCTCCCGGCGTCATAAGCATCAAATTAAAGGCTGTAACGGCCGTCTCGGAAAATGCCGCCCCGCCTATATTCTCGTAATTGATGTCAATGACAACTTCGTCACCCGGACTCACTTCTCTCGGCCAAGATAGATTCGAGACATTCAGATCGGCCGCTCCCGTTTGGAGCGGTGGTGAGGCAAAGACGACGCCTACTCCGGTAAGGCCACCTACTCCGGTAAGGCCGCCTACCCCTGTGAGAAGGAACAAAGCAAACAGTAACAAAACAGATATATGCCGTTTCATAGGCTAACACTCCCAGACTATATTAATAGGATCGACGCCATAAAAGCGAACTGAAAACAGGTTCCGATCTGAAGACTTACTCCAATCAGAAACCTTGCCAGAACTCAGCAGGCTGATAATATTTCATACGACCCGTATCTTTCCTGAACTACGAGAAACTGGTATCAAGTATAGCTCATTCTGAGCAGATCTGGAAACATTTTCCTAAAGGATCGTCGAATGAAAACAAAATTAAGTGTGTTCGCAGGACTAGTCCTTTTTTCTATAGCGGCCGTTATGGTTTGGGTCGCTTTTCTGGGGATGGCAGAAACGGCCGAAGCCCGAACAATCGCCCCGGATGACAAAGTTGTGGAACCGGCCAGGACGCTCCTTGCCACAACAACCTACACCCTTTACGATGGTGCCCTGGGCGGCACGCCCAACAGTCAGGGGTCGCTCCTTTACCTCAATCTCCCACCTGGCTCCGCCACCAACAGCGCCAGCAGCGGCGTCACCACCTTAGACACGACCATCGTCAACGATGGCGCCTATGCGGGATATTTTAATGACCACGACACCAACGCTGATATTCCGGTACTGAACCGCACCACTGGCTATACCCTGACCTTCACTGCCCAGGTCGAATCAGAGTCCCACGCCAACAACAATCGCGCCGGTTTTAGCGTCATTATTCTTGGCGACGACAGCAAAGGGATTGAGATGGCCTTCTGGGAAAATGAGATATGGGTGCAGGATGATGACGCCAATGACCCCGGCGACCTCTTCACCCACGCCGAGGGGGCAGCCTACAGCACCACAACCAGCCTCCAAACCTATCATCTGGCTGTATTCAGTGATACCTACACCCTGACCGTCGGCAGTTCGACGATTCTAACCGGCCGTTTACGCGATTACACCAACTTCTCCGGCTCCATAGACCCCTACGAAACCCCCAACTTCATCTTCCTGGGCGACGACACAACCTCCGCCCAGGCCCGAATCAAGCTCTCATTTGTGGCGGTGGAAACGGCCGAATCCCCCCCGCCGCCACCCGACTACCTGACTTACTTACCCTTCGTCCGCACCCCATAAAAACAATTTCACTGGTGCGTTGCACTGCCTGTCAAAACGCGCACCACCAAAACCTGCCGAGCAGTGCATTGCACCTCTGACGCTAGAGGCGTTTCCTCAATTCTTGCGTTTTACGCATGACGCATTAAAACGCCAGTAACCCTTCTGCTCGCTCCCGAATAGCTTCAATGGTGGGAACAACCGCGTGCATCAGCCCGACATTGAACGGAACCGGTACGGCTGGGGTCGCCAACCGCTCAACCGGCCCATCCAAATCCATAAACGCTTCTTGGGCAATCGTTGCCGCAACCTCCGCCCCAAAACCGAGCGGCCCAATATCCTCGTGAACGATCAACACCTTCGACGTTTTGCGAACCGACGCCAGCACCGCTTCCTTGTCCCAGGGCATCATCGTTCGCAGGTCAATCAGGTCAACAGAGGCATCTACCTGTTCGATTGCCGTTTCGCACCGTTCCACCATCGCCCCCCAGGTCACAATCGTCAAATCATCCCCCGTTGAGAGCAGTCTCCCCTTTCCCAACGGCAGCATATAACCATCGCCCGGATACGGCCGTCTGGCCCAGGTCGCGTCCAGCAAAGCACGGTGTTCAAAGAAAATCGTGGGATCATTCCCCCGCAGCGCACTTCGCAGCAGCCCAACCGCATCCTCCGCATTGGACGGCATCACCACC